>JBNPEA010000162.1:0-10803 GCA_051117315.1 Salinarimonas sp. | reverse complement strand
GCGCCGAAGGCGACGAGACGGAGGGGGTGCGCCGGCAGGCGCATTCGGCGTCAGCCGAAACCACCACCGATCAACCTAGCGCGCGGCCGCGAGCCCCTTGGGCGTCACGAAGCGCTCCAGCCGCCCCTCCCGCGGCACCACCTCGGCCCAGGTCTCGGCGTCGAGGTCGATCACGGCGATCGCGGCGGTGGGGAACTTCTGCTGGAGGCGGGCGAAGGCGTAGCGGTCGCCGAAGCCGACGAGGCGCGTCGCCAGGTCCTCCATGCCGGGATTGTGGCCGACCATGAGGAGCGTGCGCACCGTGTCCGGCGTCTCGCGCACCACGCCGAGGAGGCGCTCGGCCGGCGCCTCGTAGATGCGCGGCTCCTCGCGGGTTTCCACCGGGCCGATGGCGGCGCCGGCGAGCGCGAAGGTCTCCTGCGTGCGCCGCGCCGAGGAGACGAGGACGAGATCGGGCAGGAGCGCCTCGGCGGCGAGGTAGGCGCCCATGCGCGGGGCGTCCTCGCGCCCGCGATCGTTCAGCGGACGGTCGTGGTCGTCCGCGCCCTGGGGGTAGCCGGACTTGGCGTGGCGGAAGAGGATCAGGCGTCTCATGCGTCCGTTCTACACGGGGGCCGAGCTCCCGCGAAGCCCTTCCTTGGCTACGCGTCGAGCCTTACCCAGCCGCTGCCCTCGCGGGCGGAGCGGGCGATCGCGTGGATCACCCGCTCGATGACCAGCGCCTCGGCGAAGTCGGGCGAGGCCCGGCCCTCTCCGGCGATCGCGCGCAGCAGGCCCGCGACCTCGATCGTCTTCTGGTCGTTGAAGCCGAGCCCGTGGCCGGGCGCGGGGGTGAAGGCGCCGTAGGGCTCGTGGGCGGGGCCGGTGAGGATGGTGCGGAAGCCGTGGCGCGAGCGGTCGGGCTCGGCCTGGAAGAGCCGGAGCTCGTTCATGCGCTCCTGGTCGAAGGCGATCATGCCCGCCGAGCCGTGGATCTCGAAGGCGAGGCGCCCCTTGCGGCCCCAGGCCGCCCGCGAGGTGGTGAGCATGCCCGCGACGCCGCTCTCGAAGCGCACCAGCGCGGTGGCCACGTCCTCGTTCTCGACCGGCCCCTCCCCCGTCCCGTCCGGCATCGGGCGCGTGGGGTGCACCGTCTGCATGTCGGCGCACAGCGTGCGGATGGGTCCGCACAGCGCCTGCGCGAGGCTCACGAGATGGCAGCCGAGATCGCCCAGCGCGCCGAGCCCCGCCTCCGCTTCCCGGCAACGCCACGACCAGGGCAGCGCCGGATCGGCCATGTAGTCCTCGTCGACGATCCCGCGGAACTGGACGATGCGCCCGATCGCGCCCTCCGCGACGAGCCGCTGCGCGTGCTGGAAGGCGGGGTTCTTCAGGTAGTTGTAGCCGACCTGGGTGACGACGCCCGCCCGCGCGGCCGCCGCCGCCATCTCCTCGGCCTCGGCGAGCGTGAGCCCGAGCGGCTTCTCGCAATAGACGTGCTTGCCCGCCGCCAGCGCCGCCAGCGCCATCTCCCTGTGGAGCTTGTTGGGCGTCGTGATCGCGACGAGGTCCACCGCCGGATCGGCGACGAGGTCGCGCCAATCGGCGGTCGCCCGCGCGAAGCCGAACTGGCGCGCGAACGCCTCCGCCTTCTCGGCGGGCGTATCGCACAGCACCGCGAGCCGCGGTGGCGCCACGTCCGCGAACACCGCGCTCACCGCCCGGTAGGCGAGCGCGTGGCACTTGCCCATGAACCCCGTCCCGATCAGCCCGATCCCGACCACCACCGCATCCTTTCCCGAGCGCGATCCTTCACCTCCCCCTGGGGAGATAGCGGCGAACGCCGATGCCGTCCGCCACCCGATACCTCCCCTCGGGGAGGTCGGCGGCCGACGGCCGACGGGCGGGGGCGAGACAGTTGAAGTAGACCCGCCACCGGCTCGCCCCCACCCGGCCGCTACGCGGCCGACCTCCCCGGCGGGGAGGTGCCTCAGCACACCTCGTCGATCCTCACCGTGCGCCCCTCGCGCACGGAGAGGAGCGCGGCTTCCGCCATCAGCAGCGCCGCGACCCCGTCGGCGCCGCCGGGCGACACCGGCGCGCCGTCGCGCAGGGCCGCGACGAAGGCGGCGATCTCGTTGGCGTAGGCCTGCGTGTAGCGGGTCATGAAGAAATCGTAGAGCGGCGGGCGGGTGAAGCCGCGCGCGTCGGCGACCTCGATCATCGCCGGGCGCTGGTTCTCCGCCGCGATCATGCCCTCGGAGCCGTGCACCTCGATGCGCTGGTCGTAGCCGTAGGCGGCGCGGCGCGAGTTCGAGACGATCACCTGCTTGCCCGACACCGTCTCCAGCACCAGGCTCGCGCTGTCGAAGTCCCCCGCCTCGCCGATCGCCGGGTCGACCATCACCGCCGCGCGGGCGGTCACCCGCACGATCTCCTCGCCCATCAGGAAGCGGGCCATGTCGAAATCGTGGATCGTCATGTCGCGGAAGATCCCGCCCGAGGCCTCGATGTAGGAGATCGGCGGCGGGCCGGGGTCGCGGGAGGTGAGCGTCGCCATCTCCGGCGTGCCGATCCGCCCCGCGACGATCTCGGCCTTGAGCGCCATGAAGGAGGGGTCGAAGCGGCGGTTGAAGCCCAGCATGAACGGCGTGCCGGTCTCCTCCACCACCGCGAGGCAGGCGCGTACGCGGGCGAGCGACAGGTCGATCGGCTTCTCGCAGAAGATCGCCTTGCCGGCCCGGGCGAAGCGCTCGATCAGGTCGGCATGCGTGTCGGTGGGCGTGGCGACGATCACGGCGTCGATGTCGTCCGCCGCCTCGATCGCCTCGATCGTGCGCACCTCGCCGCCATGCTTGCGCACGAGCGCGTCCGCAGCGCCTGCGACGGGGTCCGCCACGGCGACGAGCCGGGCGCCCTCCACCGCCGCAACCGCAGCGCCGTGGACCTTGCCGATGCGGCCGGCGCCGAGAAGCCCGAAACGGATGGCCATGCCTTCTCCTCCCTGCTCGCGGTGTGGCCGCGAAAATGGAATTTTCGTTCCACGATGCTTGCGCGTCGCGGCGGGGGCTGTCAAGGTCCGCGGGAGGAGCCGACAGCGCCATGAAGCCGACCCCACCCAGCGATTTCGAGGACCTGCGCCAGCGCCTGGCGGCGATGCACGACGGCCTGCCCAAGCGGCTGCGCCAGTGCGCCGCCTACGTCCTGCGGGAGCCCGACCGCATCGCCTTCGACACGGTGGCGGAAGCCGCGGCCGCCGCCGAGGTTCCGCCGTCGGCCATGATCCGCTTCTCGAAGCTCGTGGGCTATTCCGGCTATTCCGAGATGCAACGCGTCTTCCGGGCGCGGCTCTCCAACGTCTGGCCGGACTACTCGACCCGGCTCACCCGGCTCAAGACCGCCGGCGCCGGCAGCCCCGAGAGCGTGCTCGCCGAGTTCGCGGAAGTGTCGCGCTCCTCGATCTCGCGCATGGCCCTCGCCCTCGAGCCGGAGCGGCTGCAGGAGGCGGTGCGCCGGCTGGCCGAGGCGCGGATCGTCCACGTGGTGGGCCTGCGCCGGGCCTTCTCGGTCGCCGCCTATCTGGCCTATTCCTTCGAGAAGGTTGGGCGCCCCACCATGCTGCACGACATGGCGGGCCGGCTCGACCACGGCGGCATGCTCGCCCCGGACGACGCGCTGCTGGCCATCTCGTTCGCCCCCTACACGCCGGAGACCGTGGCGCTCGCGCAGCACGCCAAGGCGCGCGGCCTGTCCGTGATCGCCATCACCGACAGCCAGTTCTCGCCGCTCGCGCCCCACGCCGACGTCCTGCTCGGGGTCGACGAGCTCGATTTCGGCGCCTTCCGCTCGCTGGCGGCGACCTTCTGCCTCGCCGCGACGCTCGCCGTAGCGACGGGGGCGGCGCTCGAGGGCGGCTGAGAGCGATGCAGGCCGCGACCCGACACCTCCCCCCGGGGAGGTCGGCGGCCGAAGGCCGACGGGTGGGGGCGAGACGGTCGACGATAACCACCACCCTTCGCCCCCACCCGGCCGCTGCGCGGCCGACCTCCCCGGTGGGGAGGTGGGGGCGTCGGCGCGTGTCGGAAACGTCGATGCAGGCCGCGACCCGACACCTCCCCCCGGGGAGGTCGGCGGCCGAAGGCCGGCGGGTTGGGGGCGAGACGGATGGCGCCTCACCACGACCGCTCGCCCCCACCCGGCCGCTGCGCGGCCGACCTCCCCGGTGGGGAGGTGGGGGCGCGGAATTTCTGTTCCATCTCGGCGGAAATGAACTTGCCGTATCGCGGAATGGAATGTACGCTCCATTCCACCCTGATCAACAGGGGGCCGCACGGCGGCTCGGGACGTCGCGCAGACGACGCTCGGCGGATCACGGGATCGCCGTGACCAAGGGAGGAACAACCATGAAGCACACCATCTCGGCGCTCGCGCTCGCCGTGGCGGCCGCCGCGGCCTTCGCCGCCCCCGCACAGGCGGAGGGCGAGCGCTTCGTCCTGATCAGCCATGCGCCGGATTCGGACAGCTGGTGGAACACGATCCGCAACGCCATCGCGGTGGCCGGCGACCAGATGGACGCCACCGTCGAGTACCGCAACCCGACCACCGGCGACCTCGCCGACATGGCTCGCATCGTCGAGCAGGCCGCCGCCTCGAGCCCCGACGGCATCATCGTCACCATCGCCGACTTCGACGTGCTCCAGGGCCCGATCCAGGACGCGGTCGATCGCGGCATCCCGGTGATCACCATCAATTCCGGCACGCAGGAGCAGTCCGAGGCGCTCGGCGCGCTGATGCATGTCGGCCAGCCGGAATACGAGGCGGGCTTCCAGGCCGGCAAGCGCGCAGCGGCGGAGGGCGCCGAGTCGTTCCTTTGCGTCAATCACTACATCACCAACCCGGCCTCGGTCGAGCGCTGCCAGGGCTTCGCGGCGGGTCTCGGCATCGAGCTCGGCGACCAGATGATCGACGCCGGCCAGGATCCCGGCGAGATCCGTAACCGCGTCTCCGCCTACCTGAACTCCAACCCGGACACCGACGCGGTGCTGACGCTCGGCCCGACCTCGGCGCACCCGACCATCGCCGCGCTCGAGGATGCCGGCCTCACGGGCGAGATGTACTTCGGCACGTTCGACCTCTCCGGCGAGATCGCCCAGGCGATCAAGGACGACGTCATCGCCTTCGCCATCGACCAGCAGCCCTTCCTGCAGGGCTACCTGCCCGTCGTCATCCTGACGAACCACAGCCGCTACGGCGTGCTGCCGTCCGGCCACATCAACTCGGGCCCGGGCTTCATCACGGCGCAGAACATCGAGAAGGTCGAGGCGCTCGCCGGCGAGTACCGCTGAGCCGGGGCACGGCCCCGACGCACGAGAGAGCCCCGGGGCGTGCGATCGCGCCCCGGGAGGACATCCCCACGGCTCCCTGGAGGACGGCGCCATGCACGACGAGCGCCTCAAGCCCATGTCGCCCCTGCGCAAGGCCATGTTGCGGCCCGAGCTCGGCGCGATCTGCGGCACGTTCCTGGTCTTCGTGTTCTTCTTCCTGGTGGCGCGCGACACCGGCATGTTCTCCGCCGAGGGCGTGATGAACTGGGGCATCGTCGCCGCGCAGTTCGCCATCATCGCGGTGGGCGCCTGCCTCCTGATGATCGCCGGCGAGTTCGATCTCTCGGTCGGCTCGATGATCGGCTTCTCGGGCATGGTCATCGCCATCGTCGGCGTGGCCTGGGGCTATCCGATCTGGGTGGCGATCCTCGCCGCCTTCGCGCTCGCCATGCTGATCGGCGCGCTCAACGGCTGGATCGTCATCAAGACCGGCCTGCCCTCCTTCATCGTCACGCTCGCCTCGCTGTTCATCCTTCGCGGGCTGACGATCTTCCTCTCCATCTCCGCCACCCGCCAGACCATCGTCGGCGGCGTGCGCGACGCGGCCGAGGGGGATTGGCTCGCACCGGTCTTCGGCGGCAAGATCTTCGGCGGGCTCTTCGTCTGGCTCGCCGACGCCGGCCTGATCTCGACCTTCACCCGCGGCACCCGCGCCGGCGAGCCGATCGTCGACGGCATCCCGATGATGATGGTCTGGGCGATCGTGCTCATCGTCTTCGCCCACGTGCTGCTCACCAAGACGCCCTTCGGCAACTGGATCTTCGCGTCCGGCGGCGATGCGCAGGCGGCGCGCTACACCGGCGTGCCGGTGAAGCGCGTGAAGATCTCGATGTTCGTCTTCACCGCCTTCTGCGCCACCGTCTTCGCCACCTGCCAGGTGATGGAGTTCGGCTCGGCGGCGGCCGACCGCGGGCTCCTGAAGGAGTTCGAGGCGATCATCTGCGTCGTCATCGGCGGCGCGCTTCTGACGGGGGGCTTCGGCACGGTGATCGGCGCCGCCCTCGGCGCGCTGATCTTCGGCGTGGTGCAGCAGGGCCTGTTCTTCACCGGCGTCGAGAGCTCGCTGTTTCGGGTGTTCCTCGGCGTGCTGCTCCTGCTCGCTGTGATCATGAACACCTACACGCGCCGCCTGATCACGGGAGAGCGCTGATGACGACGACCCCGATCATCGAGCTGCGCGACATCGAGAAGCATTTCGGCCCGGTCATCGCCTTGAACGGCGTCTCGTTCTCGGTCTGTCCCGGCGAGGTGCATTGCCTGCTCGGCGACAACGGCGCCGGCAAGTCGACCTTCATCAAGACGATGTCGGGCGTCCACCAGCCGACCCGGGGCGAGATCCTGGTCGAGGGCCGCCCGACCGTGCTCGAGAGCCCGCGCGAGGCGATGCGGCTGGGCATCGCCACGGTCTACCAGGACCTCGCGATGATCCCGCTGATGTCGGTGACGCGCAATTTCTGGATGGGCCGCGAGCCGGTCAAGCGGTTCGGGCCGTTGAAGCTCATCGACTTCGCCCACGCGAACCGCGTGACGCTCGAGGAGATGCGCAAGATGGGCATCCAGCTGCGCGGGCCGGACCAGGCGGTGGGCACGCTGTCGGGCGGCGAGCGCCAGACGGTCGCCATCGCCCGCGCCGTGCACTTCGGCGCCAAGGTGCTGATCCTCGACGAGCCGACCTCCGCGCTCGGCGTGCGCCAGACGGCGAACGTGCTCGCCACCATCGCGCGGGTGCGCAAGCAGGGCATCGGCGTCGTCTTCATCACCCACAACGTCCGCCACGCGCTCGCGGTCGGCGACCGCTTCACCGTGCTCAACCGCGGCCAGACGCTGGGCACGGCGAAGAAGGGCGAGATCGACTACGAGGCGCTGCAGGACATGATGGCCGGCGGCCAGGAGCTCGCCTCGCTCGAGGAAGCGGTGGCCGAGGCGTGAGCCGGACAACGAGAGACGAAGCGTCATGACCCTAGACGTGATCACCATCGGCCGCTCCTCGGTCGACCTCTACGGCGCCCAGGTCGGCGGGCGGCTGGAGGACATGGCCTCCTTTCGCAAGTATCTCGGCGGCTCGCCCACCAACATGGCGGTCGGCGCGGCCCGGCTCGGCCTGCGCGCGGCCGTGCTGACGCGCGTCGGCGACGAGGCCATGGGACGCTTCCTGCGCGAGGAGCTCGCCCGCGAGGGCGTCGACACCCGCGGCGTGATCACGGACCCGCAGCGGCTGACCGCGCTCGTGATCCTCGGCATCCGCGACAGGACGCGCTTCCCGCTGATCTTCTACCGCGAGAACTGCGCCGACATGGCGCTGGAGGAGGCCGACGTCGACGAGGCCTTCATCGGGGACGCGCGCTGCGTGGTGGCGACCGGCACGCACCTGTCGCATCCGCGCACCGAGGCCGCCGTGCTCAAGGCGCTGCGCATCGCCCGCGCGAAGGGGCTGCGCACGGCGCTCGACATCGACTACCGCCCGAACCTGTGGGGGCTCGCCGGCCACGACGCCGGCGAGGAGCGCTACATCGCGTCCGGAGCCGTCACCGCCAAGCTTCGGGAAACGCTGCATCTCTTCGACCTCATCGTCGGCACGGAGGAGGAGCTCGCCATCGCCGGCGGCAGCCGGGACATGCCTGATGCCCTGCGCGCGGTGCGCGCGGCGTCCGAGGCGACGCTGGTGCTCAAGCGCGGCCCGATGGGCGCCGTCGCCTTCCCCGGCGCGATCCCGGACGACCTGGACGAGGGCCTCAGCGGACCGGGCTTCCCGATCGAGGTCTACAACGTGCTCGGCGCCGGGGACGGCTTCATGGCGGGGCTGCTCAAGGGCTGGCTCGACGGCGAGGCGTGGGAGCGCACCCTCGCCTACGCCAACGCCTGCGGCGCCTTCGCCGTCTCCCGCCACGGCTGCGCGCCCTCCTATCCGACCTGGGCCGAGCTCGACTTCTTCCTGCGGCGCGGCGTCGTCACCCCGGCGCTGCGCAACGATCCCGAGCTCGCGCACATCCACTGGGCGACGACCCGCCGGGGCGACTGGCCGGCGCTTCGCGTCTTCGCCTTCGACCACCGCGTGCAGATCGAGGAGATCGCGTCCGCCGTCGGCGCCGCCCCGGAGCGGATCGGCGCCTTCAAGCGACTGTGCCTCGACGCCACCCGCCGGGTCGCCGACGGGCGGCCCGGCTACGGCATCCTCTGCGACCCGCGGCTCGGCGGCGACGCGCTGATGGCGGCGGCGGGCTCCGGCCTGTGGATCGGGCGGCCGGTGGAGAAGCCCGGCTCGCGCCCGCTCGCGCTGGAGATCGGCCGCGACTACGGCAGCGCGCTGGCCGAATGGCCGCTCGAGCACGTGGTCAAGGTGCTGTGCTTCTACCATCCGGACGATCCGCCCGAGACGAAGGCGCAGCAGGAGGAGACGGTGCTGCGCCTCGCCGAGGCGGCGCGGGCGAACGGGCTCGAGCTCCTGCTGGAGATCGTCGCCTCCAAGGCCGGCCCGCTCGACGACGACACCACCGCCCGCGCCATGGCGCGCTTCTACGACCTCGGCGTGAAGCCGGACTGGTGGAAGCTCGAGCCGCTGCGCTCGGACGCGGCGTGGGCGCGCGCCTGCGCCGTGATCGCCGAACGCGACCCCTTGTGCCGGGGGATCGTCGTGCTCGGGCTCGGCGAGGGCGAGGCCGGGCTGACGGAGAGCTTCCGGCTCGCCGCACGGCACGAGCGGGTGAAGGGCTTCGCGGTGGGCCGCACCATCTTCGCCGAGGCGGCGCGGGCCTGGCTCGCGGGCGAGACCGACGACGCGGCGGCGATCGACGACATGGCGGGGCGCTTCGCGCGGCTGTGCAGGATCTGGGACGAGGCAAGGCAGGGACTGCTGGAGGGGATGCGATGACGACGATCCGGCTGACCGCCGCCCAGGCCATGGTGCGCTGGCTCGCGGCGCAGGAGACCGCGCCGGGCGTGCCGTTCCTCGGCGGCGTCTGGGCGATCTTCGGGCACGGCAACGTGGCGGGGCTCGGCGAGGCGCTCCACGGCATCCGCGAGCGGCTGCCGACCTTTCGCGGCCACAACGAGCAATCCATGGCGCACGCGGCCATCGCCTACGCCAAGGCCTCGAACCGCCGCCGCGCCATGATGGTGACGTCCTCCATCGGCCCCGGCGCGACCAACATGGTCACCGCCGCCGCGCTCGCGCACGTGAACCGGCTGCCGGTGCTGCTCGTGCCCGGCGACGTCTTCGCGAGCCGGCTGCCCGACCCGGTGCTGCAGCAGGTCGAGGACTTCGGGGACGGCACGATCAGCGCCAACGACTGCTTCCGCCCGGTCTCGCGCTATTTCGACCGCATCACCCGGCCCGAGCAGCTGCTCGCCGCCCTCCCCCGAACCATGAGCGTGCTGACCGACCCCGCCGAGTGCGGGCCGGTGACGCTGGCCTTCTGCCAGGACGTGCAGACCATGGCCTACGACTGGCCGGAGACGTTCTTCGAGGCGAAGCTCTGGCGCCAGCGCCGGCCGCGGCCGGACGCGGACGAGCTCGCCGCCGCGGTCGCCGCGCTGACGCGGGGGGAGCGGCCCCTCGTCGTCGCCGGCGGGGGTGTGCTCTATGCCGATGCGGCCGGGGATCTCGCCCGCTTCTGCGAGGCGCACAACCTCCCCGTCGCGGAGACGCAGGCCGGCAAGTCCGCCCTCCCCCACGACCATCCGCTGAACCTCGGCTCCATCGGCGTCACCGGATCGAGCGCGGCCAACAGGGTCGCCGCCGCGGCCGACGTCGTGCTCGCGGTGGGCACGCGGTTGCAGGACTTCACCACCGGCTCGCGGACCCTGTTCGGCAGCCGGAACCTCACGATCATCGGCCTCAACGTCGCCGCCTTCGACGCGGGCAAGCACGGGGCGCTGCCCCTGGTGGCCGACGCCAAGGCGGGCCTCGCCGATCTCGAGGATGCGCTCGCCAGCTGGCGCGCCGAGGGCGACGTCGCGGGACTGAAGGCGGAATGGGACGCCGCCGTCGACGCCGCCACTGCCGCGCCCGCGTCCGACAACGCCCTGCCCTCGGACGCGCAGGTGATCGGCGCGGTGCAGCGCGCCTCGAACGCGGACACCATCGTCGTCTGCGCCGCCGGCGGGCTGCCGGGCGAGCTGCACAAGCTCTGGCGGGCCGCGCGGCCGAACGGATACCACGTCGAGTACGGCTACTCGACCATGGGCTACGAGATCGCCGGCGGGCTCGGCGTGAAGATGGCGCTGCCCGAGCGCGAGGTCGTGGTCATGGTCGGCGACGGCTCGTACATGATGATGAACTCCGAGCTCGCCACGGCGGTGATGCTCGGCCGCAAGCTCGTCGTCGTCGTCCTCGACAATCGCGGCTTCGGCTGCATCGACCCGCTGCAGCCCGCCTCCGGGGCTGCGAGCTTCAACAACCTCCACGACGACCGAGAGCACGAGACGCCGGCCTCACCACACT
>JBNPEA010000044.1:0-50880 GCA_051117315.1 Salinarimonas sp. | reverse complement strand
CTCCAGCAACCGGCTGCTTGTGCATGAAACGATCGACCGCGCTCTCCCTGCCTAACCTCCTCACCTACGGACGCTGCCGCGCCGTGCCGGCGGTGGTGTGGCTGAGGTTCTGGCCAAACGAGGGCTGGGCGCGCTGGTGGGCGCTGGGAATCTTCGTCGCCGCCGCGATCACGGACTATTTCGACGGGTACCTGGCCCGCGCCTGGAACCAGCAGTCGGCTCTCGGGCGCATGCTGGACCCGATCGCCGACAAGCTCCTCGTCGCCGCGGTGCTTCTGATGCTCGTGGCCCACGGCTCGATCGCGAGCTGGAACATCTGGGCGGCGATCGTCATCCTGCTGCGCGAGATCCTCGTCTCGGGCCTGCGGGAGTTCCTGGCCGAGCTCAAGGTCTCGGTTCCCGTCTCGAACGTGGCCAAGTACAAGACCACGGTGCAGCTCGTGGCGCTGGGCTTCCTCGTGGCGGGGCCGGCGGGCGACGCCGTGTTCCCGTTCACGACGTGGACGGGGCTCGTCCTGCTCTGGGCGGCGGCCCTGCTGACGCTGTATACGGGCTGGGACTACATGCGCGCGGGACTGCGCTATCTCGTCGAGGACTGAGAGCCGGGGAGCGGGCCGATGGCCGTGAAGATCCTGTATTTCGCCTGGGTGCGCGAGCGAATCGGCAAGACCGAGGAGATGGTCGAGCCACCCGAGCACGTCGCGACCATCGCGGACCTCGTCGACTGGCTGAAGGGCCGCGGCGAGGAATACGCCTACGCCTTCGAGAACGAGACCGTGATCCGCGCCGCCATGGACCAGCTCCACGTGCACCGCGACGCGGTGATCACCGGCGCCGGCGAGATCGCCTTCTTCCCGCCGATGACCGGAGGCTGAGGCCCATGGACGAGCCCGCGGCCCAGGCGGCCTCCTCCATCGTGCCGATCGTGCGCATCCAGGCAGAGCCCTTCGACGCCGCCGCGGAAGCCGCGGCGCTGGTGCGCGGGCGTACCGACGTCGGCGCGGTGGTGACCTTCACCGGCCTGTGCCGCGACGAGGACGGGCGTCTCGCCGCGCTCGAGCTCGAGCACTATCCCGGCATGGCCCAGGGCGAGATCGCCCGCGTGGCGGGCGAGGCCGCGCGGCGCTTTCCCCTGAAGGGCCTCGTCGCGGTGCACCGCTACGGCGTGATCCGCCCCGGCGAGGAGATCGTCCTCGTGGTCGCCGCCTCCCCCCACCGCCGCGCCGCCTTCGAGGCCGCCGACTTCATGATGGACTGGCTCAAGACCAAGGCCCCGTTCTGGAAGCGCGAGCACCCCGTCGGCGAGGTGGAGACCGGCGGCTGGGTGTCGTCGAAGGCGGAGGACGAGCGGGCGGCGGATCGCTGGGTGCGGTGAGCGCGGGCGAGGCTTGCATCGGCGGCCGCAGCGGCATAGGGTCCCGCACGTAGGACGTACGACGCAGATGCAACCGGGGCTGCTCGCGAGACCGGAGCTCTCCCGCTCCGCGCCTGCCGGGTCGGTGTCGCCGGATGACGCCTTCGGGAAGCGCGGCGCGTCAGTGTCGTCATCCAGCCCGAGATCGTCGGGCTTCTGGCGCTCGTCGCCGTCGTCGCGGGGTGCTTCGACGCCATAGCCGGGGGCGGCGGGCTCGTGACGGTACCGGCGCTGCTCCTCGCGGGGCTCGACCCGGTCTCCGCCATCGCGACGAACAAGCTGCAGGGCGCGGCCGGGACCGTGTCCTCCACCCTCGCCTTCGCCCGGCGCGGCCTCGTGCCCCGGCGCGGGGTCTGGCCGATCGCGGTGGTGGCGGGTGGCGTCTCCATGCTGGGCGCGCTCGCGGCCAGCGTGCTGCCGCAGGCCCTGCTGGAGGCCGGGGTTCCCGTTCTCCTGGTGGCGATCGCCCTGTATTTCGGCCTCTCCCGGCGCATGGGCGATGCGGACGTGAAGGCACGGGTCGGGCGCACCGCGTTCCTCCTGCTCCTCGTCCCGCCGATCGCCTTCTACGACGGCCTGTTCGGTCCGGGCGCCGGCTCGTTCTACATGATCGGCTTCGTCGCGGCGCTGGGCTACGGCGTGGTGAAGGCGACCGCCCACACCAAGCTCGCGAACGCCTCGAGCAATCTCGGCGGCCTGGCGCTGTTCGCGGCGACGGGCGCGGTGGTCTGGCCGGTGGGCCTCGTCATGGCCGCGGGCGCGCTGCTGGGGGCGCAGATCGGGGCCGCCCTGGCGCTGCGCTTCGGCGCGCGGCTGATCAGGCCGCTCCTCGTCGTCGTCTCCTGCGCCATGGCCGCGCGGCTCCTCGCCGACGCCGAGAACCCGCTGCGGATCTGGCTCGCGGGCGGCTGAGGATGCCGTCGAGCCTTGCGCGTGCCTGCCCGCCCACCGTATTCCGCGAGACGTGAGCCCGGAGCCACGCCGCCATGCAAGCCTTCCACATCCGCCCCGCCGACCCCGACGCCGATGCAGACGCGCTGTGGCGTATCCTCGAGCCGGTGATCCGCGCCGGCGAGACCTATGCGCTCGAGCGCGACCTCGGCCGCGCGGACACGCTCGCCTATTGGCTCGCCCCGACGAACGCCGTGTTCGTCGCCGCGGCACCGGACGGAGCGGTGCTCGGCACCTACACGATGCGTGCGAACCAGCGCGGCGGCGGGGCGCACGTCGCCAATTGCGGCTACGTCACCGCGCCCGACGCGAGCGGGCGGGGCGTCGCCCGCGGCATGGCCGCGCACTCGCTCGACGAGGCGCGCCGGCGCGGCTTTCGCGCCATGCAGTTCAACTTCGTCGTCGCCGCCAACGTGCGTGCCGTGCGGCTCTGGGAGCAGCTCGGCTTCGAGACCGTGGGTCGCCTGCCCGGCGCCTTCGCGCATCCCCGGCTCGGCGAGGTGGATGCGCTGGTGATGTATCGCCGGCTGTGACGACGCGCCCGCGCCGTCACCCGGGCAGCGTGAAGATCTCCACGCCGTCGTCGGTCACGCCCACCGAGTGCTCGAACTGGGCGGAGAGCGAGCGGTCGCGGGTCACCGTGGTCCAGCCGTCGGAGAGCGTCTTCACCTCGGCGCGGCCGGCGTTGAGCATCGGCTCGACGGTGAAGAACATGCCGGGCTCGAGGCGCACGCCCCGGCCCGGCAGGCCGTAGCTGAGCACTTCCGGCGGGGCGTGGAAGGCGCGGCCGAGCCCGTGGCCGCAGAACTCCCGCACCACCGTGTAGCCCTTGGCCTTGGCCACCGCCTCGATCGCCGCGCCGACATCGCCGAGGGTCGCCCCCGGGCGGACCTGCGCGATGCCCGCCATCATCGCCGCGTGCGCCGCGGCGATGAGCCGCCGCGCCTTCGCCGCGGGCTCGCCGACCGTGAACATCCGGCTCGTGTCGCCGTGCCAGCCGTCGAGGATCGGCGTCACGTCGATGTTGAGGATGTCGCCGGCGCCCAGGACCTTGGCGTCGTCCGGCACGCCGTGGGTGACCACGTGGTTCACCGAGATGCAGGTGGCATGGGCGTAGCCGTGGAAGCCGATCGTCGCGGGAACGGCGCCATGGTCGCGCATGAACGTCTCGCAGAGCCGGTCGAGCGCCCCCGTCGAGACGCCCTCGCGGACGTGGGGCGCGATGAAGTCGAGCGTCGCCGCCGCGAGCCGCCCGGCGCGCCGCATGCCCTCGAACTCCTCCGGCCCGTGCAGGGGAACGCCCCGCAAGCGCTTCTCGCGTACCTCGTCCATGTCCTCTCCTTCGCCTTCCGCGACCATAGCACGCGCGCCCCGTTTGTCCCCCGCCGCGCGACGCGCTGGAGCATCGTCTGATCCATCAACCGGTTTCCACTTGGTGGGATGATGCTCTAGAGACGACGCATGACCACCTCGCTCCATTCCGCGCCCATCCTCCGTTTCGCTCCCTCGCCGACGGGCCTCCTGCACATCGGCAACGCCCGTACCGCGCTCCTCAACGCCCTCGCCGCGCGCCACGACGGCGGCACCTTCGTGCTGCGCCTCGACGACACCGATCGCGAGCGCTCGAAGGACGAGTACGCGCAGGCCATCGTCGAGGACCTCGCCTGGCTCGGGATCGTGCCCGACGTCACCGTGCGCCAGTCCGAGCGAATCGCCCTCTACGACGAGGCGGCCGCGCGCCTGAAGGGCGAGGGCCGGCTCTACCCGTGCTACGAGACGCCCGAGGAGCTCGAGCGCAGGCGCCGCCTGCAGCTCGCCCGCGGCCTGCCGCCGATCTACGACCGCGCGGCGCTGGCGCTCGGGGATGCGGACCGGGCGCGGCTCGAGGCCGAGGGACGCCGGCCGCATTGGCGCTTCCGGCTCGACCATCGCGGCGTCGGCTGGCACGACCTGGTGCGCGGGGAGGTGTCGGTGGACTGCGCCTCCCTGTCCGACCCCGTGCTGGTGCGCGAGGACGGGAGCTATCTCTACACCCTCCCATCGGTGGTCGACGACGCGCGGCTCGGCGTCACGCAGGTGGTGCGCGGGGAGGACCACGTCACCAACACGGCGGTCCAGATCCAGATCTTCGAGGCGCTCGGCGCCGCGCCGCCGGCCTTCGGCCACCACAACCTGCTCACCACGGCGAGCGGCGAGGGCCTGTCGAAGCGCCTGGGGCATCTCTCGCTGACGGGGCTGCGCGAGGCGGGTCTCGAGCCCCTGGCGGTCGCCGCGCTCGCGGTGCTCGTCGGCTCGTCGGACGCGGTGCGGCCCGTCGCCTCGCTGGACGCGCTCGCCGAGCTCGTCGATCTCGGCCACATCTCCCGTGCCCCGGCGCGCTTCGACGAGGCGGAGCTCGCCGGGCTCAACGCCCGCATCGTGCACGAGCTGCCCTACGAGGCGGTGGCGGATCGCCTCGCCGCCATGGGGGTCGGTGGCGGCGAGCCCTTCTGGGAGGCGGTGCGCGGCAACATCGGCACGGTCGCCGAGGCGCGGGACTGGTGGGGCGTCGTCGAGGGTCCGGTCGTGCCCGCGATCGATGACCCGGATTTCTGCACCCGCGCCGCGCAGGCGCTGCCGCCCGAGCCTTGGGACGCCGACACCTGGAAGGCCTGGACGGACGCGGTGAAGGCGGCGACCGGCGCCAAGGGTCGGACTCTGTTCATGCCCTTGCGCAAGGCACTGACCGGCCGCGCCCACGGCCCCGAGCTCGCCGCGCTCCTGCCGCTGATCGGCCGCGACACGGCAGCGGCGCGGCTCGCGGGCGAGACGGCCTGAGGGCGCCTCACACGTCGGGTGCAGGGATCACCTCGGGCGCGACGACGCGCACGCGCCGGCGGCCGTCGCGGGTCTCGATTTCGCGCCACTCGCCCTCGTCCAGCCCGAAGAAGGGGATCGAGACGCCCGGCGCCGCCGGCACCGGCGTCGCCGCGGCCGGGGCGGCGGCCTCCCGCGGCCGCGAGAGCTCCCGCGCGCGCTCGGCGTCGACGATCTCCGCGCCGCCGCCGAGCAGCGCCTCGGCTTGCGCCAGCGCGTCCGACCAGGTCTGGCCCGGCACGCGGCAGGCGCAGGCCGCATCGTGAGACCGACGGAAGGCGAGCGCGTTGGGCAGCGACATGTAGGGCTGGCCGTCCGCCGCGACCGCCTGCTCGATGGCGGCGCCCTGCGGCTTGTAGAACACCGCCGTCGGCGCGGCCGGGCACTGGGCCTGGCACAGCTCGCCCGCCGCCCGCGAGTCGCGCGGCGTGCTGGAGAGCGGGAAGAAGGAGCCGTCGCAGGTACGCACGCACACGGCCTGACCGGCGATGGGCCGGGCCTCGTCGGGGAAGCCGGGGCCGTTCATGAAAGGGTCGGCCGGGTCGAACAGGGTGTCGAAGCCTCCGCCGGGACCGAGGTCCCGGTTCTGCGGCGTGCAATATTGCTCGATCGCCGAGAGCAGCGCCGCCCGGCGCTCGTTGCCCGAGCGCGACGCCTCGACGAGGAGGCGCTGGTAGTTCTCCTCCATGGCACCAAGGCGCTCATCGGCGGCGGCGCATTCCGGGGAGGTCGGCGCGCCGAAGATCAGGAAGCGCGAGCGGCCGCAATCGAGGCTCTGCACGTAGCGCCGCATGCGCTCGAGCTCCATCGCCTGGCGGCGGGCGAGCTCCCCGTAGTCGCGCGCGCCGCCGGCGTCGATCTGCGCCAGCTCGGCGCGGTAGCGCGTGCAGGCGTCCTGCGCCGCCGTCGCCGCCGGCAGCAGGAGGGAGACCAGAACCGTGAAGACACCGAGAAGGGAGCCTTGTCGCATCGCACCGCCGTCGCCGAGGCGCGGCCGCCGATTCGCGGCCGCATCCGTAAACCCTTATAGTTCCATGGATGGCCGCAACGTGAACGAACGACATCACGAGGCGGGCAAGGAGAGACGGGCAGGGAGTGCCGGTGCGCGCCGCGGTCGGCGCCTGGGCCTGCGTCTCAGAGCGAGGCGAGGCAGAGCGCCCGCGAGGAGAGCGCACGGCCGCCGCGCGCCAGCGGGCTGACGGGACCCTCGCACCCGACGGCGAGCGTCTCCTCGCCGTCGCGGCTCCGGTCGCGTTCGCCGGGCGTCTCGCGCATCACGGGAATCTGCGGCTCCAGGACGCGCGGCTCGTCTCCCGCGGGCTCCGCCAGCATGCGCGGCAGGCGGGCGCCGCGGGCGATGGTCGTGGTGCGCTCCGCGGGGTCGTGCCGAAGGACGAGGCGCCCCTCGCGATCGAGGACGGCGAGCGCGCCGGTGGCGAGCAGCACGATCTCAAACGCCTCCGATCCGTCTGCGTGCGACTGGTCGCCGCGTGCCGGCCGTGCCAGCGCCGCCGCCTTGCCGGCGCCGGCGGCGGGCGGCGTCGTCGCCGGAGAGCCTGCGAACGGGTCGCCCGCGCGGGACACCTCCGCGTGCGCTTCGCCGGGCGCGGGCACCGCCACGAGGATCTCGATCGCACCGGCGAGGCGCATCCAGGCGGCGCGCAGCTCGTGCGGCGCCGCCACCGCGCTGGTGAGCACGAAGGCGCCGACATAGGTCGCGAACAAGAGCGCGGCGAGGCGCAGCATCGCGAGGTCTCCGGATGCGCGCCGGCTCCGGCGCGTCCTGTGGCGGGACGCGTCAACGGCGCAGCCTGATTGTTGTTCCCGCCCGTTCCCGGAGGCAGGCGCCTGGCGTTCCGCCGGGACCGGTCCCGGAACGAATCGGACGACGCCTCGTTCACCGGCCACCTGGCCAGTTGGTCCTCCCCGCGTACCCCTCGAGCATGGCCAGCAACTCGCGACGGACCGGCACGGCCGGTCCTTTTTTTGCGCGCGCGCCAAGGGCCTCGGCCGCGCGCCACATACGAGAAAGGGCCCCCCGAAGGAGGCCCTGGCTCGGCATGCGCGGCGGCTGCGCTCAGGCGGACGCCCGCTGCGGGCGGCGGCGGTGGGCGCTCTGCTGGAAGAACAGCGCCTGGCTGATCACCGCCGAGACGTTCGCCGGCTGGAACGGCTTGGCGACCAGGAAGGCGGGCTCCGGCCGCTCACCTGTGAGGAAGCGCTCCGGATAGGCGGTGATGAAGATCACCGGCACCTGGAAGGTGTCGAGCAGGTCGTTCACGGCGTCGAGGCCCGACGAGCCGTCGGCGAGCTGGATGTCCGCCAGGATCAGCCCGGGGCGCTTCGCCCCCGCGAGCGCGAGGGCCTCGTCGCGGGTGCGCGCGACGCCGGTGACGTTGTGCCCGAGCCCCTCGACCAGCGCCTCCAGGTCCATCGCGATCAGCGGCTCGTCCTCGATGATCATGATGTCGGTGACGATGTCGGCGGCGAGCTCGCGCCCGGCCTCCTCCACCAGCGCCCGGACATCGTCCACCGGCACGGCGAGGATGCGCGCGGATTCCTCCTCGGAGAAGCCCTCGAGCGACGACAGCAGGAAGGCCTGACGCGGCAGCGGCGTGATCTGGCCCAGCCGCGCCTCGGCCGGCAGGTCGCGCTCGACGCCCTCGGCGCGGCCGTTCACGGAGAGCGAGTTCCAGATGCGGGTGAAGACGCGGAAGAGGTCGACCTTGATGTTCCCCTGGCGATCGATCGTGTCCGGCTCGCTCACGAGCGCCTCGAGCGTCGCGGCGACATAGGCGTCGCCCGCCTGCTGGCTTCCGGTCAACGCGCGCGCGTATCGGCGCAGGTACGGCAGGTACTGGACGACGAGCTGGGCTGTCGACATGCATATCCCCTTGTGGAGCCGCCTTCGGCGTTTGGTCACGTGGACACGACAACGCGCGTCGGCCGAAAAGGTTCCCAGATCCGCGTCTCGATGGAACCGTCGGCGCGCCCGCTGCGTTGGGGCCTGCGAGCGCTCGTAACAACGCCTCGAGGATGAGGGTCACGGAATGAAAGTCAAGAAGGGGACGGGGGTCCAGACGGGGGTCCACGAGCTCGGGCCGCGCGAGGTGCGCGACGACGGGCCCGCATCGGTATTGTCCGATCCGCGGCTCGACCGGGCCATCCAGTCGCGAATCGGCGACCAGCTGCGCGCCATGTACTCCGAGCTGATGGAGCAGCCGGTTCCCGATCGCTTCAAGGATCTGCTCGCCGAGCTGGAGAACCAGAAGACCGAGAAAACGGAGAATTCGCGATGACACAGCCGGAACCGGCGCTTCGCGACGCCCTGCTCGCGGCCGTTCCGAGCTTGCGTGCGTTCGCCATCTCCCTCACAGGGCAGGTGGACCGCGCTGACGATCTCGTCCAGGACACACTCTTGCGCGCCTTGTCGAACATCGATCGCTTCGAACGCGGAACCAACCTGAACGCGTGGCTCTTCACCATCCTGCGCAACCTCTTCCATTCGGAATACCGCAAGCGCCGCCGTGAGGTGGAGGACGCCGACGGCTCCTACGCGGCACGCCTGAAGGCGCAGCCCGAGCAGGGCGCGCGCCTCGATTTCGAGGATTTCCGCGAGGCTCTCGCCACCCTGCCGCCGGACCAGCGCGAGGCGCTGCTGCTCGTCGGCGCGTCCGGCTTCTCCTACGAGGAGGCCGCCAACATCTGCGGCTGCGCCGTCGGCACGATCAAGAGCCGCGTCAACCGCGCGCGCTCGCGCCTGACGCAGCTCCTCGCCGTCGACGGGGACGAGGATCTCGGGGCCGACCGCATCACCCGCGCCGCGCTCCAGGCCGCGAGCGGTTGACGGCTCGACGCGGTCCGGCGTCGGAGCGCGTCGCGCGGGATCGGATAGGCAACGAAGAGCCGCGCGGGCAGCCGCGCGGCTCTTCTCGCATTCGACGCTTTCGTTTCACGTGCACGAAAGCCAAAGCGTGAAACCCTCCTGCGGCGTCCGCGTTGACCGACACCGCTGGAGACCGCCCATGACGACACGCGATCTGCTCACCCGCTTCAGTGCCGTGTTCCTCGTGCTGGCGCTCGTCGCCTCCGCGACCGCGGCTGCGAGCGCCGCCGTCCTGCCCGGCGCGATCGCCACGATCGCGGGGCTGCTCGCCGTCGCGACCCTCGTTCTAGCGCAGGCGCCCGTCGAGCGCCGTCGCCGGCTCGCTCCGGCGCGGGCGCCCGGGCGGCGACGGTGAGCGCGCCCCGCGTCGGTCAGCTGCCGATCGCGTCGCCGCCGTTGGGGTGCAGGAACTGGCCCGTGACGTAGGAGCTGTCCGCGCAGGCCAGGAACAGGAAGCAGGAGGCGACCTCGTTGGGCTGGCCCGGCCGCCCCATCGGCGTCTTCGTCCCGAAATCCTGCACGTGCTCGGCCGGGAAGGTCGCGGGGATCAGCGGCGTCCAGATCGGGCCCGGTGCGACACCGTTGATCCGGATGCCCCGCGCCGCGAGCGGCTTCGCCAGCGAGCGGGTCAGCGCCATGATCGCGCCCTTCGTCGCCGAGTAGTCGACGAGATGCGGCGAGCCGCGCACGGCGGTGACCGAGCCGCAATTGACGATCCGCGCACCCTTACGCATGTGCGGCAGGGCGGCCTGGATCATGTAGACGTAGCCGAAGATGTTGGTGCGGAAGGTGCCCTCGAGCTGCTCGGGGGTGATATCCTCGATGCCGTCTGTCACGTGCTGCTCGGCCGCGTCGTTGACGAGGATGTCGAGGCGCCCGAAGGCCTCGACCGTGCGCGCCGCCGCCTCCTTGCAGAAGCCGGGGTCGCGCACGTCGCCCGCGAGCCGCAGGCAGCGCCGGCCCTCGGCCTCGACCGCGGCCGCGGTCTCGGCGGCGTCCTGCGCCTCCTCCAGGTAGACGATCGCGACGTCGGCGCCCTCGCGCGCGAAGGACACGGCGGTGGCGCGGCCGATGCCGCTGTCGCCGCCGGTGATCAGCGCCGCCTCGCCGGCGAGGCGGCCGGAGCCGGGGAAGCGGGGCGCGTAGTCCGGGCGCGGCGTCATGGCGTGCTCGCGCCCGGGCTGGACGGGCTGGTGCTGGGCCGGCTGGCCGCGGCTTTCGTCTGCGCTCATGGATGTGCCTTTGCGAAATCGGGATCGGCGTGGCGGGGATTGGGATTCGTCGGCCCGCCGGGCAGGTGGTCGGGCGGCATGCGGCGGCCGGGATCGCGCACGCTCGGGTCTCCGTCGGGCTCGCCGTCGTCCTCCTCCGGCAGCGGCGGCACCTCGCCCGGCAGGTGCCCGCCCGGCGGCAACGGCGGCGGCTTGCCGGGATCGACGGGGACGCGGCCCCGGTCCGGCCTGCGGATGCCCGGCATGAGCTCGTCGAGGCGGTCGAGATGACGCATGGCGCCCCTCCTTCCCTGTCTCGGGTACGAGCATGGCTAAGCGCGAGCGCCGAACCGGGTTCCCCGCCGCGCCGCGCCGGTTCGGGCTCGACCCGCGCGGGCGCGGCGCGCTAGGCTTCGCGTCGGGACGATCCGGAGGAGAGGCGGGCGCGATGCCGGCGAGACGCAGCGAGACCGGCGCCGTGCGGGCGCTGCATGCGGGCGAGATGACCCGACACGCCGCGTTCGCCGTGACGGTGGACACGCCCGGCCAGGGCTTCGTCGACGTGACCCGCGCGGCACGGGACGCCGTGCGCGAGAGCGGCGTCTCGAACGGCCTCATGACCGTGTTCTGCCGCCACACCTCGGCGTCGCTCGCCGTGCAGGAGAACGCGGACCCCGACGTGGTGCGCGATCTCGTCGACGCGCTCGACCGGCTCGCGCCGCGCGACGCGCCCTATCGCCACGGGAGCGAGGGACCCGACGACATGCCCGCCCACATCCGCGCGATGCTGACCGGTGCATCCCTCGCGATCCCGGTGCTGGACGGGGATCTCGCGCTGGGGACCTGGCAGGGGGTCTATCTCGTCGAGCACCGGGACCGGCCGCACCGGCGCGAGCTGGTGCTCGTGGTGCAGGGCTCCTGAGGGTGCCGCTCAGGCGACTTCCGCGTGGGCGACCTCGTGCGAGGCGGCTGCCTCGTCGTCGGTGTCGCAGACGGTGCGGTTGCGGCCGGATCGCTTGGCGGTGAACATGCACTGGTCGGCGCGCTCGAGCAGCGAGACCGCGGTGTCGCCCTTGCGCATGCCGGCGCAGCCCACCGAGATCGTCACCTTGCCGAGCGATTCGCCGGTGGAGCGCTTCACCAGCTCGCGGCTCATGACGCTGGTGCGCACGCGCTCGGCGGCGGCGCGGGCGGTGTCGACGGTGGTGTCGGGCAGGATGATGCCGAACTCCTCGCCGCCGAAGCGCGCCAGCGTCGCCTTGGTCTTGACCTGCTCACGCATGGTCATGCCCACGAGGCGCAGCACCTGGTCGCCGGTGAGGTGGCCGTAGGTGTCGTTGAAGCGCTTGAAGTGGTCGATGTCGATGACGATCAGCGCCAGCGGCGCGCGCTCGACGATCGCCTGGTCGAGCGTCTTGACCAGCATCTCCTCGAAATGCTTGCGGTTGGCGATGCCGGTCAGGGGATCGGTGAGCGACTCGATGCGCACGGCCTCCAGCGTCTCGCGCAGGACCTCGATCTCGCCGCGGGTCTCGCGCAGGCGCGCCTCGAGCGTCTTGTTGGTGGCGCCGACGTCCTTCGTCGCGGTGACGAGAGCGGCGACCAGCTCGCGGATGCGGCGCTTGTCGATGGTGATCGCGAGGTCGTTGGAGAAGGCCTCGAGCGACTCGCCGTACTTGGCGGTGGAGCCGAGAGCCATCTCCAGCATCTCCATCACCTCGTCGATCTCGCCCATGACCGTGGCGCCGGCCTTCTCCGCCTCCTGGGCGAAGCGCTGCGGCGCGAGGTGCTCTTCGAAGAGCGGCGCGATGTCGTCGTCGCGCACGTTGCCGCTCTGGGCCGCGATCCGCTTGATCGCGTCGTTGATGACCGGCTTCTGCCCGGTGACGTAGGTGTACCAGACCTCGTAGGACCGTGGGCTCGCAGACGAGCCGTAGGTCTTCATCAGATCCAGGGCGCGATGGCCTACCTGGAACGTTCGTTCGAGATCCTCGCCAGCTGCCGTCATCTGTTCCATCCCGCAAGGCGCACAGCCGATAGACTGGCGGCGCATCGGCCCCGGGGATGCAGAGTGGGTCCAAACAACGAAAAGTCAGTTAATGCATCGGCGTTCGAAATACTATTTCTTCGTCTTGATGACCGCCGGGCGCAACAGGAAAGCGGGAATGTGGTCGCCGAAGCTCGGTTGATCGAAGCCGTCTTCGTCGCGACGCTGACGACCACGGTCGGTCGTCCCATCCCGCTTGGCCTCCCGCTTCGGGTCACGCTTGGGTTCTCGCCGGCGCTCGCGCTCGGGCCGCGGCTCCGGCGCCCGAGCCTCGGCCACCTCTGCGGCGTGCGCCTCGGGCTTGCTGTCGGGCACGACCTGCGGCTTGGCCTCGGCGCGCGCCTCGCCGGCGTCGCCGCGGCGGCCTCCGCGCCTGGAGCGCGAGGGCGCCTCCTCGGCCTCGCGCCGCCCGGTGCGGCGGGACCGGTCGCGGGCGGGGCGCTCGGGCGCGTGCCCGGCCTCGGCCGTGGTCGGCCCGGTCCAGACGACCGCGTTGCCGATGAGCTTCTCGATCGCCGAGAGCGACTTCTCGTCGCCCGGCGCGACGAGCGTGAACGCCGCCCCCGCGCGCCCGGCGCGGCCCGTGCGGCCGATGCGGTGGACGTAGTCCTCGGCGTGGTGCGGGACGTCGTAGTTGAACACGTGGCTCACCGCCGGGATGTCGAGCCCGCGCGCGGCGACGTCGCTCGCCACCAGGATCTTCGATTCCCCGGTGCGGAACGCCTCGAGCGCAAGCATGCGGGCGCGCTGGTCCATGTCCCCGTGCAGCGCCACCGCGTCGAGCTTGTGGCGCAGCAGCGAGCGGTGCAGCACCGCCACGTCTCGCTTGCGATTGCAGAAGATGATGGCGTTCTGCAGGTCGACCGCGTCGCGGATCAGGCCGCGCAGCGTCTCGCGCTTCGCGGCGGCGTCGGAGCCGGTCGAGACGAGGCGCTGCGTGATGGTCTGCGCGGCGGAGGCGGGGCGTGCCACCTCGACCTTGACCGGATTCGACAGGAACTTGTCCGACAACCGCTGGATCTCCGGCGGCATCGTCGCCGAGAAGAACAGCGTCTGGCGGGTGAAGGGCGTGAGCTTCACGATCCGCTCGATGTCGGGGATGAAGCCCATGTCGAGCATGCGGTCCGCCTCGTCGATGACGAGGAGCTCGACACCGGTGAGGAGGAGCTTGCCGCGCTCGAAATGGTCGAGCAGCCGCCCCGGCGTCGCGATCAGCACATCGACGCCGCGGGTGATCTTCACGTCCTGGTCGTTGAACGAGACGCCGCCGATCAGGAGCGCCACCGAGAGCTTGTGGTTGACGCCGTAGCGGACGAAGGTCTCCTCCACCTGCGCCGCGAGCTCGCGCGTCGGCTCGAGGATCAACGTGCGCGGCATGCGCGCACGGGCGCGCCCGGTCTCCAGCATGGTGAGCATCGGCAGCGTGAACGCCGCCGTCTTGCCCGTTCCGGTCTGGGCGATGCCGAGCACGTCGCGCCGTGCGAGCACGTGCGGGATCGCCTGGCTCTGGATCGGGGTCGGCTGGGAGTAGCCCGCAGCGCCGACGGCCTGCAGGACCTTGTCGCTCAGCCCGAGTTCATCGAAGGACATGAAGATGGAGAACTCTCGCGGACGTGCCGCTTTCTTGACGTGCTCGCCCCGCACGGCGACGAAAGGGGCGGGCTTCTCGACATCCGCCCGGCGGAAGCCGGCGGCCGTGCGAGGGGACCATAGGTGCTCGGATACCCTTGTCAATCGTTTGCAGGCCGCGAGGAGGCCGAAATGGAACGGTTCGTCCTGATTCCGGGCCTTCTGTGCACCGCGGCGCTGTTCGCGCCGCAGGCGCCCCTGCTCGCCCGCCGGGGCGATACCCATGTCGCCGACACCACGCGCGACGACTCCATCGCGGCGATGGCCGAGCGCCTGCTCGCCGAGGCGCCGCCCGGTCCCCTGTCCCTCGTCGGCCTCTCCATGGGGGGTTACGTCGCCCTCGAGGTCGCGCGGCGCGAGCCCGGGCGCGTGCGCCGACTCGCGCTGCTCGACACGAGCGCGCGCCCCGACACGCCGGAGGCGAGCGAGACGCGCCGCCGGCTGGTGGCGCTCGCCGACGACGGGCGCTTCGCGGAGGTCGCCGATCTGCTCTGGCAGCGCCTCGTCGCGCCGGACCGGCTGGGCGACGCGGCCCTGCGCGGGATCGTGGCGGACATGGCCGACGCGGTGGGACCCGTCGTCTTCGCGCGCCAGCAGCGGGCGATCATGACGCGGGCGGACCAGCGCCCGCTCCTGCCGATGCTCGAGATGCCGACGCTGATCGCGGTCGGCGAGAGCGACGCGATCACCCCGCCGGAGGTCGCCGTGGAGATGGCCGAGGCGATCGAATGGGCGACGCTCAGCCGGATTCCCGCCTGCGGGCACCTGTCGACGCTGGAGCGACCGGAGCGGGTCGAGGCGGCGCTGGCGGCGTGGCTGGCCGCGACCTGAGCGACAGACCGGCGCCTCAGCGGGCGGGCTCGTCGCCGCACGGGTCGAGGCGCGCGCTGTCGAGGCGGAGCGAGCCGGTGATCAGCGGCTCGGGGCGGTCCGATGCCAGACGCGCGAGCGCCTCGCGATCGAAGCCGAGCGAGACCCAATCGGCGGCGACCCAGCTGAGCGCGCCGACGACGATGACGATCTTGAGCGTCGTGACGATGATTGAGGGACGGCCCGAGCCGAACATGAGCGCCTCCCGCGGGCAACCTGAGCGGAGCGCATCATGCGCGGTCCATGGTTAAGGGAGGCTTGCCGGGAAACCTAAAAAATGCCCGCGTCGGCGGGTGGCCGCGGGTCAGTGCTCGGGGCCGGCGAAGGCGCCCGCGCCGACGTGGGACTCGAGGATGCGGGCGACGCCGCCGGATGCGGCGATGCTCGCGGCGTCGACGACGATGACCGGCGGCCCGGCCTCGCCGCGGCGCGCGGAGAGGCGGTCTCCCAGCGTCTTGAAGCGCGCCCGGGCGGCGGCGTCCGCGCCGCGGGGGATCTGCAGGACGATCGCCGTCGGCGTCGGGATAACGGCGAGAACCTCGTCGGCAGCCTCGAGGGAGGCCGTGACCGAGGCGTAGCCCATTTCCGCCAGCTCCGCGGAGAGGGCCGAATCGGCCTCGCGGTCGCCGTCGTCGACGATCAGGATGCGTTGGAGAGGGGTCATCGCCTCGGCCGGTCTCGCGACCCCGTCTTCCGGAGCCGCCTCATCAACGCACATTTCGCGCCGCCGTTCCAGTGTGAATGCCCCGGACGGCCGCCCGAATTGTGCGCTGCGACTTGCCGCATGCGTGGGCTTCAGTCCCGCCGACGGGTCCGCGAGCGGTCAGGAGACGCCGATCACGATGCCGGCGAAAACGTCTGCGCACCAAGGAGTTTCGCGCCATTCCGGCGCATCCGCCTCGACCTGCCCGCGGACCACCCGCCGCGCCTGCGTGGAAGGGCCGCAGACGCGGAGGCCGCCGTCCTCGTCGCGGCGCACAAGCGGGTCGGCGGCGCCCGCCGCCCGGGCGTCGAGGCGGATCGCGACCTGCCCGCCGCGGCTGCGCGCCCGGCTGACGAGCGCCCACGGCTCCAGCGCCAGGACGTCGACGACGGGGCAGGTCGCGGCCGTCCGCGCCCGGAATCGCGTCGGCGCCGCGTGCAGCAGGACGAGCCCCGTCACGCTCGCCGGCAGGGCCGCGGAGGCGAGCGCGCTCTCCATCCAGCCCGGCGCCACGAGCCGCGTCGCCTCGCCGCGGGCGAGGCTCGCCGCGAGCGCGGGACCGTCGAACAGCCCGTGCAGCTCGAGCGGCGCCCCGGTGAGGAGCGCGGGCACGAAGCCGGTGGCGAGGCCCATCAGGTCGTCCGGCGCGACGAGATGCAGGATCCGCTCGCCGGGCGCGTAGTGCGCCACTTCGAGGAAGGCGCAGGCGGCCGCGATCCAGGAGGAGGCCGGCCGGAACGCGGCCTCGATCTCCTCCCCGCGCCGCGCGAGGGTGACGATCCCCGGCTCGCGGGCGGGCGGGTCCGCCGCATCGGGTGCCTGCACCGAAGCCGTCCCCTCCCCGCGCCCGGCGAGGATCGGGCGCTCGTCGACCATGACCCGGTCGAGATCGAGCACGCCGTCCGGCGGCTGCGGGCCGAAGGCGGTCACGAAGCGTAGGCCGTAATAGGCCATGGCGATGTCGCGGAAGGTCTCCGCCGGCTTGAGCGCGCCGACCATGCTCTGCGTCACCACGGCGACGGCGCCGGTCGCCTCCACGGCGCGGGCGAGGTCGTCGCGGGGCCAGGCGAGCGGCAGCAGGCACGGAGTGAGGCCCGCCCGCTCGAGCGCGAGCAGCGTGATCAACGTCTCCGAGCCCGCCGGCAGGCACACCGCCACGGCGGCTTCCCGCGCGAGGCCGAGGCCGGAGAAGAAGGCGGCGAGCCGCTCGATCATCGGCTGCGTCGCGCCGTAGCTCCAGGCGATGCGCGGGCGCCCGCACCAGCCCTCGCGCCCCGCCTGGTCGACGAAGGCGAGGGCGCCGGGCGTCTGCGCCGCGCGCTCCGCGAACAGCCGGCCGAGCCCGCCCGCGGGTGCCGCCGAATCCGCCGCATTGCCGCCCGACGCATCCGCGCGCACGCGCGGCGTCCCCCGCGCATTGTCCATCGCCGTCGCCGCCATGCCCCCTCCCCTCGTTCGCGCGCGCCGCGGGCTCAGCCCCCTTCCCGCCGCCAGACCTCGATCGGCAGGCCGCGCAGCGGCGCCGGATCGGGCCGCTCGAGTTCCGCGTCGTAGGCGACCCAGGTGTTCCCCTGGATATGGAGCGGCACCACGTAGGTGCCCGAGACCAGCAGCCGATCGAGCGCCCGCACGGCGTCGACGAAGTCGTCCCGGTCCGTCGCGGCGAGCATCGCCGCGATCATGGCGTCGATGCCCGGCTCGCGGGCTCCGGCGAAGTTGAGCGAGCCGGAGCGCTCCGCCGCGGCGCTGGTCCAGCGGTTGACCTGCTCGTTGCCCGGCGAGAGCGAGGCCGGCCAGGCCCACTGGATCATGTCGTAGTCGAAGTCGGCGAGGCGGCGCCAGTACTGCGCGTCGTCCACGAGCCGGATGGTCATCTCGACGCCCACCCGCCGCAGCGCGTCGGCATAGTTCAGCGCGATTCGCTCCTGCTGGCGATTCACGGCCAGGAACTCGAAGGCCATCGGCATGCCGGTGTCGACGTTGCGCATCACGCCGTCCTCGACGCGCCAGCCGGCCTCGGCGAGGATCGCCAGCGCCGCGCGGATCTGGGCCCGGTCGCGCCCCGAGCCGTCGCTCGTCGGCGGCTGCCAGGTCCCGTCCATCACCGCGGGCAGGACCGCGTCCGCGTAGGGCGCGAGCAGCGCCCGCTCGGCCGCGCTCGCCGGACGGCCGCGGGCGGAGAGGTCGGAGCCGTCGAAGTAGGAGCCCGCGCGCTGGAACAGGCCGAAGAGCAGGTTCTGGTTCACCCACTCGAAGTCGTAGAGCATGCCCAGGGCCTCGCGCACCCGCCGGTCCGAGAACATGTCCTTGCGGGTGTTGAAGACGAAGCCGTTCATGCCCTGCGGCGTGCGCTGGGGCACCTCCTCCTTGACGATGCGCCCCTCCTGCAATGCCGGGAAGTCGTATCCGGTAGCCCAGCGGGTGGCGTCGCCCTCGATCCGCAGGTCGTAGAGGCCGGTCTTGAAGCCCTCGAACATCGTGTTGGCGTCGCGGAAGAACTCGTAGCGGATCTCGTCGGGCTTGTTCATGCCGCGGTTGACCGGCAGGTCGGCGCCCCAGTAGTCGTCCCGCCGGGCGAGCACCACGCGCTCGCCCGGCGCGACCTCGGAGAAGGCGTAGGCACCCGAGCCGATGGGCGGCACGAGCGAGGTCTGGTCGAACGTCTCCGGATCGATCGTGTGGGTCGCGAAGATCGGCATCATCGCGATCAGCAGCGGCAGCTCGCGATCGCCGCTGTCGCCGAAGTCGAAGCGGATCGTGTGGTCGTCGATCACGTCGATCGCCGCCACCTTGGCGAAGTTGCCGCGGAAGTACGGCTTGCCCTTCTCGCGCAGGAGCTCGAAGGAGACCTTCACGTCCTGCGCCGTCAGCGGCTCGCCGTCCGAGAAGGTGGCGCGCGGATCCAGCGCGAACTCCGCGTAGGAGCGGTCCTCGGGCATGACGACGCTGCGCGCCACGAGGCCGTAGAGCGTGAAGGGCTCGTCCAGCGAGCGCTGCATCAGGCTCTCCCAGACGAACTTCTGGGCGAGGTCCGGGGCGACGCCGAGCACGATCGTGGGGTTGAGGCCGTCGAACGTGCCCTGCAGCGCCGTCGCGACCCGCCCGCCCGTCGGGGCGTCCGGTGCGGCGTAGGGGAAGTGCGTGAAGTCGGGGCCGAGCTCCGGCTCGCCGTGCATGGCGATCCCGTGGCGCGGCGCGGGCGCCTCGGCCTGCGTCGCCTGCTGGGCGGCCGCGGGCGCGACCGCGGCGAGGAGGAGCCCGGCGGCGAGCCCGGCCCGGCGCAGGCCGGCGAGGAGCGCGCGGGCGCCGGGCACGTGGGACGTCGGCGAGGTGCGGGGCAGGCGTGTCGGCACGAGGCGTCTTCCTTCGTCACGGCATGTGCGCGGGCGCGATTCGGCGCATTTACGTTAGCATAGACCGAGACAGCGTTAACGACTGGAATATCCCCGCGCGAGCCGCTAAAAGGGCGCGGTCCGCGCCACGCCGTCGCCTCAATGCGCGGCGATGAGCGGCCGGCGTGGGCGGGGGCGAGCGCCCTGCACGCCTGTCACTCCCTTCCTCCGGACGTGAAAGAGGACTTCAGGATGTCGTTTTCGGCACGAAACGCGCGCAAGCGGAGCCTCGGCTTCGCGACCGCCCTCGCCGTGGCGGCCGGCGCGCTCGCGCCGCTCGCGGCCTCGGCCCAGACCGCCCCGCCCGCCCAACCCGGGCAGCCCAACGTCGTGCCGGTGGTGCCCGAGCCGTCGCAGACGGGCTGGACCAAGCTGTGCGGCCAGGACCAGGCGTCGGGCGCCGAGATCTGCTACACCACGCGCGACTTCGTCTCCGATCAGGGCCAGCCCGTGCTCGCGGTCGCGATCTACGACATCGATGCGCCGGAGGGCCAGGAGGACCAGCTCGTCGCCCGCTACCTGATGCCGCTCGGCCTGCTGCTGCAGCCCGGCATCCGCTTCGCCGCGGACCAGAACGCGGCGACGAACGGCGCCTTCGCGGTGTGCTTCCCCAACGGCTGCTTCGCCGAGGCCCAGATCACCCCGCAGGTGATCGACCAGATGAAGGCCGGGGCCAACCTCAACATCTCGGTGCAGAACCAGAACGCCCAGGTCGTGACCTTCCAGGTCCCGCTCGCCGGCTTCACCGCGGGCTGGGACGGCGACCCGATCGACCCGGCCGAGCTCGAGGCCCAGCAGCGCCGCCTGCAGGAGGAGCTGCAGCGCCGCTCCGAGGAGCTGCGCCAGCGGCTCGAGCAGGACAGCGGAGCCGCCGCCGCGCCGCAGTGACGCGCACCACGCAATGGTGAGAGAGACGACGCCGGGCCATGCGCCCGGCGTTCGTGTTCCGGGGTCTCTTCGCCCTCAATTCGCCGAGACGGACTTCGCCCGGTAGCTGCCGTCCACCCCGCGATCGAACATGTTGGCGATCATCGGGTGGCGCAGGGGCTCGTCGGAGGTATCCGGCACGAGGTTCTGCTCCGAGACGTAGGCGACGTACTCGGTCTGCGCGTTCTCGGCGAGCAGGTGATAGAACGGCTGGTCCTTGCGCGGACGAACCTCCGCGGGAATGGCGAGCCACCACTCCTCGGTGTTGGCGAAGACCGGGTCGACGTCGAAGACGATGCCTCGGAACGGATAGATCCGATGGCGCACGACCTGGCCGATGGCGAACTTGGCGACACGAAGCGTCATTACGAGCGGGTCCTCCGGTCCCGGAAGATAGGCAGGAAGACCCCCGCTTTCAATTTCCGCGCGGCGCTTTCGATCGCTCGCGCCGCGGCCGGTCACAGCCCGTAGGCGGCGCCGAGCCCCGGGTCCTTGCGCGCCACGATGCGTGCGAGATCGACGATGACCTTGGCCTGCTTCCAGGTGGCGTCGTCCTGCATCTTGCCGTCGATCATCACCGCGCCCGTGCCGTCGGGCATGGCGTCGAGGATCTTCCTCGCGAACTGGACCTCCTCGACCTCCGGCGCGAAGACCCGCTCGGCGATGGCGATCTGGCTCGGGTGCAGCGACCAGGCGCCGGCGCAGCCGAGCAGGTAGGCGTTGCGGAACTGCGCCTCGCAGGCGTCCGGGTCGGAGAAGTCGCCGAAGGGGCCGTAAAAGGCCTTGAGCCCGTACGAGACGCAGGCGTCCACCATGCGCGCGATCGTGTAGTGCCACAGGTCCTGCTGGGCGCTCGCGCGCGGGGCGTCGCCGTCGGGGTCGGAGAGGACGCGGTAGTCGGGGTGGCCGCCGCCGACGCGGGTCGTCTTCATGCCGCGCGATGCGGCGAGGTCGGCGGGACCGAGGCTCATGCCGTGCATGCGCGGCGAGGCGGCGGCGATGGCCTCGACGTTCTTTACGCCCTCCGCCGTCTCCAGGATGGCGTGGACGAGGATGGGCTTTCCGACCCCGTGCCTGGCCTCGAGCTGGGCCAGCAGCTGGTCGACGTAGGCGATGTCCCACGGCCCCTCGACCTTGGGCACCATGATCACGTCGAGCTTGTCGCCCACGGCCGCGACGATCTCGACGAGGTCGTCGAGCAGCCAGGGGGAGTTGAGCGCGTTGACCCGCGTCCACAGCCCCGTCTCGCCGAAGTCGGTGTCGCGGGCCATGGCGATGAAGCCGGCGCGGGCGGCCTCCTTGGCGTCGGCGGGGATCGCGTCCTCGAGGTTGCCGAGGATCACGTCCACCTTCGAGACCAGCTCGGGCACCTTGGCGCGGACCTTCTCGACGTGAGGGGGCACGAAATGGATCATCCGCTCGAGCCGCACCGGCAATTCGCGATAGGGCTCCGGCGCGCCGAGCGCGAGCGGCTGGTAGAAGCGGCGGGGGCTCTTCATCCGGATCTCCTCGTCTTGCGACGACACCACATAGCCCGCGGACGGGCACGGGGCCATTAGCCGATGGGCGGCTGCCATATGACCTTTGCGATTGCGGAGACGCCGTTTCCTTGCGAGACAGGCCGCGTTTCGCCCCTCGTCCGCCTGTTTCGGGACCGCCCATGTCCGACCTCGTCGGGCTCCTCGACCTCCTCGCCCCCTTCTTCGGCCTGATCGCGCTCGGCTGGGCCTGCGGCCGCTTCGTGCCGCGCCCGGCGAGCGGGCTCGCGTGGATGCAGTTCTTCCTGATCTACGTCTCGCTGCCGTGCCTGTTCTTCCGGCTGATCGCCGACAAGCCGCTCTCCGAGCTGGCGAACTGGCCCTTCATCGCGGTGACGACGCTCTCGACCTACATCGCCTTCTCGCTGGCCTACGGCGTGGGCATGCTCAATACCCGCGACATGCCGCAGGCGGTGATGCAGGGGGTCGCGGGATCCTACTCCAACATCGGCTACATGGGCCCGCCGCTCATCCTCGCCGCGCTCGGGCCGGCGGCGAGCCCGCCGGTGGTGCTGATCTTCGTGTTCGATTCGCTGCTCCTGTTCTCGCTCGTGCCCTTCCTGATGGCGGTGGCCGGCGTCGAGAAGAAGAGCATGATCGCCACCGCCGGCGAGGTCGGCTGGCGGATCGTCACGCATCCCTTCAACATCGCCACGATGATCGGCGTCACGGCGAGCTACTTCGTCTGGACCCCGCCCACCGCCATCGACAAGATGACGCTGTGGCTGTCGAACGCCGCCGCGCCCTGCGCGCTGTTCCTGCTCGGCGTCACGGTGGCGCTGCGGCCCACCGCCGCGACGAAGGCGCCCGCCGAGACGAAGGCGGCGGCGCGACCGCAGCAGGCGCGCACGCTCCCCCTCGAGGTGCCGGTCCTCGTCTTCATCAAGCTCGTGGTCCATCCGCTGATCGTCTGGACGCTGCTGTCGGTGGTGGGGGACTTCGCCCCGGCCTGGGTCTTCGCCGCCATCGTGATGGCGGCGCTGCCGCCGGCGCTCAACATCTTCGTGATCTCGACCCAGTACGGCGTCGGCGTCGAGCGCGCCTCCGCCTGCGTGCTCGTCGGCACCATCGCGTCCGTCGTGACGTTGACGGCCTTCCTCTACTTCATCAAGACGGGAATGCTCCCGCACGACCTCTTCTGAACCTTGGGAAGCACCGCATGGCCCCGCGCCGCCTGCCGCTCGACGGCGTCACCGTCCTCGACCTCTCGACCCTCCTGCCCGGCCCGCTCGCGACGTTGATCCTGGCCGAGGCCGGCGCGCGGGTGATCAAGGTCGAGCGCCCCGGCGGGGAGGACATGCGCGGCTTCGCGCCGCACGTCGAGGGCCGCTCCGTCCCCTTCGCCATGCTCAACGCCGGCAAGGAGGTCCTCGAGCTCGACCTGAAGGACCCCGCCGCGCGCGCCCGGCTGGAGCCGCTCGTGAGGGAGGCCGACGTGCTGGTCGAGCAGATGCGGCCCGGCGTGATGACGCGCCTGGGCCTCGGACCCGAGGCGCTGCACGCGCTGAACCCGCGGCTGATCGTGTGCGCCATCACCGGCTACGGCCAGGACGGGCCGCGGGCGCAGGAGGCGGGGCACGACATCAACTACCAGGCCCTGTCCGGCCTCCTGTCCCTTGCGCCCGGCGCGCCCGAGCACCCGGCGACGCCCGCCGCCCTCGTCGCCGACATCGCCGGCGGGGCGATGCCCGCGGTGATCGACATCCTGCTCGCGCTGCGCCTGCGCGACCTCACCGGCGAGGGCGCCGTCCTCGACGTCGCCATGACGGACGCGATGGCGACCTTCGCCTGGCTGGCGCGGGCGCAGATGGCGACGGCCGGGCGCGCGCCCGGCCCGCACGACGGCCTGCTCACCGGCGGCAGCCCCCGCTATGGGCTCTACGCCACGGCGGACGGCGGCTATCTCGCGCTCGGCGCGCTGGAGGACAAGTTCTGGACCCGCGCCTGCGAGGGGCTGGGCCTCGACCCCGATCTGCGCGACGACGCCCGCGACCCGGCGGCGACCAGGGCCGCGATCGCCGCCCTCGTGCGCGCCGGCGATGCCGCCCATTGGCGGGCGACGCTGGAGCCGCTCGACTGCTGCGCGACCGTGGTGCGCACGCTGGATGAGGCCGCCGCCGACCCGCATTTCGTCGCCCGCGGCCTGTTCCGCGGCGAGGCCGAGTGGGACGGTGTCGCGATGCCGCTGTGCGACGTGCCGCTCGCGCGCGCCGTGCGCCGCGGGCCGGAGGCGTCGCGACGGGTGGGGCAGAGCCCGGTGCGGCGCGGCTAGGGCGGCCTCAGCCGGCCTCGAGCCGGGCGCGCACCTCCGCGCGAGAGGCGTCGTATCCGGGCGCTGGCGACGCGCCGGGGCGCTCCTTCGTGTTCCTCCCCTCTTGCGCCGGTTGCGGATTTCCGCTTTCCGTCGCCCATGGTCCGGCGCGGCCGGGTCGCGGGGCGGGCTCGGGAGGTGCGCGTGGACAAGGCTGGCTTGGAGAAGGCTGACTTGGGGAAGTCTCGCACGACGATCGTGATCGCGGACGACCATCCGCTCTTTCGCGGCGCGTTGCGCCAGGCGGTCACCGGCGTGCTCGCGGACGCGTTCGTGATCGAGGCGGGCGGGCTCGACGAGCTCACCGCCACGCTCGGCGAGACGGCCGACGTCGATCTCGTCCTGCTCGACCTGACCATGCCGGGCGTCCAGGGCTATTCCGGGCTGATCTACCTGCGCGCCCAGAACCCGGACATCCCGGTCGTGATCGTCTCGGCCAACGAGGATCCGGTGGTCATCCGCCGGGCGATCGGCTTCGGCGCCTCGGGCTTCATCCCGAAGTCGCTCGATACCGCGGCCATCGGCGCCGCCATCCAGGCGGTGCTCGCCGGCGACAGCTGGACGCCGCCGGACGTGGACCTCGCGGCGGACGACGACGACGAGGCCGCCGAGATCGCGCGGCGCATGGGGACGTTGACGCCCCAGCAGGTCCGTGTGCTGATGATGCTGTCCGAGGGGCTCCTGAACAAGCAGATCGCCTACGAGCTCGGCGTCTCCGAAGCCACCGTGAAGGCGCACGTCTCCGCCATCCTGCAGAAGCTCGGCGTCGAAAGCCGCACGCAGGCGGTGATCGCGGCCTCCAAGATCGGCGCGACGGCGAAGGCTTCGGCCCCGATCGCCTGAGGCGCGAACCCGTGCTCCCCACGCTCGCCATCGCGACGGCGCTGGTCTGTGCCACCGTGCTGATCCACTACGAGTCCTGCGGCGGGTCTCGCTCGCGCTGCCGCGCCTGCGGCTGCAACGGCCGCTGCGCATCCTCGTGGTGATCGCGGCGGTGCTGCTCGCGCACCTCCTCGACGTGCTTCTCTATGCCGCCGCCTTCGCGGCGATGCAGGACCGGGCCGGGCTCGGCGGGCTCGACGGGGAGCTGACCGGCACCTTCTCGGACTTCGTCTACTTCTCGCTGACGAGCTACACCACGCTCGGCGTCGGCGACGTGTGGCCGACCGGGCCGATGCGGCTGCTCGCCGGCATCGCGGCACTGAACGGGCTCGTCCTCATCGGCTGGTCGGCCTCCTTCACCTACCTGGAGATGGAGGAGCTGTGGGGCCGGCGCCGGAAGTGACCCGGGCCGCGCGAGGTCTCCCGCGCGAGCCGCATCGTGCGGTCCCGTGTTGTTGGTGGACAGGCGGCGGCGCTCGAGCCGGTGGCGTGCAGGTCGCGATCGCGCGTCGGCGCTGGGTCGCAGTACGGCCGCATGCGCCGATGTCGCGTCGATCCGCATTATAGAATCACTTAGTATCGATGCAGTTGGTGATGACAAATTATCTCAGCTCATCCGCATGAATGGTTGGATAGACGTGGCAGCCGCCCGGTTCCGTGCTAGCTTCGGGCCTGCCCCTTTCGGACGAGGCTCCCGTGCCAGAAACCCGCATTCCCAACGCTCCCCGCCGCATCATGCTCCTCACCGGGGCGAGCCGCGGCATCGGCCATGCGACGGTGAAGCGCTTCTCCGCCGCCGGCTGGCGCGTCATCACGGCGTCGCGGCACGCCTTCCCGGAGAACTGCCCGTGGGAGATGGGGCCGGAGGACCACCTCCAGGTCGATCTCTCCAGCGCCGAGGACACGATGCGCGCCATCGCCGACGTGCGCACCCGGCTCGAGCTCGAAGGCTCGGTGCTGCACGCGCTCGTGAACAATGCCGGCATCTCCCCCAAGGGGCCCGGCGGCTCGCGGCTGAACGCCCTCGATACGCCCTTCGACACCTGGGCCCACGTGTTCCAGGTCAACCTGTTCGCCACCGTCCTGCTCGCGCAGGGGCTGCGCGCGGAGCTGGAGCGCGCCCGCGGGTCGATCGTCAACGTGACCTCGATCGCCGGCGCCAACGTGCACCCCTTCGCCGGGGCGGCCTACTCCACCTCCAAGGCCGGCCTCGCCGCGCTGACCCGGGAGCTCGCCAGCGACTTCGGTCCGCTGGGCGTGCGCGTCAACGCGATCTCGCCGGGCGAGATCGACACCTCGATCCTCTCGCCGGGCACCGAGAAGATCGTCGAGCAGATCCCGATGCGCCGCCTCGGCACGCCGGACGAGGTGGCCAAGGCGATCTACTTCCTGTGCACCGACGCCAGCTCCTACGTGAACGGCGCGGAGCTCCACATCAACGGCGGCCAGCACGTCTGAGTCGCCGCCCCCGCCCTCGCCCGCACCATCACGCCGGCTCAGGGCGCGAAGACGCGGATCGCCTGCGGCAGGATCGAGAAGCGCGCGGGCGTCGTCGCCACGATCTCGCCGTCGGCGTTGACGGAGCGGGGCTTGCGCGTGCTCACCTCGAAGTCGACACAGCGCTCGGTGCGCCGCGTCAGCCCCCCGGAGATGGCGTCCATGGCGGCGACGGGGTCCTGCGGCAGGCCGAGCGTGCGAGCGAAGTCGTTCGCCGTGCCGCAGGGGGCGACACCGAGCGGCAGGCCGGTCTCGAGGATGCCCGGCAGCGCGGCATTCACCGTCCCGTCTCCCCCGCAGACGACGACGGCGTCGACCTCGCCGGCGCGGCGGCGGATGTCGGCGGAGACCTCCCGCGCCGCCGAGAAGGTCTCCACCACGACCGTGATCCCGCGCCCCTGCAGCGCCTGCAAGACGTCGTGCAGGCAATCCGCCCCGCGGCGGCTGTGCGGGTTGACGAGGAGGAGGACGCGCGCGGGCCCCGCGCGCTCGGCGCCGACGCCGGGGCTCGGCGAGGCCGCCGTCGTGCCCGGCGCGGCCGCTTCGGGAAGGAGGGTACGAGCCATCGGCGCATCCTGACGGGAGAGGACGTGCGCGTCATATGGCGCGGGCCGCCTCAAAGCGCCAGCGCGTTGCCGATCCGGGCGCATCGGGCTAGGAGCGGGATCAACGAGGAGACGTCCGCCATGGTCAGCCGCCAGACGATCCACCCGCAGGGCCCGACCCTCTCGCGCCTCGTCTGGGGCGCCTGGCGTGCCTTGGACGCGCAGGCGCTCTCGACGCCGCAGGGGCTCGTTCGGATGATCGAGACCTGCCTCGAGCACGGCATCACCACGATCGACCATGCCGACATCTACGGGCAGTACCGGATCGAGGCTCTGTTCGGCGAGGCGCTGCGGCGCGCGCCGGGGCTGCGCGAGCGCATCGAGATCGTCACCAAGTGCGACATCGCCCTCGTCTCCCCGGCACGGCCCGCGCACCGCGTGAAGCACTACGACACCAGCGCGGCGCACATCCGCGCCTCCGTCGAGCGGTCGCTCGCCGATCTCGATGTCGCGCGCATCGACGTGCTGCTGCTCCACCGCCCCGATCCGCTGATGGACGCCGACGGGGTCGCCGACGTGCTCCAGGCGCTCGTCGCGGAGGGCAAGATCGCGCACGTGGGCGTGTCGAATCATGCCGTCGAGCAGATGCGGCTCCTCGCCGCGCGGCTGCCGTTCCCGCTGGTGACGAACCAGATCGAGCTCTCCGTCCTGCACACGGACCCGCTCGAGAGCGGGCTCATGGAATATCTCCAGGCGGAGCGGATCGCGCCGATGATCTGGTCGCCGCTCGGCGGCGGGCGCCTGTTCGCGAGCCCGCCTCACGGGCCGCTCGGGCGCACGATGAGCGAGCTGTGCGCGAAGTACGGCCTCTCCGGTCCCGGCCCGCTCGCCGTCGCCTGGCTGCTGCGCCTGCCCTCGCGGCCGGTCCCCGTGCTGGGCACGACGAGCCCGGAGCGCCTCGCCGACCTCGCGGCGGCGGATGGGGTCGTGATGGAGCGGCAGGACTGGTTCGCGCTGCTCGAGGCGGCGCGGGGGCGAGCGGTTGCGTGAGCCTCCTCACCGCCCGATCTCGTCGGGCGTGCGTCCCGGCCGCGGGCGGTAGCGCGGCAGCGACCAGCCGAAGCGCAGGGCGGCGCCGCGCAGGGTGAAGCCGGCGAGAAGCCCGACGCCGAGCGCCGCCTCGCGCGGCGCGCCGGCGAGCGCGAGCCCCACATAGGCGGCGGCGGCGAGGAGCGCGGCGGTGACGTAGATCTCGCGCCTCAGCGCGATCGAGGGCTCCGCCCCGATCACGTCGCGCAGGATGCCGCCGAAGGTCGCCGTCGCCACGCCGAGGAAGATCGCCACCGCGGGCCCGGTCCCCGCGGCGAGCGCCTTCTCGGCGCCGGCGACCGCAAACAGCGCCAGGCCTGCGGCGTCGAACCACAGCAGCAGCACCCAGCGCGATTGCGGGATGTGGGCCGTGAAGAAGATCAGGCAGGAGACGACGACGCAGGTCGTCAGGTAGGCGGGCTCGACCGTCCAGAACACGGGCACGTCGAGCACGAGGTCGCGCAGCGTGCCCCCGCCGATTCCCGTCGCCGTGCCGAGCAGCACGAAGCCGACGATGTCCATCTCCTTGCGCGACGCGACGAGCGCGCCGGTCACGGCGAAGACGACGAGGCCGAGCCAGTCGAGGACGGCGAGGGCGGTATCGAAGTCGGGCATGGGGCGCGTCTCGGCTGAGGGACGCGCACCTTGGCCGAAGCGGTGCGGCGCTGTCGAGCGCCGCGGGCCGCATCACTGCAGATGGCGGGAGAGGTGCTTGTTCATCTCGAACATGGTCACCCGGTCCTTGCCGAAGACCGGCTGCAGCTTCTCGTCGGCGATGATCTCGCGCTTGTTCTGCGGGTTCTGCAGGTCGTGCTTCTTGATGTACTCCCAGACCTTGCTCACCACCTCGGGCCGCGGCAGCGGGTCGGAGCCCACCACGGCGGCGAGCTCCGGCGAGGGAGTCAGGGGCTTCATCAGGGCGGAATTCGCTTTCTTCTCGGCCATGGCTCAGTCCTCCTCGCCGTTCGTCGTGGCCTGCGCGGGCTCGCCGGTCTGCGCATCCTCGCCCTCGGCGGGGCGCGCGGCCGGACGGGGCGGGCGATTCGAGCGTCCGGCGTAGCGCTCGCGCCCGCGCGGCTCGGGCCGATCCTCGAGGATCCGCTGCCCGCGCTCGACGGCGTCCGTGATGCTCACGCCGCGCGCCGCGCCGGTGATGGGGTTGCCACGCATGATGTCGTGCCTTCCGTTCTTGTTGCTCCGGGCCACGATGCGCGCCCTCGATCGGGAACGGGCACCGGCCGGCAGTCGTTCCGGCGGGCTCAGCGCGAGGTCGCGGCGGCCGCGCGCGGGATCATGGCATGGCCGCCGCACGCGGCCTCGTCACGAGCATCGCCGCCGGCGAGCCAATGGTCGAGGAACGCGTCGAGCCAGGCCCGCACCGGGGCGTCGTGGATGAGCCGGCCCTCGAGATGGGCCTTGCGCGGCTGCGCCCCCGGCAGGGACAGTCGCGCGTGCGCACGGGTGGTCCACCGGCAGGTCATCGCATAGGTGACCTCCGGATGGAACTGAAACCCGTAGGCCGCCGGGCCGGCACGAATCGCCTGCACGGGAAAATCGTCGCCGGTGGCGAGGGTGACGGCGCCCGACGGACGATCGAAGCCTTCTCGATGCCAATGGTAGACGTGGCCGGGCCAGTCGACCCCGAGCCGCTCGGAGAGCCGCATGCCCTCGCGGGTGGGCTCCAGCGGGTAGTAGCCGATCTCGCACAGGCCGTTCTCGTGCGGATAGACGCGCGCGCCGAGGTGCCGCGCCAGCATCTGGGCGCCCAGGCACAGGCCGAGGAAGGGCTTCTGCTCCGCGAGCGGGACCGCGCACCAATCGATCTCGCGGGCGACGAACTCGTCCGGGTCGTTGGCGCTCATCGGGCCGCCGAACACCACCGCACCGGCATGATGCGCCAGTGTCTCCGGCAGCGGATCGCCGTAGCGTGGACGGCGGATGTCGAGCGGATGCCCGCGCTCGCGCAGCAGCATGCCGACCCGCCCGGGAGTCGAAGTCTCCTGATGCAGGACGATCAGGACGGGCTTTGGCAAGGCCGGCCCGGGCAAGGCGTCTCGACTGCTCATGGCGGCGGCGGACCGGCTCCTCGTCGTTGCGGGTATGCCTCTAGTGTCGGGCCTGCGGCCCCCGGTTTCAAGCCCGGGCGCAGGAATCGACGTGCGGGAGCGCCGGAACGACGTGCGGCTCAGAGCGCGACGAGGACGATCGCCCCCGCACCGAGCCCGAACGCGGCGAGCCCGAGGAAAGCGAGGACGGCGGACGCCGTGACGAGGGTCGTGACCACGAGCCTCATCGCGGGTCCGCCGACAAGGTGCGGCGCGTCCGGCTCCCGCCTTCGAAACGAGGGTGATCAGGCCTGTTCCTGGATCGCGCCGAGATCGTCATGGGGAGATGGTCGCCCCGCAAGGTTAACGCGGGGTTAACCCCGGCCACGCCCTTGACGTGCCCTCCGCCCTGCGGCCCTATGCGCGGGGCGGGCTGCGGCGGCACGGAGGCGCACGATGCGGATTCACGGACGGCACTACCGCACCATCTTCCCGGCCGAGGACGGCGAGGGCGTGACCGTCATCGATCAGACGAAGCTGCCCTTCGCCTTCGCGCTCGAGCGGCTCTCGACGATGGAGGAGGCGGCCGTCGCCATCCGTGACATGAAGGTACGCGGCGCGCCGCTGATCGGCGCCACAGCCGCCTTCGGCGTGGCGCTCGCCGTCCAGCGCGACGCCTCCGACGAGGCGCTCGCCGCGGCGGTGCGCGTGCTCGGCGCGACGCGGCCCACAGCGATCAATCTCAAGTGGGCACTCGACCGGGTGGAGCGCCGGCTCGCCCCGCTTTCCGGCCGCGATCGCGTGCGCGCCGCCTGGACAGAGGCGGAGTCCATCTGCGACGAGGACGTGGAGCAGAACCACGCCATCGGCGCCCACGGCGCCCGGCTCCTGGCGGAGATCCACGCCAGGACCGGCCGGCCGGTGAACGTGCTGACGCATTGCAATGCCGGCTGGCTCGCCACGGTGGACTGGGGCACCGCTCTCTCGCCGATCTATCAGGCCCACGATGCCGGCGTGCCGGTCCACGTGTGGGTCGACGAGACGCGGCCGCGCAACCAGGGTGCGGCGCTCACCGCCTACGAGCTCGGCGCCCACGGCGTGCCACACACCGTCGTGGTCGACAATGCCGGCGGCCACCTGATGCAGCGTGGCCGGGTCGACCTCTGCTTCGTCGGCTCGGACCGGACGACGGCGTCGGGCGACGTCTGCAACAAGATCGGCACCTACCTGAAGGCGCTCGCCGCGCACGACAACGGCGTGCCCTTCTACGTGACCCTGCCGGTGACGACGATCGACTGGTCGCTCGACGACGGCCTCTCCGAGATCCCGATCGAGGAGCGCGCGGAGCGGGAGGTGACGCATCTCTTCGGCATCGACGACGACGGCGTCGTGCACGACGTGCGGGTCGTCGCACCCGGCAGCCCGGCGGCGAACCCCGCCTTCGACGTCACGCCCGCGCGGCTGGTGACGGGCCTGATCACCGAGCGCGGCATCTGCGCCGCCTCCCGCGAAGGCATAGCCGGGCTCTATCCCGACTACACACGATCGGCAGCGGAATGACGAGGCACGATACGGGGAGCCTTCGCGCCGAGATCGTGCGCGTGGCACAGGCGATGGACCGGGCCGGTTTCTGCCCGACGAAGTCGGGCAACGTCTCGGCGCGCACGGACGAGGGTCTCGTCATCACGCCGTCCGGCCTGCCCTATGCCGCGACCACCCCGACGGACCTCGTGCCGATCGACCTCGACGGCGCGCCGCTCTCCGCCGGCGGCTTGCGGCCCTCGTCGGAATGGCCGTTCCACACGGCGATCTACAAGGCGCGCCCCGAGATCCGCGCGATCGTCCACACGCACAGCCCCAAGGCCACCGCGCTCGCCTGCGCCCGCCGGCCGATCCCCGCCTTCCACTACATGGTCGCCTATTGCGGCGGCCGCGACATCCGCGTCGCCGACTACGCCACCTTCGGCTCGGCCGATCTCGCCGGCAACGCCGTGCGCGCGCTCGAGGGCCGCAAGGCGGTGCTGCTGGCGAACCACGGCGTCATCGCGCTCGGCGCGAGCCTCGAGGGCGCGCTCGCCATCGCCGGGGAGGTGGAGAACTTGGCGGGGCAGTACCTCGCGCTGCTCGCCGCCGGCCTCGAGCCGGTGGTGCTCGACGAAGACGAGATGGAGCGCGTGGCGACAAAGTTCGCCGGCTACGGGAAGGTGGGCTAGCTCCCCTCTCCCGAGAGTCAGCGTGTGCCCACAGCTCCTGCAGTACCTGTCGACGCCCCGGTGTGTGTCGAGGGTCGCCGCTGGCTTTCTCCTTCCCTGTAGGGGAAGGTGTCGCCGGCGAAGCCGGTGACGGATGGGGCGCGGCGCGAGGCGACGCGTTCCGCGAAGCGGAACCCTCGGCGTCCCGCTTCGCACGGTCCTTTCGGCTCCGCCGAACGCGCGTCCCGCGCGCCCCATCCGTCTCGGCGCTGAGCGCCGATCCACCTTCCCCTACAGGGAAGGAAGAGGAGCCGCGCGGCCGCCCAGGGACGATGGGTGAACCGAACAGCTCCCGAGAGCGAGAAGCGAGACCCGTCCTATTCCGCCGCCGCCGCCATGTAGCGCGCCGGGTCGTAGTTGAGCACGGGCGCCAGCCAGCGCTCGACCTCGCGCACGTCCATGCCCTTGCGCAGCGCGTAGTCCTCGACCTGGTCGCGCTCGATCTTGCCGACGCCGAAATAGTGCGCCTCCGGATGCGCCAGGTAGAGGCCCGAGACCGAGGAGCCCGGCCACATGGCGTAGCTCTCGGTGAGCGTCACGCCGATCGCCTTGGAGGCGCCGGTGAGCGAGAACAGCGTCTCCTTCTCGGTGTGGTCGGGCTGGGCCGGATAGCCCGGGGCCGGGCGGATGCCCTGGTAGACCTCGCGGATGATCTCCTCGTTGGAGAGCCCCTCGTCCGGCGCGTAGCCCCAGAACTCGGTGCGCACGCGCTGGTGCATGCGCTCGGCCAGCGCCTCGGCGATGCGGTCGGCGAGCGCCTTGACCAGGATCGAGCGGTAGTCGTCGTTCGCCCGCTCGAAGCGCTCCGCGATGCGCACCTCCTCGAGCCCAGCCGTCACGACGAAGGCGCCGACGTAGTCCGGTATCCCCGTCTCGGCCGGGGCCACGAAGTCGGAGATGCACTGGTTGGGCCGCCCGTCGCGCTTCACCAGCTGCTGGCGCAGGCCGTGGAAGGTGGCGAGCGTCTCCTGGCGGCTCTCGCCGGTATAGAGCCGGATGTCGTCGCCCACGCTGTTCGCCGGCCAGAAGCCGATCACGGCCTTGGGCGTGAACCAGCGGTTCTCCACGATCTCGCGCAGCATGACCTGGGCGTCCTCGTAGAGCGCGCGCGCCGCCGGACCCTGGCTCTCGTCCTCCAGGATCGCCGGATAGCGGCCCTTCAGCTCCCAGGTCTGGAAGAACGGCGTCCAGTCGATGCAGGTGACGAGGTCGGCGAGGTCGTAGGTGCGGAACACCCGCGGGCCGGTGAAGGAGGGCTTGGTCGGGCGATACGCCGACCAGTCGATCCTCGTGGCGTTCTCGCGCGCCTTGGCGATGGGCAGGCGCTTCTTGTCCTGCTCGGCGCGGGCGTGGGCGTCCGCGACGCGGGCGTATTCCTTGCGCAGCGTCTCGACGTAGGGACCCTTCTGCTCGTCCGAGAGCAGGCTCGAGACGACGCCCACCGCGCGCGACGCGTCGGTGACGTAGATCGCCTGGCCCTTGGCGTAGGCCGGGTGGATCTTCACCGCCGTGTGGACCCGGCTCGTCGTCGCTCCGCCGATGAGGAGCGGAATGTCGAAGCCCTCGCGCTCCATCTCGGAGGCGACGTGGACCATCTCGTCGAGCGACGGCGTGATCAGGCCGGACAGGCCGATGATGTCGACGCCGTGCTTCTTCGCCTCGTCGAGGATCTTCGCCGCGGGCACCATGACGCCGAGGTCGATCACCTCGTAATTGTTGCAGGCCAGAACCACGCCGACGATGTTCTTGCCGATGTCGTGCACGTCGCCCTTGACGGTAGCCATGAGGATCTTGCCAGCCGCCGGCTTGTCGACGAGGCCCATCTCCTCCTTTTCCCTGTCCATGTAGGGCGTGAGATGGGCGACCGCCTGCTTCATCACGCGCGCGGACTTCACCACCTGGGGCAGGAACATCTTGCCCGCGCCGAACAGGTCGCCGACGACGTTCATGCCGGCCATCAGCGGGCCCTCGATGACGTGGAGCGGACGCGCCACGGTCTGGCGGGCCTCCTCGACGTCCTCGACGATGAAGTCGGTGATGCCGTTGACGAGCGCGTGCTCGAGCCGCTTCTCGACCGCCCACCCGCGCCATTCGAGGTCCTGCACGCGCACGGCGCCGGAGCCGTCGCCCTTGAAGCGCGGGGCGGCCTCGAGCAGGCGCTCGGTTGAGTCCTTGCGGCGATTGAGGACGACGTCCTCGCACAACGCGCGCAGCTCGGGGGCGAGCTTGTCGTAGACGCCGAGCTGGCCCGCGTTGACGATGCCCATGTCCATGCCCGCCTGGATGGCGTGGTAGAGGAACACGGTGTGCATCGCCTCGCGCACCGGCTCGTTGCCGCGAAACGAGAAGGACAGGTTCGAGATGCCGCCCGAGACGTGGGCGTGCGGCAGGTTGGTGCGGATGGCGCGGATCGCGTCGATGAAGTCGACGCCGTAATTGTCGTGCTCCTCGATCCCGGTCGCCACCGCGAAGACGTTGGGATCGAAGATGATGTCCTCGGGCGGGAAGCCGACCTCGTCGACGAGGATGCGGTAGGCGCGCTCGGTGATCTCGATCTTGCGCGCGGCGGTGTCGGCCTGGCCCTGCTCGTCGAAGGCCATGACCACCACGGCGGCGCCGTAGTCGCGGCAGATGCGGGCCTGCTCGCGGAAGGCGTCCTCGCCCTCCTTCATCGAGATCGAGTTGACGATGGCCTTGCCCTGGACGCACTTAAGGCCGGCCTCGATCACCTCGAACTTGGAGCTGTCGATCATCACCGGCACGCGGGCGATGTCGGGCTCGGCGGCGACGAGGTTGAGGAAGTCGACCATCGCCTTCTTCGAGTCGAGCAGGCCTTCGTCCATGTTGACGTCGATCACCTGCGCGCCCGCCGCGACCTGGTCGCGGGCCACGTCGAGCGCGGCGGCGTAGTCGCCGTTGGTGATCAGCTTGCGGAACTTGGCCGAGCCGGTGACGTTCGTGCGCTCGCCGACGTTGACGAAGGGGATGTCGGGCGTGAGCGTGAAGGGCTCGAGGCCCGACAGCCGCAACATCCGCGGCTTCTCGGCGACCGCGCGCGGCGCCTTGCCCCTCACGGCTTCGGCGATGGCGCGGATGTGCGCCGGCGTGGTGCCACAGCAGCCGCCGACCATGTTGACGAGGCCGGCCTCGGCGAACTCGGCGATCATCGTCGCCGTCGCTTCCGGGCTCTCGTCGTAGAGGCCGAACTCGTTGGGCAGGCCCGCATTCGGGTAGGCGCACACGAAGGTGTCTGCGATGCGCGAAAGCTCGGCGATGTGGGCGCGCATCTCCTTCGCGCCCAGCGCGCAGTTGAGCCCGATCGTGAAGGGCGTGGCATGGCGCACCGAATGCCAGAAGGCCTCGGGCGTCTGGCCGGACAGGGTGCGCCCGGAGAGATCGGTGATCGTGCCCGAGATCATCAGCGGGAGCTCGGCCCCGCGCTCGGCGAAGACCCCGCGCGCCGCGGCGATGGCGGCCTTGGCGTTCAACGTGTCGAAGATCGTCTCGACCAGGATCAGCTCCGCCCCGCCGTCCACGAGCCCGCGGATCTGCTCGGCATAGGCGTCGCGCACCTCGTCGAACGTCACCGCGCGGAAGCCGGGGTCGTTCACGTCCGGCGAGATCGAGAGCGTGCGGTTGGTCGGCCCGACCGCGCCCGCGACGAAGCGCCGGCGGCCGTCCTCGGCGGCCGCGATCGCCGCCGCCTCCCGGGCGAGGCGCGCGCCCTCCTTGTTCAGCTCGTAGACGATGTCCTCCATGCCGTAGTCGGCCTGGGCGATGCGGGTGCCCGAGAAGGTGTTCGTCTCGACGATGTCCGACCCCGCCCGGAAATAGTCCAGGTGGATGTCGCGCATGGCGTCGGGCTGGGTCAGGATCAGGAGGTCGTTGTTGCCCTTCTGGTCGTTGGGATGGTTGTGGAACCGCTCCCCGCGGAAGTCCGCCTCCGAGAACTTGCGGTTCTGGATCTCGGTGCCCATCGCGCCGTCGAGCACGAGGATGCGCGTCGAGATGGCCTCCTTCAGGGCCGCGAGCACTTCGGCGCCGTCGGCGGGGCGGATGTCGGACATGAGATGCGCTCTTTCGTCGGGATGCGGAACGTATGTGCAGAGAGGCGGGCCGCCGCGGCTCAGGCCGCGGCGGCGGTGGTGTCGGCCGGGCGCAGGCCGAGCATGTGGCAGATGGCGTAGGCGAGCTCGGCGCGGTTCATCGTGTAGATGTGGAACTCGCTCACCCCTTGCGCGCGCAGGTCGGTCACCTGCTCGTAGGCGACGGCGGCGGCGACGAGCTTGCGGGTCTCGAGATCGCCGTCGAGCCCCTCGAAGCGCCGGGCCAGCCAATCGGGCACCGAGGCGCCGGTGCGCCTGGCGAAGTTCGCCGTCTGCTTGAAGTTCTGCACCGGCACGATGCCCGGCACGATCGGGATGTCGATCCCCGCCGCGCGGACGCGGTCGAGGTAGCGGTAGTAGATCGCGTTGTCGAAGAAGAACTGCGTGATCGCCCGGGTGGCGCCGGCGTCGACCTTCTTCTTGAGGGCATCGATGTCCGCGTCGAAGCTGCCCGCCTCGGGGTGCTTCTCCGGATAGGCCGAGACCGAGACCTCGAAGTCGCCGACCTTGCGGATGCCCTCGACGAGATCGCAGGCCTGGGCATAGCCGCCCGGATGCGCCTCGTAGGTCGTGCCCGGGCCGCCGACGGGGTCGCCGCGCAGGGCCACGATGTGGCGCACGCCCGCGTCCCAGTAGCCGCGCACGACGTCGTCCACCTCCTCGCGGGACGCGGCGACGCAGGTGAGGTGGGCGGCGGGCTTGAGGTCGGTCTCACGCACGATCCGCGCGACGGTGTTGTGCGTGCGCTCGCGGGTGGAGCCGCCGGCGCCGTAGGTCACCGAGACGAAGCGGGGTGCGAGCGGCGCCAGGCGCTCGATCGAGGCCCAGAGCGTGCCCTCCATCTCCTCGGTCTTGGGCGGGAAGAACTCGAAGGAGACGTCGATGCCGGGGCTTTCCGGGCGGGCGTTCACGGGCGACATCAGGCGACCTCTCTGTCGTGCGTGCGGAACGGCATGTCGTTGATCCGGCGGCGATCGCGGCCGAGCCAGAGCGACACGGTGAGCGCGTCCTCGCCCGCGCGGGGCGGGGCGAGGTCGCGGTGAAGGGGGCAGTCGAGCCCGGCATCGGCGAGCCAGCCGGCGACCTGGTCGCGCGAGAAGCCGAGGCGCCGATGGGCGTGGGCCGTGCGCAGGAACTCGAGCTCGTGCGGGGCGAAGTCGACGACCAGCAGCCGGCCGCCGGGGGCGACGAGGCGCGCGGCCTCGCGCAGGGCGCGGGCGGGATCGTCGAGATAGTGCAGGACCTGGTGGATGATCACGAGGTCGAAGGCGTTGGCCTCCACCGGCGGGGCGTGGATGTCGCCCTGGCGCAGCTCGACCCCGCGCACGCCCGCCTTCTCGAGGTTGGCGCGCGCGACGGAAAGCATGGCGTGGCTCGCGTCGAGCCCCACCGCGCGGCCCGCCCGCGGGGCGAGCAGGCCGAGCATGCGCCCGGTGCCGGTGCCGAGATCGACCAGCGCACGGATCGGCGCATCGCCGAGGGCCGCGTCGATCGCCGCCTCGACCTCGTCGGCCGGGGCGTGCAGCGAGCGCAGGCGGTCCCAGTCCGGCGCGAGTCGGGCGAAATAGGCCTGCGCCGCCTCGGCCCGCGCGCCGCGGACCGCGGCGAGCCGCTCGCGATCGCCGGCGGCGGGGGCGTCGTCGGCGTCGAGCGCATCGAGCAGCGGGCGCAGCAGCGCCGCTGCGGGATCGCGCCCGGCCCGGGCGAAGACGGCCCAGGCGCCCTCGCGGTGGCGCTCGACCAGCCCCGCCTCGACGAGGAGCTTGAGATGGCGCGAGATGCGCGGCTGCGACTGGCCGAGGATGTCGGTCAGGTCCGTGACCGAGAGCTCGCCCTGCGCCAGGAGCGCGAGGATGCGCAGCCGCGTCTCCTCGCCCGCCGCGCGCAGGGCGGCCAGCGCGGTGGCCAGCGTCGGGCTCGTCTCGGTCTGGGCGATCGGCATCGGCGTCTCCCGGCGCGGGGTCTCGGGTGTCTGTGGTGCTCGCACCATAGCACCCTTCCCGGCGGAAAGGTAGATATAAAGATATCTTTATGTCAGATTTCGGGCCGATGCAAGAGGGTTCGGGCCGATGGACGAGGGGGCGTGTCGTGGACGCGGCCTCCGTGCGAGCCCCGGGGGCGCCGATCATTCCGACGGCGATTCCGGCCGGGCTTCCCGGTCGCGGGCCTGCTGCTCGGCATGCTCGGCGCGGGTGCGCTTCTGCTCGCTCTCGCGCTCGGGCCTGTCGGGCTTGACCTCGCGCACGAGCTCGAAGGTGAAGCTCTGGCCGGGGCTGATCTCGCGGGCGTGGCCGCGATAGGCGATCACCACCGGCGGCGCCGTCATCACCCGGCTCGCGACGGTGAGGCGCTCCTGGTCGACCTCGATGTCGAGCACCTGGCGGCGGTAGCGCACGGTGGTGCGCAGGCAGCGCATCTCTTCCGGAAGGCGCGGATTGAACAGCAATGCGCCGGTGGCGACCTCGATCCCCGTGTAGCAGCGCTGGATCAGGTCGACCGTGCCCGCCATGGCGCCGAGGTGGATGCCCTCCTGCGTCGTGCCGCCCTGAACGTCGGCGATGTCGGCGTCGAGCGCCTGCAGCGCCAGCGCCCAGGAGCGCTGGCGGTCGGAGCGTGCGAGCACCCAGGCGTGGGTGACGAAGCTGAGCGTCGAGCCGTGCGAGGTGCGCCGGCCGTAGTACTGGATGTTGCGGAAGATCTGCTCCGGGGCGAAGGCGTAGCCCAGCCGGTCGAAGATCTGCTCGATCTCCTCGCGGCTGAACAGGTAGAAGATCATCAGCACGTCCGCCTGCTTGGAGACCTTGTAGGCGTTCGGATCGTCCCCCTCGGCGTCGAGGATGCGGTCGAGCCGCTGGATGTTGCCGTACTTCTCCCGGTAGCCGTCCCAGTCGAGCTCCTTCAGATCCTCCCAGCCCTCGAACTGGCTGATGATCCCGTCGCCGTGGAAGGGGATGACCAGCTTGCGGCTGATCTCGCTCCAGCGGGCGAGCTCGGCGTCGCTGATCTCCAGGCGGTCGACGAGCCGGGCGCGGTCGTCCGGCGCGAGCAGGTCCAGCACGTCGACGACCCGCGTCAGCAGCCAGGACGCCATGACGTTGGTGTAGGCGTTGTTGTCGAGCCCGCCCTCGGTGCGCGGGTCGGCGCCCGGATAGGCGGTGTGGAACTCGTCGGGCCCCATCACCCCGCAGATGCCGAAGCGCCCGTCCCCGCGCGGCTCGGCGAGGCCGGCGAAGAAGCGCGCGATCTCCAGGAAGAGCTCGGCGCCGTAGTCGCGCAGGAACTCGCGATCGTCGGTCGCCTCGACATATTGCCAGACGTTGTATGCGACCGCCGCACCGATGTGGCGCTGGCGCCAGGAATTGTCCGGAATCCACTTGCCGGATATGGGGTTCAGGTGGATGCGCTGGCTCTCCTCGCGCCCGTCCGAGCCGCTCTGCCAGGGAAACATCGCGCCGCGCAGGCCCGCCTCCGCCGCGAGCCGGCGCGCCTCGTCGAGGCGGCGGTAGCGGTAGCGCAGCAACGCGCGGGTGAGCACCGGCAGGCGCAGGTTCAGGTAGGGGAAGATGAACAGCTCGTCCCACATGATGTGGCCGCGATAGGCCTCGCCGTGCCAGCCGCGCGGCGGCACCCCGACGTCGCGGTCGACGGAGTGGCGGGAGGCCGTCTGCAGGAGATGGAAGATGTGCAGCCGGAGCTTGAGCTGCGCGTCCTCGTCGGCGTCGCTCTCGACCCGGATGTCCGCCTCCTGCCAGAGATGGCTCCAGGCCCGTACGTGCGCCGCGCGCAGCTCCGCGAACGGCCCCGCCCGTCGCACCTGCTTGACCGCCTCGAGCAGCGGCTCGGACTGGCCGCCGTCGTGGGCGTTGGTGTAGGCGGCGACCTTCTCCACCACGATCGCCTCGCCTTCGCGCCCGTGCACGTCGAACTCGTGCAGGGCCTGGTCGGCGTAGGTCTCGACCCGCGCCGGCACGACCGGCCCGCCCGCGGCGGTGACGCGCGTGCGCCCGGCGAGCGCCACCTCGCGGCGCGCCTGGACGAAGCGGGAGCGCAGCGTGAGCACGTCGCCCTCGACGGCACCGGTGTCGAGGGTCTCGAGGTGCCGCCCCGCCAGGTCTCGGTAGCGTGCCACGCCCCAGTTGATCACGGACCCGTCGAGGCTCGATCGCACGGTTATCGGCTCGGAGAAGTTCTCCGGCGTCAGCGCCACGCGCAGGGCCGCGAGGTGCGGCGTGTGCATGGAGACGATGCGCTCCTCGTCCCAGCGCACCACGCGACCCTCGGCGTCGCGCATGCGCACGAGGCGATGCAGCACCCCGGCGCGGAGGTCGAGCGCCTGGCGGTACCCGATCTGGTCGACATCGCCGGGCCGCAGCCACGGGCCGTCGCCGATGCGCAGGACGAGCGGGATCCAGCTCGGCAGGTTGACGAGATCCTCGTTCTCGATGGCCTGGCCGGCGATGTCGGTCTCGAGCCGGTCGTAGCCGCCGGCCAGATAGGTGCCGGGATAATGCACCTCGTCGGCGAGCGCGTTCGGTGCCGCGGCGCGCGAGACGATGTAGCCGTTGCCCAGCGCGCAGAGCACCTCGCGCAGCCCCTCCCCGTCGGGCACGAACCCGTTGTAGGACAGCGTCCAGGCGCCATCGACGGCGTCCTCGACGATCATGTGGACCTCCCTTCGGCGCGCGCGGCGAGCCAGTCCAGGAAGCGCCGGACGGCGTCGGGATCGTCGAGCGCGTAGTCGGCGGCGGTGGCGCGGGCGCCGTCGTCGCCGTCGCGCACCACGATGCCGATCCCCTCCCCGCCCAGCGCCGCGAAGGCGTCCTCGTCGGTCAGGTCGTCGCCGACGAAGAGCGGGCACGGGTCGCCTTCTGCCATCGGCGTGTGGTCGAGGAGCCAGCGCACCGCTCGGCCCTTGTCCCAGTCCGTCCGCGGCTGGACCTGGAAGACCTTCTTGCCGCGGCTCTTGCGCAGCGTCTCGTGGGCGGCGACCACCGCCTCGACGTGCGCCTCGATGCGCGCGACGTCCCCGCACGCCGCGCCGCGCCAGTGCACGGTGATGGAGACGGCCTTGCGCTCGATCTTCGCGCCCCCGATGTCCTCCAGCCGGTCGCGCAGGGCGTCCTCGGCGGCGTCGAGGGCCGGCAGGAAGCGCTCGGAATCCCCCGGCCGCTCGCGCAGGGAGGCGGGGCCGGCGATGTCGAAGCCGTGCGAGCCGGCATAGAAGATCTCGGGCAGCTGCACGCGGTTCCGCACGTCCTTCAGGTCGCGCCCGGAGATCACCGCGACCTTGGTCGCGCGGGCGAGCCGCTTCAACGTCGCTTCCATCTCCGGCGAGAGGCTGGCTGCGGTGAAGTCCTCGACGATCGGCGTGAGCGTCCCGTCGTAGTCGAGGAAGACAGCCACCGGCCGATCGCCGAGGCGCCGCGCCAGCGCGTCGCGCGCCGCGTATGCGTCCGGCAGCGTGTCGGTGGCGCGCAGGCTCGCGCCGTCCTCGGCGAGGAGGCGCCTGAGGTCGCGGGTGACGAGGTCCGCGCCGGCGGCGCGCAGGTCGACGCCGTGCGAATCCGCGCGCTCCGCCTCGCGATCGACCCCGATCACCAGCCGGAAGCGGCCCTTCGCCCCCGCCGCGACCCCAGAGACCGCGTCCTCGAACACGATTGTCGTGTCCGGCGTCGCGCCGAGCCGGCGGGCGCACTCGACCAGGACGTCCGGCTCGGGCTTGCCCGGCAGGCCCGCCTCGCGGGCGTCGTTGCCGTCGACCTCGGCGTCGAACAGGTCGCGCACGCCGGCGCTCTCGAGCACCCGCACGGCGTTGCGGCTCGCCGAGAAGATGCCGACCTTGATGCCGCGCTGCTTCAGCGCGTGGATGAAGGCGACGGTGTCCTCGTAGCGGGGCACCGGCTTCTCCTCGAGCCAGCGCTGGAAGCGCTGGTTCTTCACCGCGCCGATCCCCTGCACCGTGTCGAGGCCCTCGTCGCCCGCCTCGCCCTCCGGCAGCGCGATGCCGCGGGCGGCGAGGAGGTTGCGCACGCCGTCGAAGCGCGGCACGCCGTCGACGTGCTCGCGGTAGTCGGCCCGGGTGAAGGGTCGCGCGGCGTCGCCGGAGGCGTGCGTCTCCAGCACCTCGTCGAAGGTCTGCTTCCAGGCCTCGAAATGCGCCTCGGCCGAATCGGTGACGACGCCGTCCATGTCGAAGATCGCGGCCGTGATGGCCGCCCCGTCGGGACCCGTGACCAGCGTCATGCCGCCCTCCGTTGCTGCCGTCTCTCCTCGAAGCCGTAGGGCTCCTCGTTCATGCGCCGGGCGAGGTCGCGCCCGCGCAGCCACTTGTAGAGCTCGACGGCGATGAACTTCGACGCCGCGATGGCGAGCAGCGTCGCCCAGGTGCCGATCGAGACCGGGCCGACGCCGAGGATATCGTTCCAGCCGGGGATGAACATCGAGACGATGTGCACGCCCTGCGCCAGCACGACGGCGCCGACCAGGAGCGTGTTGTCGCGAAGCGGGATGCGGAAGGCCGAGCGCGTCTCCGAGCGCACGTTGAAGGCGTGGATGTTCTCGAACAGGACCATCAGCAGCAGGAGCAGGTTCTGCGCTGCGAAGAGGCTCATGTTCATCTCGTAGTAGGCAACCCAGAACACCGCGAAGGAGACGAGGCCCATGTAGATCCCCGAGGTCGCCACCTCCTCGATCATCAGCCGGTTGAAGATGCGCTCGTTCGGCCGTCTCGGCCGTCGCTCGAGCACGTCCGGCTCGCCCTTCTCGAAGGCGAGCGCCACGTCCTGGATGCCGTTCGTCACGAGGTTGAGCCACAGGAGCTGCACCGGGGTGAGCGGCAGCGGCGTGTCGAAGATCACCGAGAGCGTGAACAGGATCAGCTCGGCGACGCCCGTCGAGATGAGCAGCCACACGACCTTGCGGACGTTGTCGTAGGCGATGCGGCCCTCGGCCACGCCGTTGACGATGGAGGCGAAGTTGTCGTCGGTGAGGATGAGGTCGGCGGCGCTGCGGGCGACGTCGGTGCCGCTCTTCCCCATGGCGACGCCGATGTTGGCGCGCCGCAGCGCCGGTGCGTCGTTCACCCCGTCTCCGGTGACGGCGACGAAGTGGCCGGCGTTCTGCAGCGCCTCGACGATGGTGGTCTTCTGCCGCGGCTCGATGCGGGCGTAGATCGACGAGCCCAGGATCGTCCCGCCGCGTCCGCTGCCGCCTTCCTCGCGCTTGCCGATGTCGCTCCCGGTGGTGACGTCGTCCTCGTTCTCGGCGATGGCGAGCTGTCGGCCGATGGCGAGCGCGGTCGCGGGATGGTCGCCCGTGACCATGCGCACGTCGATGCCGGCGTGGCGGCAGCGCTCGACGGCGTCCGGCACGCTCTCGCGCACGGGGTCGATGAGGCCGACGAGGCCGAGGAACGCGAGCCCCTTCAGGGCATCGGGATCGCCCGCGCGCGCAGCCGCCTCGTCGACCTCGCCCTCGGCCACCGCGATCACCCGATAGCCCTCGTCGGCGAGCGCCTGCTCGGCCTGCGAGACCGCCTCGCCGTCGACGTCGCACAGCGCGATCAGCGTCTGGGCCGCGCCCTTGACGTGGGCGATCACCTTGTCACCGTGGCGGTTGAAGGTGGCGGCGAAGCGGCGCTCGGACTCGAAGGGGATGTCGCCGATCTCCTCGTGCTCGGCGAGGAGGTCGCGCCGCCTCAGGCCCGCCTTGCCGGCGAGGACGAGGAAGGCGATGTCGACCGTGTCGCCGCTGCCCTCGACGGCGCCGTCGCTCTCGCGGATGCGGCCCTCGTTGCACAGGGCGCCCGAAACGACGAGCCGGCGCAGCCGGTCGTCCTCCCCGAGGGAGACGGTCTCGCCCTCGCGCGCGATGGTGCCCTCGAGGCTGTCGCCGGCGCCGGACACCTCGACGTCCGCCCCGTCGAGGAGGCGGATGCGCCGGACGGAGAGCTCGTTCTCTGTGAGCGTCCCGGTCTTGTCGCTGGCGATCAGCGTGCAGGCGCCGAGCCCCTCGACGGCGGGGAGCTTGCGCACGATGACGTTGCGCTCGGCCATGCGGTTCGAGCCGATCGACAGCGCCACGGTGATCGCCACCGGCAGCCCCGCGGGAATGGCGGAGACCGCCAGCGCCACGGCGAGCAGGAAGATGTCGAGCAGGTCGTCGCCGCGCAGGGCCTGGGCGCCGCCGAGCACGACGATGATGACGAGGACGCCGACCGCGATGATGCGGGTGAAGCGCCGGATGCGGATCACGAGCGGCGGCTCGCCGCCCTCGGCCGCGAGCGACTCGGCGATGCGCCCGACCTCGGCGTGGATGCCGGTGCGCACGACGAGCCCCTTGGCGCGCCCGCTGGTGACCGTCGAGCCCGCGTGCAGGAGCGTCGCGCGGTCGCCGAGCGGGGCGTCCGCGTCGATCTCGGCGGTCGCCTTCTTCTGGACGGGCACGGACTCGCCGGTGAGCAGCGACTCGTCCGCCTTCAGGTCAGTGGCGGTGAGGAGCCTGATGTCGGCGGGGACCGATGCGCCCGAGGCGATCGAGACGATGTCGCCCGGCACCAGGTCCTCGGCATCGACCTCCTCCTCGTCGCCGCCGCGCACCACCGTCGCCGTGATGCGCATGACCTGCCGGAGCGATTCCGCCGCGCTCTCGGCCTTGTACTCCTGGTAGGCCCCGAGCCCGGCGTTCAAGGCGAGCACGAGGAAGATGAAGGCCGCGTCCTCGAGATTGCCGACGAGGAGCGAGACCGTGCCCGCGGCGAGGAGCACGTAGATCAGCGGGTCCTTGAACTGCCGCAGGATCACCTGGAGGACGGTGTCGCGCTTCTTCTCGGGCAGCTTGTTGCGCCCGTAGCGCGCGCGGCGCGCGCGGACGTCGTCGTCGCCGAGCCCTTGCGCGGGATCCGCGTTCAGCGCGTCGATCGCCTCCTGCCGGCCGGCGGCGTGCCAGCCGCGCTCGCCCAGCGCCTCGGGCGAGGGCAGCGCGCCGCCGCCGCGCGCGGCGTGGAGCCGTTCTTCGGAGGCTTCGGAGGCTTTGGAGCCTTTGGATGTCTTCGTCTCGTCCGGCTCGGGCTCACTGCGGGCCTCGCGAGCCTCTTCGGGAGCGTCGCTCTCGGCGCGCGCACCGTCCGAGCCCCCGTCTCGCGGCGTGGGCACCTTCGCGGCCGCGCCGCCGCCGTCGTTGCCGTTCTCGCTCATCCGCACCTCAGCTCAGCACGCGGCGGGCCTCGCGCACCATCTGCGCGGCGTAGCCCCATTAGCTGTCACATTCGAACACGAGATCGGCGCCCGGCGTCTCGCGCCGAATCTCGAGGGTCGCGCCGCCGAGGGGCCCGAGCCCGTTGATCGCGACAGGCGGCATGCGAGGTCTCCCCGGCGCCGGATCGACGGCCCGTTGGTCCTTCAACGCATGCGGCGCGGTCTGGTGCCGCTCAATCCGCTTCGAGGTAGCGGCTCCCCGTCGGGGCCAGCGCCTCGTCGAGCTCGTAGACGAGCGGCACGCCGGTGGGGATCTCGAGGCCGGGGATCTCGTCGTCGGCGATGCCGTCGAGATACTTCACCAGCGCGCGCAGGCTGTTGCCGTGCGCGGCGACCAGCGGCGTGCGCCCCTGCATCAGCGCCGGCTCGATCCGCTCGAGCCAGTAGGGGAGGACGCGGGCGACCGTGTCCTGCAGGCTCTCGGTGCGGGGCAGCCGGCCGTGTGGCACGAGCCGGTAGCGCGGGTCGCACCCGGGATGGCGCTCGTCGCCCTCCTCGAGCGCCGGCGGGCGCACGGCGTAGCCGCGCCGCCAGGCGTGGACCTGCTCCTCGCCGACCTCCTCGCGCATCGTGTCCTTGTTCAGGCCCTGGAGCGCACCGTAGTGGCGCTCGTTCAGCCGCCAGGAGCGCTCGACCGGGAGCCAGCGCAGGTCCATCTCGCCCATCACGATCCAGAGCGTGCGGATCGCGCGGGTCAGCACCGACGTATAGCAGAGGTCGAAGCAGACGCCCGAGGCGCGCAGGCGCCGGGCGGCCTCCGTCGCCTCCTCCACGCCGGTGTCCGACAGGTCGACGTCGGTCCAGCCGGTGAAGCGATTGTCGCGGTTCCAGGCGCTCTCGCCGTGGCGCAGGAAGATGATGCGGGGCATGGGCGGTCTCCTTCGTCTGCCCCCCAACGCCACAGGAGCCGTTCGGGTGTCGGGCGGGTCCGCACGTCCGGCACGAGGATCCGGGGGCTCAGCGCAGCGCCAGCCCCTCCCCCGCGCGGCGCACCTCGGTCCGCACGCCGAGCGGCGCCGCCGTCCAGGACGAGACCGTGCCGTCGGGCCAGACCACCCGGATTTCGGCGGCCTCGACCGGCCCGAGCCCGAAATGCAGCGGCCCGGCCCGGCCGCCGACGTGCCCGCCGCCGACGGTCACCTCCTGCGCCTGCGTGCCGCGGCCGGTACGCACCTCGACGAAGGCGCCGACGGCGAACCCGTTCGGGCCGTCCTGGCGGGGCGTCACGCCGAGCCAGGCGGCGGTGCCCTCCGTGGCGTTCTGCCAGATCTCCATGGGCGCGCGGCGGTTGACAACGACGAGGTCGAGCCTCCCGTCGCCGTCGAGATCGACGAGCGCCGCGCCGCGGGCCCGATCGGTGGTGGCGACGCCCGCCTCCCCGGCGCGCTCGACGAAGCTGCCCTCCGGGGTCTGCACGAGGAGGTTGTTGGGGTCCTTCATGGCATTCGACGGCATCTGGTCGACGTTCCCCTTGGCGATGAAGAGGTCGGGGCGCCCGTCGTTGTCGACGTCGCCGAACTCGGCGTGCCAGCCGGTCGAAGGCCGGCCGTCGTCGCCGAGAAACGGGCGCTGCGCATAGGTTCCGATGGCGTAGGGTGCGCTCTCCCAGCCGTCGCCGCGGTTGAGCTTGAGCAATTGGTCGCCCATGGAGGTGAGCATCACCTCGGGCAGGCCGTCGCCGGTGACGTCCCGGCTGGCGATGCCCATGCCCCAGAGCGAGATCCGCGGCCAGCCGTCGGCGGCGACGCGTTCCGCGAGCGGATCGAGCCGCCACATCTGCTCGAAGCCGCCGCGCACGTAGTAGTGCCGGTCGTTCGAGACGCGCAGCTCCGGCGTCCCCGTGCGGCGCCAATCCGAGATCAGCATCGAGAGCGCACAGAAGCCGGGCGCGAGCGGGATCGGCGCCTCGTAGCGCCCGTCCTGGGGACGATGCAGCTCGTTGACGTCGCAGGCCTCGAACGGGCCGTCCGGATCGGTGCGATCGACATAGTTGCCGATCGCGAGCGTCGGGCGCTCGCGGCCGGGCTCCCAGGTGGCGGAGAAGGCGGTCGACCAGCGATCCCCCGCCTCGAAGCCCCACGCGGCCCCGGCATCGGCGAAGCCGCAATCCGGCCCACCCTTCAGGAGGAGGTTCGGGCCCACCCGCAGGACGGCGAGGTCGAGGACGCCGTCGCCGTCGATGTCGAGCGGGTAGGCGCCGGTGACGCCCGTCGGCGTCGGGGCCGCAATACCCGCCACGAAGCGGATCGGCGCGCCCGGCGCCTCGGTGACGTTGACGAGGAGCCGCGCGGGGTTCGCCCCGCCGGCGACGTAGAGATCGGGCTTCTCGTCGCCGTTGCAGTCGAGCACCGCGACCCCGCCACCGACGAAGTGCTCCCAGCCACCGTCGTAGACGTGCGGCGCGGGGAGATCGCCCGCCCGATCGACGAAGCGCGGCTCGCCGGCCGCCGCCGGGACAGCGAACACGGCGAGGAGGACCCCGACGACGCGCGCCCCCGCTCCCGCCCCCGCTCCCGCCCCCTCGCGGCGGGGACGATCCGCGCAGCGGATCAGCGGCGGGGTCCCCCGGCTCGACGGCGGGGATAGTTTCGGCTGCGCCGAAGCGCGCCTGCCGGCGCACCCCCTCCGTCTCGGCGCTGCGCGCCGATCCACCTCCCCCGACGGGGGAGAAGCGGGAGGAGTCGTGTTCGTCATGCCGGCGCGCCTTCCCTGGCAGCGCTCGCGCCCAGCATCGCCTCCGTCACCGCCGACAGCGCCAGCGCCGCGGCGCCGTGGGCCCAGAGCAGGTCGCCCCAGGCGTGGACCTCGATCGGCGGCAGCGGACGGCTCGCCGGCAGGACGAGGCTCGAGAGCTCGGAGAGCGTGTCGGCGGCATAGAGGTAGTCGTAGCGCATGCGCTCTCCCGAGAGGATGATCAGGTCGGGGTCGAACAGGTTGATCACGTTGGCGAGGCCGATGGCGAGGTAGCGCCCCGCCCGCCGGAAGATCGAGCGCGCCGCCCCGTTGCCGGCCTTGGCGTGGTCGAACAGCGATTCGAGCACGACGCCCGTCGGCCGGCCGTCCACATGGCTCCAGTCGAGCGCCGTCGTCGCCTCGCGCACCAGCGCGTAGTCGGCGACGTAGGCCTCCAGGCAGCCGCGCTGGCCGCAGCGGCACAGCGCGCCGTCGAGATGCACCTTGGTTTGGCCGAGCTCCGTGCCGAGGCCCCGGGCGCCGCGGTAGAGCCTGTGGTTGACGACGAGGCCCATGCCGACGCGGTGCGCGATCGTCACCACCGCGAAGTCCGACAAGGCCCGCCCTGCGCCGAACCAGAGCTCGGCGAGCGCCACCAGGTTGGCGTCGTTGTCGATGTGGACCGGCAGGCCGAGCCGCGCCTCGACCGCGGCCGCGAGCGGCACGTCGCGGGCACGCAGGACGGGCGACCAGTGCACCACGCCGGCGGCGGCGTCGACGAAGCCGGGCACGCCGAGCCCCACCGCGGCGAGAGCGCCGCGCGCGATCCCCGCCGCGGCGCAGACGCGGGCGAGGACGCCATCGGCCGCGTCGAGCAGGTCCGCGACGCCGCGGCCGCCGAGCCGGTCGATCACGCTCGCGGAGGCGACGAGGCGCCCGGCGAGATCGACGATCACCGCCGTGTGCTCGCGGTCGGAAATCTTGATCCCCGCGACGTGGCGGGCGGCCGGGCGCACGCCGAGTGCCACCGGCGGTCGCCCGCGGCTCGTCGCGTCGCCCTCTCGGGAGACGGTCACCTCCTCGATCAGGCCCGCTTCCATCAGCTCGGAGGTGACCGCCGTGACGCTGGCCGGGCTGACGCCCAGGTCCTTGGCGATCTGGACCCGCGCCAGGGCTCCGGCGGCACGGATGCGCTCGAACACCTGCTGGCGCAGCGGGCGCTGGCCCTCGGCGAGCGGACGCAGCAGCGGGCCGACGCCCTGCCGCTCCACCTCGATCCCCACCTCGGCCGCCGCAACACGCATTACTTCCATTCCCTGAACTAAAGACGGTCGTCTAACCGCTAGGTTTCAGCCATTTGTATCGTTTTTTGTGCAGTGCGGTAGCGTTCTCGCACGAACTCGGGAAGATGGACACGATGGATCGACATTTTTATTTTGACAACTGAAATTATCCGCGACACTCTGCGCGTCACGGCGGAAAGCCGGACGCGGCTCGGCAAGGGCCGCGCGCTACGGGAGGAAACGCGATGCGCAAGTTCGCACCCACGAAATTCGTGCTCATGGCCGCGGTCGCCGCGGTCGGGTTCGCTGGGGCCGCTCACGCCCAGGACCAGGTCACCGTCGGCGTGAGCTGGTCGAACTTCCAGGAGGAGCGCTGGAAGACCGACGAGGCCGCCATCCGGGCCGCCCTCGACGCCGCCGGCGCCGAGTACGTCTCGGCGGACGCCCAGTCCTCCTCGGCCAAGCAGCTCTCCGACATCGAGAGCCTGATCGCCCAGGGCGTCGACGCGCTGATCATCCTGGCTCAGGACTCGCAGGCCATCGGCCCGGCCGTGCAGGCCGCCGCCGACGAGGGCATCCCGGTCGTCGGCTACGACCGCCTGATCGAGGATCCGCGCGCCTTCTACCTGACCTTCGACAACGTCGAGGTCGGCCGCATGCAGGCCCGCGCGGTGCTGGAGGCGCAGCCCGAAGGCAACTACGTCATGATCAAGGGCTCCCCGACCGACCCGAACGCGGACTTCCTCCGCGGCGGCCAGCAGGAGGTGCTGCAGGAGGCGATCGACGCCGGGCGCATCACCATCGTCGGTGAGGCCTACACCGACCAGTGGCTCCCGGCCAACGCCCAGCGCAACATGGAGCAGATCCTCACCGCGCAGAACAACGAGGTCGACGCGGTCGTCGCCTCCAACGACGGCACCGCCGGCGGCGCGGTCGCGGCGCTCACCGCTCAGGGCCTCGACGGCACGGTCCCCGTGTCGGGCCAGGACGGCGACCACGCCGCGCTGAACCGCGTCGCCAAGGGCACGCAGACCGTATCCGTCTGGAAGGACGCGCGCGACCTCGGCCGCGAGGCCGGCGAGATCGCCGTCGCCCTGGCGGGCGGCGCCGAGATGGCCGAGATCGAGGGCGCCGAGGAGTGGACCTCGCCGGGCGGCACGACGCTGTGGGCGAAGTTCCTCGCGCCGCTGCCGGTCACCCAGGAGAACCTCGACGTCGTCGTCGACGCCGGCTGGATCTCGCAGGAGGCACTCTGCCAGGGCGTCGAGAACGGCCCCTCGCCCTGCAACTGAGCGAGACCGCCCCGCGTGCGGGACGGCTCGGGCACCCTCGCCTCGGCGAGGGTGCCCCCTCCCGCCGCGTGCGCCCGCCGCCCTCACGCATGAGGATGCGCCGATGACCGCCGCCTCGGCTCACGCCACCGCCGCGCCGACGAAGAAATCCCTGGCCTCCACGCTCGAGATCGACACGCGCCTGCTCGGCATGATCGGCGCCTTCGCGATCCTGTGCCTGGCCTTCA
>JBNPEA010000008.1:0-51664 GCA_051117315.1 Salinarimonas sp. | reverse complement strand
GGTGTGTGGGGTGGTGGGGCTGGCGGCGGGTTGTGGCGCGGTGGGTGGGGGGTGGTGGGGGGTGGGGGGGGGGGGGGGGGTGGCGTGATGGTGGTGGGGGGGGGGGGGGTGGCGGGGGAGACGTTCGGGGTGATCGCGGCAAGGGTGGCGGTGGCGGGGTATCGGGGGGCGTTTTGATGGGGGACGCGCGCCGAGACCGGGCGCCGCTGGCTTTTCGTGCGGGACCCTCCCGATCGAGAGATGGCCAGGCCGCAGCTTGGAATACGCGAGGAAAGTCAGCGCAAAGCTCCGACTCCGGGACATCGTATCGTGCCGCGCGAAAAACTGGGAAAGGAAACGAAGTTGCACAACGGTAATTTGAATGCACTAGCGTTTCTATCCAAGATTAGAGAAAAAGAATCTAATTCACTTAATGAATTGAAGTATTCGACCAGTAAGTTGAAATTTCATTATAAATTATCGCGGATTGCGGACTAAATCTAATATTGTTTAATCCTATGATACCCACCTTTAGGTAAGGCTTTTCCTCCAGGCACTTACTGTTGTACCATTTGCAGATTGTTTTATCGTGTTTTTGCCACTTTCTCTGTTTAAATAACTACTGGGGATGGGACCGTGGGAGACGAATATGGCGATCGCACCGGTTGATCTGCGCAGCGACACACTGACCAGACCCTGCTCAGGCATGCGCTTGGCGATGTCTAACGCCGACGTCGGCGACGATTGCTTTGGCGAGGACCGCTGCGTTCGAGCGCTGGAAGAGAGGTGCGCAGAGGCGTTCGGACGCGATGCGGCTCTGTACTTCCCGACCGGAACCATGAGCAATCAAGTCGCGCTGCGTGTTCTCACGCGGCCTGGCGACGAAATCGTCTGCGACAGTTCATATCACGTTAACTTTTTCGAGGCGTCGCCTAGCTCTGATCTAGGAAAGATCGCCATCAATCCGGTCGACACGGAGGATGGCGTGCTGACGGTCCACGCTGTCCAGCAGGCGATGTTCAGAAGGGCAAGATGGTCTCCCGCCTATGCAGTCCCCAAGCTCATCTGGGTGGAGAACACGATCAACGGCCATGGGGGGCGTGTATTTCCGGCTGAGACGCTTCGCCTTGTTTGTGACTTCGCTGACGACAACGGCCTTGAAGTCTACATGGACGGCGCCCGTGTGCTGAATGCGAGCATCGCATCCGATGTTCCCTTAAAGGTGTACGGTCGGACCGTGACGGCGCTGTCGCTCTGCTTCGCCAAGGGGCTGGGCGCGCCGATGGGATCTGTCCTTGTCGGAGACGTGGACTTGATCGCCCACGCCCGAATATTCCGCAAGTGGTATGGCGGCGCCCTCCACCAGTCGGGTTTCGGCGCCGCGGCCGCACTCTATGCTCTCGACCACAACCTAGAACGACTCGCTGAAGATCACGAGAACGCGAATCTCTTCTACTCCACGATCGTATCGAGCGGCGCGTTGACGGCCGTCAGACCCGAGACGAACATTGTAATCTTCGACGTCGCGAACCTCAACGTGTCGGTCGGAGAGTTCGTTTCGCAGGCAGAGCAGTCCGGCATTCGCATGCTCGTCTGGCGCGGCACGCAAATCCGTGCCGTCTTCTCGCTGAATGCGACCCGCGAAGACGCGCGTATTGCGGCGGAGGTGGTAAGCGTCCTCGGTGATCGGTACAGGCGGCCTTCGCCGACCCGGTTGAGCTACACGCCCGTGCCGGCTCAAGCCGCTGTCCCGGCGGAGTGAGGTACTGCGATGACAGCTCTCACCAAACCCACTGCTGGCTCCGGGACGGCCACGACGTTCAGCGAGCATCGGCCCCCGTTCAGCAACGCCGGTGCCGAAACACTGCTCTCCGCCGAGCGAATTGTCGTAAAGATCGGAAGCGCGGCATCACTGAGCAATCCGAATATTTGGAAAGGAATCGCACAGGACCTTCTGGTTGCATTACCGCCCGGCCGGAACGTCGTGCTGGTCGCTTCCGGCGCATTCGCACGAGGCCGCGCCGCATTGCCGCCCATTTCGCATTATCCGGCCGCCGAAGCGCGCATTCGCCGAGCGCTTTCGAGTTTCGGACAGATCGCACTGTTCGAAACGGCTGCCACCGGCCTGCGTACGTTTGGGATTCTTTCCGGCCAGGTTCTAGTGAGGGGGAGCGATCGAGAGTGCGAATCAAGTGCACAGCGGACCGTGGAGATAATCGAGGATCTGCATTTCTACAATATTCTTCCAATCATCAACGAGGACGACGTTCATCGATGTCAACTATCCTCATTCCGCGACAACGATGAGGTCGCATCCTGGATATCAAAGTTATGGAGGCCGGATTTAACGGTATTTCTTACCGACCTCCCGGGGCTGTACACTTCTGATCCGAAACTGAACATTGATGCGTGCTTGTTGCCGGTGTTCCAGCCGAGCAGCGACCTGGGTCGTATCGACACGACCGGCAGCGTGTCCGGTCACGGCTCGGGGGGAATGTCCAGCAAGATGGAGTCGATAGTACATCTGTCTGCAATCGGCATTCCGGCCGTCGTTTCGTGCGGCCTCGTCGAAAGGCCTCTCGCAGCGATTCTGAACGGCGAGCCCTGCACTTTCTGCCCTGTCACGCCCGCGGCGGCCGAATCAGCCGCCTCATCGGAAGGAGACGGACCGTGATCGTCTTCGTAGAGGCAAACGCAACTGGAACCACGGTCGAAGCCATGCGGCTCGTACGGGCCGCGGGGCGATCGGTCCTGCTCCTTACGGGGGAACGAGACTTCTACGCCGGCTTGGCGGAGAACCCGATCTACGAGGCCGACGAGGTCGTCGACGCGAACTGCTTCGATCCGGTAGCGATCTGCCGTGCTCTCGAAGGGCGCACCATCGATGCTCTTCTCGCATTCGACGACTATCGCCTCCTTCCTGCGGCGCTCGCGGCAAGCATGCTCGGGGTTCCTCATGCTGGTCTTTCGGGACTTCTGGGCGCGCGGTTCAAAGACCGAATGCGCCGGCTGACGTCCGACATGCTCGGCGCCGTTCCCGCTCGGGTCGTCGACGAAGCGGCAGTCGAAGGACTCGACACCGGACGCCTTCGATATCCCGTCGTAATCAAGCCGGTGGACGAGAGCGGCAGCGTGGGCGTTCGGCTGTGCCGGTCGAGTTTGGATCTTCGCGAAGCCGCCACTTTCTTCGCTACCCATCGCCTGAACATACGCGGCTATCGACCCGAGAGGCGACTTCTGATCGAGGAGTTCATCGATGGGCCTGAGTACAGCTGCGAGATCAGCTGGTCGAAGGCGCAGCACGGATTCGAGATTATCGGCTTCACCCGCAAGATCCTCGGTCCGCCGCCTTACTTCGTGGAAATGGGACATGTCCACCCGTGTACGCTTGGCAGTGTCGACGAGGACGCGATCCGGCGGACGATTCTGGGCTGGCTGGAGGCACTCGAACTCCGCTGTGCCGCCGCACACGTCGAGTTCCGCATCGACAAAACCGGCGGAGCAAGGCTCATCGAGATCAACCCGAGGCTTCCTGGAGGACACATCACCAAGCTTGTTCACTGGACCTCGGGACGACGAATGATCCAAGATTATCTCGCCTACCACGACCGGCGTTCGACGTCAGAAACGCGAGTCGAGTCAGATGCAGCAGACGCGGTAGCTGCGGCGGTTCGCTTTCTACCGATGAACCTCAACTTTCTTGACAATGCAGAGGCAGATCTCTTTGCTTTACGTCTGGGCAGCTTCTCAGGATATCGCGAACATAAGCTGTCGCCACCTACCAAAAATCAAACCAACAACACCGCTCTGTCGAACTACAGCAGAAGTGGTCATATTTTAATCAGCGCCCCATCAGACAGGGCGCTAACCCAGTCACTTTCTTCGATCGATTCGCTCATCGAAGAATACGCTTCTGGAGGACGCCGCTATGTCTCTTGATTGTGTTCTGGTACTCATCTCAAGACTGAATGAATTCCGATTTGACAACCATTCAATCCTACCGAATGCGCTCCTTCGCGCAGGGAAAAGGGTCATACTTGCCGACGTCGAGACGTTATGCCTCAAAAACGGCGAGGTCTTTTGCGATGCTTTTATTCTTGAAAGGGAATATGAAAAAGGTGTTCCGTTCCCCGATTTACTTATGAAGCAGACTAGTGCTGAATGCGATGTTGATCTTGTATGGATGCTTTGCAATCCACCCCCCATTATCATGCTTGAGATATATACTATTCTTTGGATGTTAAGTCAAAGAACAATATTCGTAAACGAACCTGCCAGCTTGCTATTCCTCAACAGCAAGATTGCTCTTGATGCGGTTGTGCCTCGTGAAAATCTCCCGCCGTCATGCGTGTCGAACCGCTACGATGATCTGCTGTCGCTCGTCGAAGCTTCGGACCATCCGTGGATCATGAAGCCCGCCAATGAAGGGTGCGGTGCGGACGTGTTCTTCATCGATAAGAACGATAAGAACGCCCGTGCGCTGATGCAGTCTGCAACAGGAAACGAGGTTTCGCGTCACGAGATGTACGGCCGCGCGACCATCGGACTCAGTCGCACGTTTACGACACTCCAGGCCTTCGTACCCAATGTGAAACTCAATGAGAAGCGGATTTTAATCGCAGGCGGAATGCCATTCGCTGGCTTCCGACGGTTCCTTGGAGACGTCGATCACCGCGGGAATGTGACGCTCGGCGTCGACTTCGAGGCCCCCAATTTAACCTCTGAAGAGGATGCGTTTTGCCGTCGTCTCGGCTGGGCGCTTCGCACGCACGGAATACGCTATTGCGGGGTGGATCTCGCTTATCCCTACGTGTTCGAACTCAATCTTGCGAATCCAGGCGGGTTGAACTACGAATTTCGAGCGACGGGCATCGATCGGTCCGACGAGGCGGTCGCGCTCGTGCTCGCGTCGTTTGAAGCGGACGAGTGACGTTTTCGAGGAGGAGACGCCTGTGGCCACGACCGAAGGTACACGGCGTCTCGCCTGGGCGTTCCCGACGGAGCCGCTGCGCGACGGGAGAGTGCGGCGCCTTTGGTCGGGAACGAGTCTGGGAGCCTTGGGAGCCGAGGCGTTCAACATCGCCCTGATCTGGTCGGTCGTCGAGCGAGTCGGCATCGACGGCGGGTTCTATCTCGCCGGAGTCGTTCTTCTCTCGGCAGTTTCCGGGGTCGCTGGCGGTGCGGTGCTCGACCGCGCGCCGCCGTTTCGGACGTTGGCTTGGCTGGACGCCACACGAGCGATCGCCGGCGTCGCGGCCGTCTGTCTCGTCGTTTCGGGGGCGCCGCTCTGGACGATCATGCTGAGCGCGGCGCTCGTCGTCATGACCAGGCCCCATATCGACGCCGCCGCGTTCGGAGGCATAACCCGCCTCGCCATCGAGGAGCGGGCGCGCGCCGGCGCGAACGCGCTGGTCGACAGCACGTTTCGACTGGCGCGGATCGCCGGCCCGCTCGCGGCGTCCGCGGTCGCGATCATGGGCGGCACCGTTGCCGTGTTCGCCTTCGCCGCTGCGTCTTTCGCGCTCGCGTGCCTTCTGGAGGCCTCGATACGGAACGCCGCGGATCAGGCTGACGCGTCTAGTCGCGCCGGATTCCTGCGTGATTCCGCGAGGGGCTTCGTCGTCGCGTCCCGGTCTCCCCTGCTCGTATTCACCTTCGTCTCCCAGGCCGTCAACGCCGGCGCCTGGTATCTCGGCTTTATTTTCACGACCGCCTTGCTCTTCGATGCGGCATCCGGCGGAGCGACGCAGAGCGGCCTCGGCGGATTCGGCACCGCCATCCTGTTCTACGGGTTGGGCAACGTGCTCGCCAACCTGGCAACTTCGGGAATGGCCCTGAAGGATCCGGCGAAGTACATCGCAGCGGGCCGGCTAATCGCCGGCGTCGGCTACCTCATGCTGTCGCTGGATTTCGGGATCGCATGGCTGTTCCTCTGCGCAGCACTGGCCGCGTCGGGCACACCGCCTGCGGATTTGGCGTTCCTGAAGCTCATCCAGTCCCGGCACGAGTGGGACGACGTCGCGAAGCTCTGTCGCGTCAAGATCATCGTCGAGTACGTCGGCATGCTGATCGCCATGATCAGCGCACCCTTTCTGCTGAGCACGCTGACTCCGCACCTGGTCATCGCTCTCTGTGGAGTCGCCCTCCTGATGGTGGGGACCTACGGGGCGGCCAGTGCCTGGGGTTCGAGGAAATGGAGCGAGCACGGGGCACCCGAGCGTGAGCGGGTGCCGTAGCGCCCCCCCTTCAAAACCCCACCGCCCGCAACACCGGCTCCCGCAGCGCCGGGACCGCCAGCACGACGCCCACGACGACCTGGACCGCCACGATCCCGAACAGCCGCGTGCGGAAGGGCTCCTTGCGGGTCTTGTGGCGCAGGAGATGGCGCGCGACCAGCGCCGCCGGCGAGCCGCCCAGCGCCGCGAGCCACAACAGACTGCGCTCCGTCACGCGCCGTCCCTGCCGGCGGGCGGCGGACTTGTCGAAGGCGAAGGCCAGGAAGCAGGCGACGTTGATGCAGGCGAGCCAGACGCCGATGGTGACCGCCGACACTGAGGGCTCGTAGCCCGCGGGCTCGATGACGATGATCTGCAAGGCGGCGGCTCCCGGACGGCGGCATCGTGCGCGGGCGTGAGCCCCGATGCTCGTCATGCACGCCGGCGGTGAACGGCAGACTACCGCGCAGAGGGTTTCCGGGTTCGGGGGGGGGGACGCCACATGCGTCTTCAGGAACGAGGCTGCCGCCCCCTAGACCCCCGCCCCCACCGTCACCGGGAACGTCACCTCCACCAGCGTCCCCTCGCCCTTGCGCGAGGTGATCGCCATCGCGCCGCGGTTGGCTTCCACCAGCGCCTTGGTCAGCGGCAGGCCGAGCCCCGTGCCGCCGGGGCGGCGCGCGGTGGCGAGCTGGCGGAAGGGCTCGAGCGCGGCCTCCATCTCGCCCTCGGACATGCCGATGCCGGTGTCGCGCACGCGGAACGCGACCTCGCCGCGGTCGGTGAGCGCGGTGGAGACGATCACCTGGCCGCCGGGATCGGTGAAGCGCACGGCGTTGGAGAGGAGGTTGAGCACGATCTGGCGGATGGAGCGTTCGTCGGCGACGACCGGCGGCAGCTTCGCGAGCAGGCTCGTGCGCAGCACGATGCGCTCGCGCGCGGCCTCGGGCTGCATCAGCGCGACGCAGGCACCGACGAGCTCGTTGAGGCCCACCGCGCGGAACGCCAGGTCCATGCGCCCGGCCTCGATCTTGGCGAGATCGAGCAGGTCGTTGATCAGGCTCAGCACGTGCTGGCCCGACGCGTGGATGTCGGCGAGGTAGTCCTTGTAGCGCTCGTTGCCGACGGGGCCGAAGCGCTCCTCGCGCATCACCTCGGCGAAGCCGATGATGGCGTTCAGCGGCGTGCGCACCTCGTGCGAGATGCGGGCGAGGAAGTCGGACTTGTGGGCGCTCGCCGCCTCGGCGGCGCGCTTGGCCTCGAGCAGCTCGGCCTCCGCCTGCTTGAAGGCGGTCATGTCGCGCAGCACCGCGCAGAAGCGTGCGGGATCGCCGGATGCGCTCCGTCCGCCGTCGCTCACCCGGCCGAGCGTCATGAACAGCGGAATCGCCCCGCCCTGGCGCACCCGGCCGAGCACCTCGCGCCCGCCGTCGAGCAGGCTGGCCACGCCCGCGCGTCCGAGGCTCGCGAGATAGTCGAGCGCGGCGGCGTGGCTCTCGGTCTCGAAAAGGGTGGTGAAGGGCTCACCGGCGATCTCGTTCGCCTCGTAGCCGAACAGCGCCTGGGCCGAGCGGTTGAGCGAGAGGATGCGCCCCTCGCCGTCCACCACGACGACGCCGTCGGTCGCCGTGTCGAGGATGGCGTCGCGCTCCGCGAGGTCGCCCTGCAGGCGAGCGGCCTCGATCTCGAGCGCCCGCACGCGATGGACCGGATCGCTGTCGGGCAGGCGGCGCACGACGAGGAGGCTCGCCGGGCCGTCGTCGAGATCGAGCGTGGTAAAGCGCACCTCGGCGGCGAAGCTCGCGCCGTCGGGCCCGGCGAGCGCCACCGGCGCCGGGTCGAGCGCCTCGACCCGCGCCAGCGCGCCGGGCCGCCCCTTGACCAGCCCCGCGACCCCACCCGCGGCCCGGAAGCCGTCGAGATCGTCGTGGCCGAGGAGATCGAGCAGGTGCCGGTTGGCGTAGAGCGTCTCCTCGCCGCGATGCACGACGATCCCGAGCGGCAGGCGCTCCAGCGCCGCCGGTGCGAGCGGGTCCGCGGCCGGCCGGGCCGTGCGGGCGGGCAAGGCGGCCACCGTGGCGGCGGCCGCCGCCGCCGGCCGCGTCTCGGCCGCGTCGTCGTCCCCCGCATAGCGCGCACCGAGCGCGCGGGCGATCTCGCGAAAGGCGGAGTGCTCGCTCGGCGACAGCCGCAGCCCCGCCGCGGCGGCGGGCTCGCGCCGGGGCGGCTCGTCCGAGGAAGGCCCGTCGGCGAGCTGCCGCGCCTCCTCGGGCACGGGTGGGCTGACGTCGTTGGCGGGCGCGGTGTGGGCGAGATCCGCGACGGGCTCGGCCAGCGAGAGCGCGGCGCCCAGCGCCGGCGCCCCCTCGCCCAGCCGGCCCTGCGCGCTCGCGGAGATCGAGGCGACCGCCACCGGGGTCGCCAGCTCCGCCGCCGGCTCGTAGCGCTCGCCGGCGGCGACGGCGAAGCGCGCCTGCGGCGCGAGCCACGCCGCCTCGACGGGCGCGGCGACGTCGTGTGCCTCGGCGGACTCAGGCTCGGCGATCTCCGGATGGGCGGTTTCGGCCGTCGCGACCGCGTCCTCCGGACCGTCCATCCGCTCCGGCTCGGGCGCGAAGGTGGTGGGCTCCGCCCTTTCGGGCTCCAGCGCGTACGCGTCTTCCCCGGCGTGCGCTTCCTCCGTCGGCTGCGCCGCCTGCGTCGTCGGCGCGGGTTCGGGGCGCGGCGGGAACGGGCGAATTGCGTCGGTGCGGATCAGGCCGAAGCCGCGCATCTCACGCCCGCCGCCGCCGCGCACGCTCGCCGGCAGGCCGGCGAGATCGACCTCGACCGCCGCCTGCGTTCCCGCGACGCGCCAGAGCACGGTGCGCCCGCTGAAGGTCGCCCCGCGGGTCACGAGCTCGGCCACGATGCCGTGCGGGTCGTGGGCGACGTCGGCCAGGATGTCTGCGAAGTCGCGCCCGATGAGCGCGGCGCCGTCGGCGCCGACCGTCTCTGCGAGGGCGGACGAGACCTCGCGCACGCACCCCTGCGCGTCCGCGCGCCAGACGAACCGCACCACGCCGCGCCCGGCGAGACGGTCGCGCGCCTCGGCGAGCGGGCCCGCCTCCGGGACGGGCTCGAAAACGGGGTTGGGCTCCGGCGCGGGCAAGGTCGCCGCCTCTTCCATCGACGATTCGGCGGCCGCGGGCTCGGCCTGCGCAGGCCCCTCGACAGGCAAGACCTCGACGTCCGGCTGGGACTCGACGTTCGGCGCGGGCTCCGCGACCGGCGGCGGCTGCAGCGTCGGCGGCGGGTCGAGGAAGGCCGTCAGCAGCACGCTCGCGCCGTCGGCGAGGACGAGCCGCCGGCAGGCCAGCGTCGTGGGCGCGGCGAGACGGCCGGGCCTGAAGCGCAGCCGCTCGAGCCTCTGGCCCTCCAGCGGCGCGAGGCCGGCGCCGAGCGCGGCGAGCCGCTGGCGCGCGGCGAGATCCGGACGCACCCGCCCCGCCGCATCGACGACGAGCGCGTCCGCGAGCGCCCGCGCGCCGTCCGAGGCGTAGAGGATCGCGCCGGCATCGGCGCTCCAGGCCAGCGTCGGACGCGCGGCGAACGGGCTGTTCGCCCCCGCCTGCGCGATCGCGGCCGCGATCGCCTCGCCCAGCCTTGCCTGCTCGCCCTCGCGCATCCCTCGCCACCCCGCGGCTTGACCGGCCCTTTTCCGAACGGGTTCCGGCGCGCATACTTAACCATCGTTTAACGCAGGTCGGCGCGCAACGCATCCCCGCGGCGGACGGTGAGGTCGTGTCAACCTTAACGGGATCGACGGCCTGTTGATTTTGCAGCGCACAAGAGTTATGTTGCGCCGCACAACGATCCGGGCCGCCGTCGCGGTTCCGGCGTACCCGAACGATGGAGGACCGCCATGGCGACCGACAAGAACACCACCTTCGAGATCCCGGCCGAGATGCGCGAGATGGCCGAGCGCAGCGTCGAGCAGGCCCGCGTGGCCATGGAGGGCTTCGTCAGCGCCGCCTCGCGCGCGATGGAGACCTTCGATGCCCCGGCCGAGCGCATGGGCATGAACCCCAAGGACATGCGCGAGAAGACCTTCGGCATGGCCGAGGCGAACCTCAAGGCGAGCTTCGAGCACGCCCAGAAGATGATCCGCGCCCAGGACCCCGCCGAGGCGATGAAGCTGCAGATGGAGTTCATGCAGACGCAGTTCGCGCTCATGCAGGACCAGATGCGCCAGCTCGGCGCCGATGCCGGCCAGGCGATGCGGCAGGCCGGCGAGGCCGCGACCACCGCGGCCAAGGACGCCGCCAAGGGTGCGCCCGCCGGCGGCCCGGCCAAGAAGTCCTGATCCCGCGACGGGTCCCGGCGCGGCTCGCCGCGCCGGGATCGCCCGGAGCGTGCCCGCGCGCTGAGACGAGGAACGAGCGATGAGCGACGAGACCACCCGCAAGCCGTCCAAGGCCGCAGCCGCGGCCCCCGCGAAGGCGCACGTGCGCGAGACGAGCCCGCGGGGCACGCCGGCCAAGGCGCGCGTTCCGGAGAAGGCCCCGGCATCCGCGGCCGCAGCCGCGAAGGTGCAGCCCACGACGATCCAGCCCACGAAGTCCGAGCCCGCGAAGGCCCGGCCCGCGAAGCCCGAGCCGGTCGCGTCCGCACCCGTCCTCCCCGCCGCCCCGGCGGCGAAGCCGGCCCGTCGCGCGAGCGCGCCGAAGACGACCGCCCTGAAATCCGCCGCGCTGAAGGCCGCCGCCGCCCCGCGCCCCGATCCGGAGACGGTCGAGGCCGCCGAGGCCGAGGCTCCCGCTGCGGCTCCCACGTCGGCTCTCACGTCGGCTCCCACGTCGGCTCCCGCCCCCGTCACCGCCCCGGCCGATCCCGCTCCCGCGCGCGCGGTCGCGACGGCCCCCGCCGAGATCCCGCCGCCGTCCCTCGCGCCGCGGGCCGCCGCCCCGGAGCAGGCGGTCGAGGCGCGCACGGTCGAGCACGAGGAGGCGTTCTCCGAGGTCGGCATCGCGCCGCTCCCCGACCCGGACGCGCTCGTGAAGCCCTATGGCCGCATGCTCCAGACCGGCGCCGAGGGGGCGCGCGCGGCCTACGCCCAGACGCGCGAGAGCAACGAGGCGCTGACCCAGGCCTGCTTCGAGAGCGCCGCCGCCGCATCGCGCGGCATGGTGAGCCTGAACGCGCAGATGCTCGACATGATGCGCGCCAACGCCGACCTCACGCTCGGCCTGATGCGCTCCACCCTCACCGCCGGCTCGCTGTCGGAGGCGGTGAAGCTGCAGACCTCGGGAGCCCGCCAGGCCTACGAGACCACGAGCGCCCACCTGCGCGCCATCGCCGACACGACGACGAAGCTCGTCGGCGACGCGACGGGGCCGATCACGCAGGCGATGACGAAGCGCTGAGGGCGCGCGCGCCCTCTCCCGCTCACCGAACCCGCTCGAGCACCGAGACGTAGTTCGCCACCGCCGCGCCGCCCATGTTGAAGATGCCGCCGAGCCGCGCGTCCTTCACCTGGATGCCGCCGGCCTCGCCGACGAGCTGCATGGCGGAGAGCGCGTGCATCGAGACGCCGGTGGCGCCGATCGGGTGGCCCTTGGCCTTGAGGCCGCCCGACGGGTTGACGGGCAGCCGGCCGTCCTTGCGCGTCCAGCCCTCGGCCACGGCGCGGGCGCCCTGCCCTTCCGGCACGAGCCCCATCGCCTCGTACTCGATCAGCTCGGCGATGGTGAAGCAGTCGTGCGTCTCCACGAAGGAGAGGTCGTCGAGCGTCACGCCCGCCTCCGCCAGCGCCCGCTGCCAGGCCACCGCGCAGCCCTCGAACTTCAGGATGTCGCGCTTGGACATCGGCATGAAGTCCTGCGCATGCGCGGTGGCGCGGAAGCCGACCGCGCGGGGCATGGCCATGGCGCTGTCGATGTCGGCGATGACGAGCGCCGCCGCGCCGTCCGAAACCAGCGAGCAGTCGGTGCGCTTCAGCGGACCGGCGACGAAGGGGTTCTTCTCGCTCTCGGCGCGGCAGAAGGCGAAGCCGAGATCCTTGCGCATCTGGGCGTAGGGATTGTCGACGCCGTTGGCGTGGTTCTTCGCCGCGATGCCCGCGAGCGCGTCCGACTGGTCGCCCCAGCGCTGGAAGTAGGCGGCGGCGATCTTGCCGAAGACGCCGGCGAAGCCCCCCGGCGTGTCGCCGTCCTCGGGCAGGTAGGAGGCCTTGAGCAGGTTCTTGCCGATCTCCGGACCCGGCGTCGTCGTCATCTGCTCGACGCCGACCACGAGGACGCGCTTCGCGCGGCCGGCCTCGATCGTCTTGAGCGCCTGCTGCACGGCGGCGGAGCCGGTGGCGCAGGCGTTCTCGACGCGCGTCGCCGGCTTGAAGCGGAACAGGTCGGAGGCCTGGAGCACGAGGCCGGCCGTGAAGTCCTGCGCCGAGAAGCCCGCGTTGAAGTGGCCGAGAACGATCTCGTCGATGTCCTCCGGGCCGATCTCCGCATGGGCGAGCGCCTCGCGCGCCACGCGCACGATCAGGCTCTCGACGGTCTCGGCGTCCTGCTTGCCGAAGGGCGTGTGGGCCCAGCCCACGATGGCGGCTCTCATGGCGTCTTCTCTCCGGGCTGTCACGCCTCTCGTATCGGCACAATGTGCGTTCGCGAACCCCGCGGGGCAAGAGCCCGGACGGGGCCGGGCCTTGCGCGCGGCGGTCGCCGGTGCGCACCCGGTATGCGACGAACGGCGTTCATGCCGGGCGCGCCGCGCGCTAGAGTCGGCGACCCGAACCGAAGAGCCCGCTCCCGATGCCCGCCTCGCTTGCCCCGACGCTCACCGCCTTCACCACGCCGGGCGCGCGCGCCGGCATCCTCGTGATGCTCCTCGCGATGCTCCTGTTCGCGGTGAACGACACGCTGGGCAAGTGGCTCGTCGCCACCTACTCCGCCGGGCAGGTGCTGCTGATCCGCAGCCTCGCGGCGCTCGTCGTGCTCGCCCCCTTCCTGATGCGCACGAGCCCGGCGGCCCTGCTGCGCCCGGAGCGCCCGCGGCTGCAGCTGCTGCGGGTGGCGATCTCGACGCTCGAGGTGTTCTGCTTCTACGTGGCCGTGGCCACCCTGCCTCTGGCGGACGTGCTGACCTACTGGCTGGCCGCGCCGATCTGGGTCGCGGCGCTCTCCCCGCTGGTGCTCGGCGAGCGGGTCGGCTGGCGGCGCTGGAGCGCCATCGCGGTGGGCTTCGTCGGCGTGGTCGTCGCGCTCGAGCCCTCGCGCGCGGCGATCTCGCCCGCGGCGGCGGTGTCGATCGTGGGCAGCCTCGCCTTCGCGGGGATGATGCTGCTGTCGCGCGTGCTGCGGGCGACGCCCGACAAGACGCTCGCGCTCTGGCAGACGGCGGGCGCCGGCGCGGCGGGGCTGGTGCTCGCGCCCTTCGCCTGGGTGACGCCGAGCACGCTCGACCTCGGCCTGCTCGCGCTGCTCGGCGTGCTCTCCATGGCCGGCCATGTCGCCGTCAACCGCGCCTTCAAGCTCGCCGACGCGGCGACGGTGGTGCCCTACCAGTACGCGCTCCTGTTCTTCGCCGCCGTGCTCGGCTGGCTCGTCTTCGGCGACGTGCCGCGCCCGGCACTGATCGTCGGCGCGGGCATCATCGTGGCGTCCGGCGTCTACATCTTCCTGCGCGAGCGGGCCGTGGCGCGGCGGGCGCGGGTGCCGCCGCCCGTCCCGTGACCGCGACGGTGGCGCCCGCGATTGTGCTTGTGCCCGGCCGCGAAGGCGCTCATCATCGATGCGGAGAGGTGAGAGATCCGGCCCTTCGCGGTGGACGCCCACCCCGCCGGCTCGCAGCCCTCTCCCCAGGAGCCTCCATGTCCGGACATCGCGGCGGCGACGGCCCCGCCCACACGCAGGCGCTCGGCGAGCGCAGGCGGCGCGCTACGCCGCGCTGCGACTGACCGCCGGCCGCGCGCCGTCCGGCGTGCGAGGACGATCACCCGAACCAGCAAGCCCTGCCGGCCGCATCCGCGGACCGGCGATCGAGGAGAGAACCATGGCCAAGGGTCAGATGCGCGGCAACAAGGAAGTCCGCAAGCCCAAGACGAAGAAGGAGCCCGTCGCGGCGCCCACGGGCTTCGCCAAGGGCAACCTCGCCCCCGTCGGCGCGAGCACGCCCAAGAAGAAGGGCTGAGCCCGCACCCCGCCCAGCGCGCCGGGTGGAGGCATCGGCCGAAGCCTTCCTGCCCTGCCGTGATGCATAGCCGGCTCGTCGGGTGGTGCTTCGACCGTGCGCGAGAAGCGACGGAACCCGCCGCGCCGACCCCGAGAGCCGGGATGTCGAGCCGGTGAGGCCGGCCGGCGGGAGACGGCGAGGGGCATCCCCCGGAAAGTCGATCGCGAGCTTCGCCGATGCCACCACGGTGGCACCGGCGAAGCCGCCGCGAGGAGGGACGACGCGGTCTGGCCGCGGTCCGCCTCACCCCATTGCCCGCACCCTTCCCCGGCATTATGCTCCGTTCGACCTACCGAACGAATTCGATCGTTCGGTCGACCCGTCCCGCAGCACAGACGCCGCCGAAGGCAGCCCGCCGCCCATGTCAGCCGCCGTCCCGATCCCGGATTCCACCCTCGCCCGCGAGGCGCGCTCGCAGGCCGACGAGCCGCAGAGCCTCGTCGCGCGCTTCTCCCGGAACGAGCCGCTGATGATGGATTGCGGCACGGCGCTGGCGCCCTGGCAGCTCGCCTACCAGACCTACGGGACGCTGAACGCGGCGCGCTCCAACGCGGTGCTGATCTGCCATGCGCTGACGGGGGACCAGCACGTCGCCAACGTGCACCCGGTCACCGGCAAGCCGGGCTGGTGGGCGAGCTTCGTCGGGCCGGGACGGCCGATCGACACGGACCGCTTCTTCGTGATCTGCGCCAACGTCATCGGCGGCTGCATGGGCTCCACCGGGCCGGCCTCCACCAACCCGGATACCGGCGCGCCGTGGGGGCTCGACTTCCCGCTCGTGACGGTGGGCGACATGGTCCGCGCCCAGGCGATGCTGGTGTCGCGGCTCGGCATCGACGACCTGTTCTGCGTCGTCGGCGGCTCCATGGGCGGGATGCAGGTGCTGGAATGGGCGGCGCTCTATCCGCAGCGCGTCTTCGCCGCCATGCCGATCGCCGCCTCGGCGCGCCATTCGGCGCAGAACATCGCCTTCCACGAGGTCGGCCGCCAGGCGGTGATGGCGGATCCGGACTGGCGCGGCGGGCGCTATCTCGAGGAGGGCGCGCGCCCGCGCAAGGGGCTCGCCGTCGCACGCATGGGCGCGCACGTGACCTACCTGTCCGAGAGCGCGCTGCACCGCAAGTTCGGCCGGCGCCTGCAGGAACGCGAGGCGCCGACCTTCTCGTTCGACGCCGACTTCCAGATCGAGAGCTACCTGCGCTACCAGGGCATCACCTTCGTCGAGCGCTTCGACGCCAACTCCTACCTCTACGTCACCAGGGCGATGGACTATTTCGACCTCGCCGACGCGCACGGCGGCAAGCTCGCCGAGGCCTTCCGCGGCACGCGCACGCGCTTCTTCGTGATGAGCTTCACCTCGGACTGGCTGTTCCCCACGGTGGAGAGCCGCGCGGTGGTGCGCGCGCTCAACGCGGCGGGAGCGTCGGTCTCCTTCGTCGAGATCGAGAGCGACAAGGGCCACGACGCCTTCCTGCTCGACGAACCGGACATGTTCGCCGCCGCCAAGGGCTTCGTCGACGGCGCGGCGGCGGCACGGGGGATCGGGCGATGACGGCGCACTCCCCTCCCCCGAGCCTGCCCCCGCCCCTCGGCCCCGCCCCGGCCGGCTCGCCCCCGCGCAAGGACCACCTCCTCCTCGCCGGCATGGTCGCGCCCGGCACGCGCGTGCTCGACGTCGGCTGCGGCGACGGCTCGCTGCTCGCGCTCCTGCGCGACCGGAACGGCGTCGACGGGCGCGGCATCGAGATCGAGCGCGACAACGTCGCCGCCTGCCTGGCGAAGGGCCTCTCCGTCATCCAGGGCGACGCCGACACCGACCTCGCGGACTATCCCGACGACGCCTTCGACTACGTCGTGCTCTCGCAGACGATCCAGGCGACGCGGCGCCCGCGCGAGGTGCTCGAGCACATGCTGCGCATCGGCACGCGCTGCATCGTATCCTTCCCCAATTTCGGGCATTGGCGCGTGCGGGTCGACATCGGCCTGCGCGGGCGCATGCCGGTGAACGAGACCATGCCCTACGCCTGGTTCGACACCCCCAACATCCATTTCTGCACGATCCGCGACTTCGTCGGCCTGTGCGACCTCGTCGGCGCGCGCATGGAGACGGCCTGGGCGCTCGACGGCCGTGGCGAGCCGGTGCGATTGCCGCTGCCCTGGTGGGCCTGGAACATCCTCGGCGAGCAGGGCGTGTTCCTGCTGAGCCGGACATGATTCCCGCCGTCATCTTTCGTGATTGAACGCTTGGCCGCGTCACCCGTTGTATGGCCGAATTTTCGGACACAAGAGGTGATGCCATGCGCACCATGAGTTTCGCGAAGCTGACGCCCATCGTCGCCATCCTGGCCCTCGCGGCCTGCGACAACGAGCCCACCACGGCGGAGGCGCCGGTGATCGAGGAGGAGACCGCGATCGTCGAGCAGGAGGCCCCGGTGGTCGAGCAGGAGACCGCTGCGGTCGAGCCCGCCGAGACCGAGGTCACGGTGGTGGAGCCGGATGCCGGCTCCGCGACCGACACCGAGACGGCCGCCACCGAGATCGAGCCGATCATCGAGGAGACCGGCGAGCCGGAGGTCACCGTGATCACGCCGGAGGCCGGGACCGAGACCACGGCGCAGGCGACCGGCACCGGCACGGGCATGACGACGACGGGCGAGGCGACCGGCGCGATCAGCGCCACCACCGCCGCGATGATCGACCCCGGTAGCTACTCGTCCGACCAGCTCTCGCTCGAGCTCGCGGAGGGCGGCACGTTCACGCTCACCGGGCCGGACGGCAACGCCGTCGAGGGCGACTGGCGCGTCTTCGACGACACGCTGACGCTCTCCAACGTCCAGGGCTCCACGGGCGACGCCTCGTTCCCGATGACGTGCACCGTCACCGAGGATGGCGAGGGCTTCCGCATCTCGGCGCAGACGTCCTCGTGCGAGATGCTCGACGGGCAGGTCTTCACGCCGCAGGGCTGACCCGCGCGCACGGCTCGGGCGGGACCGCTCAGGGCAGACCGCTCAGGACAGGAGGAGGCCGGCCTCGTCGCCGGCCTCTTTCGCATGCGCGGATCGCTCATGCGCGGACGCGTCCCCCGCATCTGCCGCGAGCGCGGCGCGCTCGGCCTCCGTCAGGTGCGCCCGCACCGGCGCGAAGCTGCGCCGATGCAGCGGGCAGGCGCCGTGCGCGGCGAGCGCCGCCAGGTGCTCGGGCGTGCCGTAGCCCATGTGGCGCTTGAAGCCATAGGCGGGATGGAGCGTGTCGAGCCGGGTCATGATCCGGTCGCGTACGACCTTGGCGACGATGGACGCCGCGGCGATCGCGGCGACCTCGCCGTCTCCGCCGATCACGGCGCGGCCCTCGCAGGAGAGGCCCGGCGGTACGTCGCGCCCGTCGACGAGGGCGAGCGCCGGCATGCAGGGCAGCGCCAGCAGCGCGCGGCACATGGCGGCGAGCGTCGCGCCGCGGATGTTGCGCCGGTCGATCTCGGCGGGCGAGGCGCTGGCCACGCAGACATGGGCGCGCGCCAGGATGGTCTCGTAGAGCGCCTCGCGGCGCTCCGCGGGGAGGCGCTTCGAATCGGCGAGGCCGCGCGGCACCGCGCCGTGGAAGACCACGGCCGCGCACACGACCGGGCCCGCGAGCGGGCCGCGGCCCGCCTCGTCGATCCCCGCGACGAGGGCGCCCGGAGCGAGCGCGCGCTCGCGCCGCCCGTCGAGGCGGGGCAGGCTGCGGCCGGGGGTGCGCGGGCGGGCGGCGGCGGGCATGGTCACTCTAAGGGGCGGCACGAATCGGCGCCCGTCCCCGCCATCCTAGCCGCCCGGATTTGCGCGCGCGACCCGCCCGCGCTACCCCGCCCGCATGCGGGGCACGCGAACCGTCACGTTTACCCGCCGTTCAGCACGATGCCCGACGCTGCCGCGGGGGCGCCGCCGGGAAGGGATGATCTGATGAAGCACGTCGCGGTCCTGATGGGCGGCTGGTCGGCCGAGCGGCCCGTGAGCCTGAGCACCGGGCGCGCCTGCGCCGCGGCGCTCGAGGGCGAGGGCTATCGCGTGACGCCGGTCGACGTGACGCCCGACGTCGCGCGCGATCTCGCCGCCCTCGCCCCGGACGTCGCCTTCAACGCGCTGCACGGGCCGATGGGCGAGGACGGGCGCATCCAGGGGCTGCTCGAATACCTGCGCATTCCCTACACCCATTCCGGGGTGCTCGCCTCGGCCCTCGCCATGCAGAAGGACAAGGCCAAGATCGTCATGGCCGCGGCCGGCGTGCCGGTGGCGACGGGGCTCGTGTGCACCCGCTTCGAGGCGGCGCGACGCCACGTGCTGCCGCCGCCCTACGTGCTCAAGCCCGTGGCGGAGGGATCGTCCTTCGGCGTCGTCATCGTGCGCGAGGACCGGTCGCATCCGCCCCAGGAGATCGCGCGGGAGGACTGGCCCTACGGCGACGTCCTGCTGGCGGAGGAATACGTCGCCGGACGGGAGCTGACCTGCGCCGTGATGGGCGACCGGGCGCTCGACGTGATCGACATCCGCCCCGCCACGGGGGCCTTCTACGACTTCGATGCGAAATATGCCGCGGGCGGCTCGATCCACGTCCTGCCCGCAGACCTTAAACCGAAAATTTACCATCAGGTCCAAGAGTCGGCGTTAACGGCGCATCAAGCTCTCGGCTGCCGAGGGGTGACGAGGACCGACTTTCGCTACGACGACGGCCCCGGTGGGACCGGCAAGCTCGTGGCGCTGGAGGTCAACACCCAGCCCGGCATGACCCCGACGAGCCTCGTGCCCGAGATCGCAGCCCATGCGGGCTACAGCTTCGGTGAGCTTGTACGATGGATGGTGGAGGACGCCTCGCTGAACCGCTGACCGCCGGGTCGCCCGGCGGCGCGATGGCGCGCGCCGGGTCCCGCGCGGCCCTGCGGCTCGAGGCGCTGGGCTCCGCCCTCCCCGCGGCGTTCCGCCGCCGCGGGCCGATGGCCCGCCTCGAGCGGCGGCTTCCCCGCTTCGCCGGGACGATGCTGCTCGCCGCCTTCCTCGGCGCCACCACGATCACCGGCCTCGCCGCGGGCGGACGGCTCGACGCCTTCTTCGCCGCGCACGGCAGCCCGCGCGACGTGGCCGCCAAGGCGCTCGGCTTCGGCATCGACGCCGTCACCATCTCCGGCATCGGCCGGCTCGACGAGCGCGAGGTGCTCGCCGCCGCCGGCATCGACCCGCGCACCTCGCTGCCCTTCCTCGACGCGGGCATCGCCCGCGAGGGGCTGGAGGCGCTGCCCCTCGTCGGCCAGGCCTCGGTGCGCAAGCTCTTCCCCAACCAAGTCTCGATCGGCATCGAGGAGCGCGAGCCGTACGCCCTGTGGCAGGTCGACGGGCGCGTCTACGTCATCGCCACCGACGGCCGGGTGATCGACGTGTTCCGCGACGATCCGCGCTACCGGATCCTGCCGCACGTCGTCGGCGAGGGCGCGAACACGCGCCTCGAGGACTTCTTCGCCATCGTCGACGCCGCCGGCCCGCTGCGCGCACGCATCCGCGCCGGCAGCCTCGTCGCCGAGCGGCGCTGGACGCTCACCCTCGTCGGCGGCATCGACCTGCGCCTGCCCGAGCGCGACCCGATGGCGGCGCTCGCCCGCTTCGTCGCGCTGGAGCGCGAGCACGGGCTGCTCGAGAAGGACATCATCGCCGTGGACCTGCGCATGCCCGACCGCATCGTCGTGAGGCTCACGGAAGAGGCGGCCGCCGCGCGGGCCGAGTCGATGGAAGGCCGCCCGCTGCGCGGCCGGGGGGTGCGCACGTGACCGCCCCCGTCGTCCTCCCGCGCCTCAAGCCGCTCTCCGCGCGCAAGGGCGCGATCCTCTCGGTGCTCGACGTCGGCACCTCGAAGATCGTGTGCCTCGTCGCCCAGCTCCAGCCCTGGGAGGGTGCGGAGGGGCTGACCAACCGCACGCACCTGGCGCGCATCCTCGGCATCGGCCACCACCGCTCGACCGGGCTCAAGGCCGGAGCGATCGTCGATCTCGAAGCCGCCGAGACGGCGATCCGCCACGCAGTCCACGCCGCCGAGCGGATGGCGAAGGTCGAGATCCAGTCCGTCATCGTCAACCTGACGGGCGGGCGCGTCGCCTCGCAGCGGCTGTCGTCGAGCGTCGTCGCCCGCGGGACGGTCGGGGACGCAGAGATCCAGCGAGCCCTGCGCCTCGCCACCGCCGGCGGCGTCGGTCAGGGACGGATCACGCTCCACTCCATTCCGCTCGCCTACACGCTCGACAGCCAGGCCGGCATCGCCGACCCGACGGGCATGCTCGGCGACAAGCTGTCGATCGACCTGCACGTCGTCGGCGCCCAGGCCGCGGCCGCGCGCAACCTGATGCTCGCGGTCCAGCGCTGCCACCTCGACGTCGAGGCGATCGTGGCGACGCCCTACGCCGCGGGCCTCTCGGCCCTGTCGGACGACGAGGCCGAGATGGGCGTCGTCGTCGTCGACTGCGGCGGCGGCACGACCTCCGTGGGCGTGTTCGAGGCGGGGCACCTCGTCCACGCCGATGCGCTGGCGGTCGGTGGCCATCACGTCACCATGGACGTGGCGCGCGGCCTCGCGACCAGGCTCTCCGCCGCCGAGCGGCTGAAGACCCTGCACGGCGCCTGCATCGCCTCCGCCGCCGACGAGCGGGACCTGATCCACGTCCCGACCGTCGACGAGGACGAGCGCGACGTCGCCGCGCATCTGCCGAAATCGCACCTCGTGCGCATCGTTCGTCCGCGGGTCGAGGAGATCCTCGAGCTCGTGCGCGACCGCCTCGGCGAGGCGGGCTACGGCGCGCGCCCGGGGCGGCGCATCGTGCTCACCGGCGGCGCGAGCCAGCTCGCGGGCCTGCCGGAGACGGCGCGCCGCATCCTCGAGGGGCCGGTCCGCATCGGCCGGCCGCTCGGGATCAAGGGTCTGCCGGAGGCGGCCAAGGGGCCGGCCTTCACGGCGGCGGTGGGTCTCCTCGTCTACCCGCAGGTGGCGCATGCCGAGCGCTTCGACACGCGCGGCGGGCAGGCGGGAACGGGGGAAGGTCAGGGCTACATCTCGCGGGTCGGGCGATGGCTGCGCGAGAGCTTCTGAGTTGAGCCGGTCCGCGCCGGCGTAACGGGCGCGGGGCACGGTCGGGACACGGAACAGGGGCGGCGCAGCAAGCGCGCCGCAGGACACGGGACAGGGCACGAGAGGGCAAGCCAATGGCTCAGATCAATCTGCAGGCTCCGGACATCCGCGAGCTCAAGCCGCACATCACGGTGTTCGGCGTCGGCGGTGCCGGCGGCAACGCCGTCAACAACATGATCGACTCGGGCCTGCAGGGCGTCGAGTTCGTGGTCGCCAACACCGACGCGCAGGCGCTCGCCTCCTCGCGCGCCAGCCGGATCGTCCAGATGGGCGTCGCGGTGACGGAAGGGCTCGGCGCCGGCTCGCAGCCGGACGTCGGCCGCGCCGCCGCCGAGGAGGTCATCGACGAGATCCGCGACCAGCTGTCGGGCGCGCACATGGTGTTCATCACCGCCGGCATGGGCGGCGGCACCGGGACCGGCGCCGCGCCGGTGATCGCACGGGCAGCCCGCGAGATGGGCATCCTCACGGTGGGCGTGGTCACCAAGCCCTTCCAGTTCGAGGGCTCGCGCCGCATGAAGCTCGCGGAGTCCGGCATCGAGGAGCTGCAGTCGAACGTCGACACGCTCATCGTCATTCCCAACCAGAACCTCTTCCGGGTCGCCAACGAGCGCACCACCTTCGCCGACGCCTTCGCGATGGCCGACCAGGTGCTCTACTCGGGCGTGGCCTGCATCACCGACCTGATGGTGAAGGAGGGCCTGATCAACCTCGACTTCGCCGACGTGCGCGCGATCATGCGCGGCATGGGCAAGGCGATGATGGGCACGGGCGAGGCCTCCGGCTGCAGCCGCGCGCTCCACGCGGCCGAGGCGGCGATCGCCAACCCGCTGCTCGAGGACGTCTCGATGAAGGGCGCCCGCGGCCTGCTGATCTCGATCACCGGCGGCCCCGACCTCACCCTCTACGAGGTGGACGAGGCGGCGACCCGCATCCGCGAGGAAGTGGATTCGGAGGCGAACATCATCCTGGGCGCCACCTTCGACGAGACGCTCGAGGGCGTGATCCGCGTGTCGGTGGTCGCCACCGGCATCGACCTCGAGCTCGCCGCCGCGGCGCTGGAGGTCTCCGCCACCGAGCAGCGCATCGCCGAGGTGGCCGAGCGCCTGCGCGCCGAGGCCCGCGCCCGCGCGGCCCAGCAGGGCCAGGCGCCGGCCTCCCCGTCGGTCCAGGCGCCCGCCCCCGCGACGACGACCGTCGTGCCGCAGGTGCCCGCGCAGCGTCCCGCCGCGCCGACGGACGCCGCCGCGCCCGCCCGCCCGGTCGCCGAGGCACCCGGCGCGCCGGAGACGGACGAGGCGGAGACACACGTCCCGACGGCCTCCGTGGCGCCCCAGGCCACCGCGCACCAGGCCGTCGCGCACCAGGCGACCGCTCCGGCGCCCGCTCCCGCGCCGTCTCCCGCCGTCACCGCCGCCGAGCGCGCGGTCGCCGAGGCGATGGCCGGGCTCGCCGTCGAGCGGGCGCACGCGCCCGAGCCGCAGGCGGAGGCGTCGCACGACGACATCTTCGTGCCGCCGCAGGCCGAACGCGTCCAGCGCAGCCCGCGCATGCCCCGCGTCGACGAGCTGCCGCTGCCGGCGCAGAACCAGCTGCGCGCCCGCGGCACGCAGCCGGAGGCCGAGCAGAAGCGCGGCCTGCTGCACCGGCTCGCCACCGTCGGCTTCGGCCGTCGCGAGGACGCCCCGGCCCAGCCCGCGGTCCAGGCGCGGCCGCAGGCCCAGGCCCCGGCCCCGGCCCAGGCCCCGGCCCAGCCCACGCCGCGTCAGCCGGCTCCGCCGGCCCGTGCCCGCGAGGCCCAGCCGGCGGCCCAGCCGCATGCCGCCACGCCCGCCCAGCCGCAGCAGCAGCCGGGGATGTCGCCGGTCCACGCCGAGTACGCCAAGCGCCCGGCGGCGCCGCAGGGCTACCGCCCGGCCCAGGGCAATCTCGATCCGCACGGCCGTGCGCCCGCCCAGCCGCGCTCGCTCGACGACGACCAGCTCGAGATCCCCGCCTTCCTGCGCCGCCAGGCCAACTGAGACGGCAGCCCTCCCGGCGGCGGCCCGCCCGGCCGCCGCTCCCGACTTCGGACATTGCCCCGATCTCGCCCCGAAGCGCCCCGGACGATCGCGTCCGGGGCGTTGTCGTTCGTGACCACCAACCCGAAAAGCCGAACGAAATCAACGCCCGCCACGGATGCGGCGAAATCGCGGCGACTTGTAACAGATCGTTAGACAACGTGATTTGGCCCGCCTCGCGGCCGCGACTATGGTGCGCCGCATACAGGAAGAGGCGATCGCGCATCCGCTCGAATCGCCCCGGGGCCGACAACACGGACAGGCGGGTCGCATGCCGGGGACGTTCGCGTCCGCGCCGGGGCTTCTGTTCGGGAAGAGAACGATGAGCCAGATGTATCAGGTCACCCTGCGCGCGCCCGTCGAGATCAGCGGAACGGGCGTCCATTCCGGCGAAAGCGTCTCGGTGACCCTGCATCCCGCGGAGCCCAACCACGGCATCGTCTTCCTGCGCACCGGCCTGCCCAACGGCATCGATCGCCTCATCGAGGCGCGTCACATCAACGTCTCCGCCACCGAGCTGTGCACCGTCGTCGGCGCCCGCGAGAGCGGCTGCGTCGCGACGATCGAGCACCTGATGGCCACCCTCGCGGGCCTCTCCATCGACAACGTGCTCATCGAGATCGACGGCACCGAGATCCCGATCCTCGACGGCTCGGCCGCACCCTTCGTCGCGGCGATCGAGGCGGTGGGCACCATCGCCCAGGCGGCCACGCGCCGCATCCTCAAGGTCCGCCGCCCCGTGCGGGTGGAGAACGGCGCCTCCTTCGTCGAGCTGCTGCCGGCCGACAAGGGCTTCCGCCTCGACGTCGAGATCGACTTCGCCGATGTCGCGATCGGCCGCCAGCGCCGGGTCTGCGAGCTGACGCCGGCGAGCTTCCGCCGCGAGATCGCCTCCGCGCGGACCTTCGGCTTCATGCGCGACGTCGAGGCGCTGTGGAAGGCGGGCTTCGCGCTCGGCGCCTCGCTGGAGAACACCGTCGCCGTCGGCGAGGACGGGGTGATCAACCCCGAGGGCCTTCGCTTCGCCGACGAGTTCGCGCGCCACAAGCTGCTCGACGCCGTGGGCGACCTCGCGCTCGCGGGCTACCCGCTGGCCGCGCACTATCGCGCCTGCCGCGGCGGCCATCGCCTCAATTTCGCCGTCCTGGAAGCCTTGTTCGCGGATCGTGCGAACTACGAGATCGTCGAGGCGGGGACGCGCAGGGAGCCGGCCGAGGCCGTGCTGCCGCTGCCCGTGGCGGCCTTCGGCGGCCGCGCGGGCTGAGCCTCCTCCGCACCGTCTCGCGACCGGCCGGCGCACTCACGCGATGCCGCTTTGCGGATCGGCGCGTCTGAGGTAAACAGCGCGGAAATCCAGATGCCGGCGCGGCACGCGCGGCACGCGAATCCTTCCGGAGGTTGATCGGGGCATGTCTTTCGCGAATGCGTATCGAGGCGCGAAAGCCGGCGCCGTCCGCTCGGTCGTGATCGTCGGGCTCGCCCTGACGCTCGCAGGCTGCGAGACCGTCGCCTCCCTCAATCCCTTCGGCCGGGGCGAGACCTACGAGCCCGAGATCGTCGAGACCCGCCCGGCGGCCGAGCTCTACAACGAGGGCCTGTCGCTGATCGACCGCGGCCAGTACCAGACCGCCGCGGAGCGCTTCGAGGAGATCGAGGAGGCCTATCCCTTCAGCGATTTCGCGCGCCGCGCGCTGATCATGCAGGCCTACGCCCAGTTCGCCGGCGGCGCCTACGACGACAGCACGAACACCGCGCAGCGCTACCTGCAGCTCTACCCCGGCCAGGAGAGCGCCGACTACGCGCAGTACATCCTGGCGATGTCGAACTTCAACCAGATCCCCGACATCACCCGTGATCAGACGCGAACGGCGCAGGCGCTGCGCGCCTTCCAGGAGCTGATCGACCGCTACCCGAACTCGGACTACGTCGAGGACGCGCGCGCCAAGATCGTGTTCGCCAACGATCAGCTCGCCGGCAAGGAGATGGAGGTCGGGCGCTTCTATCTGGAGCGGCGTAACTACACCGGCGCGATCAACCGCTTCCGCACCGTCGTCGCCAGCTACCAGACGACCCGCCACTCGGAAGAGGCGCTCGCCCGCCTGACCGAGGCCTACATGGCGATGGGCATCGTCGACGAGGCGCAGACCGCGGCGGCCGTGCTCGGGCACAACTTCCCCGAATCGCAATGGTACCGCGACAGCTACGCGCTCCTGCAGTCGGGCGGGCTGGAGCCGCGCGAGAACCGCGAATCCTGGATCAGCCGCGCCTTCCGCGGGTTCACGCGGGCGGTGGTCGGCGTCGGCGGCTGAGCCGCGCCAGCGCCATGCTCGCCCAGCTCTCGATCCGCGACATCGTCCTGATCGACCGCCTCGAGCTGAACTTCGGCGACGGGCTCTCGGTTCTCACCGGCGAGACCGGCGCGGGCAAGTCGATCCTCCTCGACTCGGTGTCCCTGGCGCTCGGCGGTCGCGGCGACGGGGCGCTGGTGCGCCACGGCGAGAAGCAGGGCGTCGTCACCGCGGTGTTCGACGTGCCCGCCGATCATCCCGCGCGGGCCATCGCGACCGAGGCGGCGATCGACACCGAGGGCGACCTGATCCTGCGCCGGGTGCAGATGGCGGACGGACGAACCCGCGCCTTCATCAACGACCAGGCGGCCAGCGTGCAGGTGCTGCGCGCCATCGGCACGACGCTCGTCGAGATCCACGCCCAGAACGCCGACCGCGCGCTCGTCGACCCGGCGACCCACCGCACCATCCTCGACGCCTATGGTGGGCTCGGCCCCGACGTCACGGAGGTGGCGGCGGCGGCGGAGCGCGTGCGCGAGAGCCGCCGCGCGCTGGAGCGCCACCGCGCCCGGATCGAGGCGGCGCGCAAGGAGGCCGACTTCCTGCGCCACGCGGTCGATGAGCTGACGGCGCTGGCGCCGACGCCCGGCGAGGAGGAGGCACTGGCCGAGCGCCGCAGCACCATGATGCAGGCCGAGAAGGTCGCGAGCGACCTCTCCGAGGCCTTCGATTCGGTGGCCGGCAACGCCTCCCCCATCGCCGCCCTCTCCGCCGCCGTACGTCGGCTCGAGCGCCGCGGTGCGCAGGCGCCGGCGCTCGTCGACCCGCCGGTGCGGGCGCTCGACGCGGCGCTCGTCGCCCTCGACGAGGCCCGCGCCGCGCTGGAGGAGGCGATGCGGGCGGCGGAATTCGATCCGCACGAGCTCGAGCGCGTCGAGGAGCGGCTGTTCGCCCTGCGCGCCGCCGCGCGCAAGTACGACGTCGCCGCCGACGACCTCGCGGCGCTGGCCGAGCGCTACGCCGGCGACCTGACCGAGATCGACGCCGGCGAGGAGACGCTCCAGCGGCTGGAGGCGGGCCTGGCGGAGGCCGATGTCGCCTACGTCGCCGCCGCGCAGGCGCTCAGCGAGAAGCGCCGCGCCGCCGCCCACGCGCTGGACGCGGCAGTGCTGGCGGAGCTGCCGCCGCTGAAGCTCGAGCGCGCCGCCTTCATCACCGAGATCGCCGTCGACGAGGCGAGCCGCGACCCGGCCGGGTTCGACCGGGTCGAGTTCTGGGCGCGCACCAACCCCGGCACGCGTCCGGGACCGATGATGAAGGTGGCCTCGGGCGGCGAGCTCTCGCGCTTCATGCTGGCGCTCAAGGTCGTCATCGCCGATCGCGGCTCGGCCCCGACCCTCGTCTTCGACGAGATCGATACCGGCGTCGGCGGCGCGGTGGCGGACGCCATCGGCCAGCGTCTCGCCCGGCTCGCCGGGCGCGTGCAGGTGATGGCCGTCACCCACGCACCACAGGTCGCGGCCCGCGCCGGCGCGCACTACCTGATCTCGAAGGAGCCCGTCGACGGCTCGGACCGCGTCGCCACCCGAGTCGCGCCGCTGCGCGAGACGCCGCGCCGCGACGAGATCGCCCGCATGCTCGCCGGAGCCACCATCACCGAGGAGGCCCGCGCGGCGGCGCGCAAGCTGCTGGAGGCAGCGGTTCAGTGAGGCGCTGCGGCCCGCTCGCGGCGAGCCCGACCGTCCTGGACGATGGGAGATCCGCGTTCGCCTCCCATCGCCTGCCCACTGAGCTCGCGTGCGGCGATCACCCGACCAGGCGGCGGTCGCCGTGGACGGGCTGCGCCAGCACCGAGCCGTGATCGCCGCGCATCTCCCGCAGCCGCCAGAGCGTGCGCTTGTCGAAGGCCGCCTGCACGGCGACCACGTCCTCCGCACCCACCGGCTGCGGCAGGCCCAGCGGCGTCGTGCGGAAGTGCAGCTGCACGAGGCGCAGCAGCCAGAGCGGGTTCATCTCGATGATGATCGAGGACACGCCGCTGGCGAGGCCCCACTCGACGATGCCCGAGAGCAGGGCATTGGCGACGGGGCTGAGCTTGCGGCCGCGCTCGCGATGGCCGGAATCGACGCAGTAGCGCGTCCATTCCCAGACTTCCGAACCGACGGGCGGTTCCACCTCGCAGAGCTGCGGCAGCACCTCGGAGAGGAGATGGGGCCGCGTGGTCGGCAGCATTCGCTGGTAGCCGAGCACGCGGCCCTCGACGATGTAGAGCATGTGCACCGCGTGGGCATCGTCGAACTGATCGATCTCACGCTCGTCTGCGCTGCGCAGATCCTCCCACTTCATCTCGTCGACGAAGACGCGGTGCCGCAGGTGGTAGGCTTGCTCCATCGCATCCTCGAAGAGATGCTGGTTCTCGGCGGTGACGATGTAGATCATGGTCCGCTCCTGTTCTCGGGAGCGCCAATCTGCGAAATGTGCGGCATCCGAGTAAGTACGTGAACCCGTACCCTCGGCTTGGATTTGCGGTATGCTAGAGCATCACCCAACCAAATAGCATCCGGTTGGTGGATCAGATGACGCTCCACAAGGAAGCCTAGAGCGTAACCCGACCTGTTCCCATCAGGTCGGGTTTCGCTCTAGCGTACGATACCCAGCCTGATAGCTTCCGCAACGGCATGAGTACGATTGCGCGAGGCCAGCTTCAGCCGGGCCGCGCGCATGTGCTTGTCGACGCCGTGCCTGGAGATCGACATCAGGTCGCCGATCTCCAGCTCCGTCTTGCCCTCCGCCGCCCATTGCAGCGCCTCGCGCTCGCGCATGGAAAGGTTGACGCGCGAGGACGGTGCGCCTTGGCTGGCGCGCAGCTGCAGGCTGCGCACGAGCGCATAGGTGGCGAGCAGCGTCAGCATGCCGCGCGCCGTCGGCGTGACCTCGAGCCTCTCGCCGGCGAGCGAAAAGCCGGCGACCTCGCCCTCGAGGGTCATCAGCGGAACCGTGAAGCCGTCGCGGAGCCGGAAGTCGCCGGCTTCGTTCATGACGCGCCGGGCGGCGGCGTCGTCGACGCTGTCTCCCGCGATCTCGCTCCAGAGGAACGGGCTCCGGCTTTCCGTCACGCGCTTGATGGCGGGATCGACGAAGAGGTAGCCGTGCGAGAAGTAGCGACGGCTCCATTCGGCCGGCCAATGATCGAGCACGACGTGCGACATCTGCTGGCTGCGCGACGAGCCTGTCCTCGGGATCGTCCCGGCGAGGATGTGCTCGAAGCCGAAGCGGCGCGACGCGTCGAGGAGGACCGTGCACACCTCTTCGTGCGTCCTGGCACGATCGATCGCCTGGATGACCTCCAGGGTTTGGTCGAGCGATTTGCGTGACATGGCGGGTATCTCCCTGCCTCAATTTGGGGCAGCAAGATTTCATGTGCAAGAACACTTTGGAATTGATTCGAAACCATCCTTAGGAGTTCCGTACGCGGCAGTTGTCGCATCCCACAGGTTTAATCGCTGGCAGGAACCCGCGTCGCACCGTTATCGGCGAGCCGCCGCAGCGCCGCCACCAGCGCCGCCACGCCCTCGTCGGGAGTGCGATCGTTGACGATCGTCACGTCGGCGTCGATCGAGGCGAGCGCGTCGGAGCGGGCGAGGCGCGCGTCGGCGTCGGCGTCGCGGCCGCGGGCGGCGATGCGGGCGGCCAGCACCGCGCGCGGGGCGGTGACCTCGATCACGACGACGGCCGGCAGCCCCGCGCGCGCCTGCGCCACCCGCGAGCGGGAGCCGTTGACGACGCACACCGCGCCCGCGGCGACGTCCTCCACCACGGCGCGAGGGATGGCGTAGCCGAGCCCGTGCGCGCGCCACCACAGCGCGAAGCGCCCCGCGGCGATCCCGGCCTCGAAATCCGCGTCCGAGATCGTGTCGTGCGCCTCGTACGCGCCCATCGGGCGGGTGACGAGCCGGTGCGGGAAGCGCACGCGCGGGTCGTCGGCCAGCGCCGTGCGCGCGCCGTCGATGAGCGTGTCCTTGCCCGCCCCGCTCGGGCCGACGACGAGGACGAAGGCGCCGCTCACGCCACGCGCTCCCCCTCGCGCCAGACCTGGCGCACGACCGGCGTCTCGCCGGAGATGCGCACCCGCACGAGGTCCGCGCGCAGCCCCGGCGCGATCGCGCCACGATCGCCCAGCCCGGTGGCACGGGCGGGGTTGAGCGTCACGGTGCGGATCGCGGCGGGCAGGTCGATCGCCGGGACCCGCTCGGGCAGGCGGAAGGCCGCCATCATCAGGCTCGCGGGCACGTAATCCGACGAGAGGATGTCGAGGAGGCCCTCCTGCGCCAGCGTCTCGGCGGCGACGTTGCCGGAATGCGATCCGCCGCGGATCAGGTTGGGCGCGCCCATCATGACGGTGATGCCGTGCTCCCGGCTGGCACGGGCGGCCTCCACCGAGGTCGGGAACTCGGCGAGGGAGACGCCCGCATCCCAGGAGGCCTGCACCTCCTCGCGGGTCGTGTCGTCGTGGCTCGCGATCGGGATGCCGCGCGCCTTCGCGAGCGCCACCAGCGCCGGGCGATGCCGCGCGACCATCTCGCCGTTGCGCGCGACGCGCCTGGCGACGACGGCTTCGGTCTCCTCGCGGCTCTTGTCGTTCTTGCCGCCGTAATAGATGAAGTACTTCTCCAGGTCGCGGAACTGCCGCTGCCCCGGCGTGTGGTCCATCAGGGACATCAGCCCGACGGGGAACACCGACACGAAGTTCTCCACCGACTCCAGGATGTCGGGCGAGGGGATCTCGCAGCGCAGGTGCGTGTAGTGCTCGGCCCGGAACAGCCGATGCCGGCGCGCCTCGTCGAGCGCCTCGGCGATGGTGAACAGCTCGCCGCCGAGGCTCGGCGCGTCGAGGTCGGTGCCGGCGCGCAGCGAATCGAACACCGTGGTGATGCCCGAGCTGGCGATCTGGGCGTCGTAGGCGAGAACCGCGCCGAGCGGATGCCAGCGCACCTTCGGGCGGGGCGCGTAGTGGCTCTCGAGATGGTCCGTGTGCAGCTCGACGAGGCCCGGGATCAGCGTCTCGCCGGCGCAATCGACGCCTCGCTCCGGCGCCCGCCCCTCGCCCACCTCGGCGATCCGGCCGTCGGCGACGGCGACGAAGCCGCGGATCACCGCGTCGGGAAGGACGATCTCGGCATTCTCGAGCACGAAGCTCGCGGGGGTCTCGGCGGTCATCGATGAGGTCTCGCGGGCGGAGGATCAGGCGGCGGGTCTAGCCTTGAAGCGTGTCACGTCGACGACACGGGTCGCCACGGCGTCGCGCACGTCGGCATCGTGGAAGATGCCGACGAGGGCGCAGCCGGCGGCGCGCTTCTCGCGGATCAGCTCTATCACGACCCCGCGATTCGCGGCATCGAGCGACGCGGTGGGCTCGTCGAGCAGAAGAATGCTGCGCGGCGCGATCAGGCCGCGGGCGATGTTGACGCGCTGCTGCTCGCCGCCCGAGAAGGTCGCCGGCGGCAGCTCCCACAGCCGCTCGGGCAGGTTCATCACCGACAGGAGCTCGCGGGCGCGGGCGTCGGCGGCGGCGGCGGCGAGCCCACCCTCGCGCCCTTCCGCGGCGACCACCTCGCGCGCGCCGATGCGGGGGATCACCCGCAGGAACTGGCTGACGTAGCCCATCGTGGTGCGCCGCAGCCGCATCACCTCGCGGGGCGCGGCGCGCGCCACGTCGACGAGCGTCCCGTCGGCCCCGCGCACGCGGATCGCGCCCTGGTCGCAGCGATAATTGCCGTAGATCATCTTCAGCAGCGACGACTTGCCCGCCCCCGACGGCCCGCCGAGCACGACGCATTCACCGGGATCGACGGCGAAGGACACGTCCGAGACGACCTCGAGCCGCGTGCCTTCGCGCAGGTGGAGGGTGAAGGTCTTGGCGACGTTCTCGAGGACGAGGAGAGGTTCGGTCATGGGGCTGCTCCCTCACGCCGCCAGGACGGACGACACGAGCAATTGCGTGTAGGGCTCGCGCGGGTCGTCGAGCACCTGGTCGGTGAGCCCGGTCTCGATCACGCGCCCGTGGCGCATCACCATGATGCGGTGCGAGAGGAGCCGCGCCACGGCGAGATCGTGGGTGACGATGATCACCGCGAGCCCGAGCTCGGCGACGAGGCCGCGGATCAGGTCGAGCAGGCGCGCCTGGACGGAGACGTCGAGGCCCGAGGTCGGCTCGTCCATCAGCACGAGGCGCGGATGGGTGACGAGGTTGCGGGCGATCTGCAGGCGCTGGCGCATGCCGCCGGAGAACGTCGTCGGCCTGTCGTCGATGCGCGCCACGTCGATCTCGACCCGCCGCAGCCAATCCTCGGCCGTGCCGCGGATGTTGCCGTAATGGCGCTGGCCGATCGCCATCAGCCGCTCGCCGACATTGCCGCCGGCGGAGACGCGCATGCGCAACCCCTGCGTCGCGTCCTGGCGGATGAAGCCCCAATCCGTGCGCATCAGCACGCGCCGGCGCGCCTCGCCCAGTGCGAACAGGCTCTCCACCGAGCCGTCGCGCATGCGGTAGGCGACGGTGCCGGCTGAGGGCTCCAGCTCGGTGGAGAGCACCGAGAGCAGGGTCGACTTGCCCGAGCCCGATTCGCCGACGACCGCCAGCACCTCCCCGGGGAACAGGTCGAAGGAGACGTCGGTGCAGCCGACGTGCGGGCCGTAGAGCTTGGTCAGGCCCCGAGCCTCGATGAGCGCGCCCTCACGCATCCTTCGTCTCCTCGGCGAGGCGCGCGCCGCGGTGCCCGGCGGCGCGACGCTCCTCGCAATAGTCACTGTCGGAGCACACGAACATCCGCCCGCCCCGGTCGTCGAGGATCACCTCGTCGAGATACACGCCCGTCGCCGCGCACAGCGCGCAGGGCTCGGCGAAGCGCTGCACCGTGAAGGGGTGATCCTCGAAGTCGAGGGAGCGCACGCGGGTGTAGGGCGGCACGGCGTAGATGCGCTGCTCGCGCCCGGCGCCGAAGAGCTGCAGGGCCGGCGACATCTCCATCTTCGGGTTGTCGAACTTCGGCGTCGGCGAGGGGTCCATCACGTAGCGGCCGGCCACCTCCACCGGGTAGGCGTAGGTCTTGGCGATGTGGCCGTGGCGGGCGATGTCCTCGTAGAGCTTGACGTGCATGAGGCCGTACTCGGCGAGCGCATGCAGCGTGCGCGTCTCGGTCTCGCGCGGCTCGAGGAAGCGCAGCGGCTCGGGGATCGGCACCTGATAGACGAGCACCTGCCCCTCGGCGAGCGGCTCCTCGGGGATGCGGTGGCGGGTCTGCACGATCGTCGCCGCGCGGGTCCGCGTGGTGGTCTCGACGCCCGCGGTCCTGGCGAAGAACTTGCGGATCGAGACCGCGTTCGTGGTGTCGTCCGAGCCCTGGTCGATGACCTTGACGACGTCGGCGGGGCCGATGATCGCGGCCGTGACCTGCACCCCGCCCGTGCCCCAGCCGTAGGGCATCGGCATCTCGCGGGAGGCGAAGGGCACCTGGTAGCCGGGAATCGCGATCCCCTTGAGGATCGCGCGGCGGATCATGCGCTTGGTCTGCTCGTCGAGATAGGCGAAGTTGTACCCGGTCCCGGCGCCGGCGTCCGCCGGCTTGGCGTCGGTGGCGCTCATTCCGCGGCCTCCTTCTCGTGTCGCGTCTCGTGCCGCGCGGCGACCTCGGCGCGCATGCGCCGCACGAGATCGAGATCGGCCTGGAAATCGACGTAATGCGGCAGCTTCAGGTGCTCGACGAAGCCGGTGGCCTGGACGTTGTCGGCGTGGGCGAGCACGAATTCCTCGTCCTGCGCGGGGCTGCGGCGCTCCTCGTCGAGCTCGCCGGCGCGCAGCGCCCGGTCGACGAGGGACATGGCCATGGCCTTGCGCTCGCTCTGGCCGAAGGCGAAGCCGTAGCCGCGGGTGAATTGCGGCGCCACCTCGGCCGAGCCCTTGAACTGGTTCACCATCTGGCACTCGGTGACGAGGATCTCGCCGAGCGGCACCTCGAAGCCCAGCTCCTCGGGCACGAAGCCGACCTCGACAGTCCCGATGCGCACCTCGCCGACGAAGGGATGATTGTTGCCGTAGCCGCGCTGGGTCGAGTAGCCGAGCGCCAGGAGGAAGCCCTCGTCGCCGCGGGCGAGCGCCTGGAGCCGCAGGTCCCGCTCGGCCGGGAAGGCGAGCGGCGCACGGGTGAGGTCGGAGACGGGCGCGTCGCCGAGAGCGTCGCCCTCGGGACGTGCCTCGCGCTCGATCAGGTCCTCGCCGGCGAGGAGGTCGGTGACCCGCGGCATCCGCGCGGCCTCCTCGGCGACCGGCGCCTGCGGCGCGGGCGGCGGCTCGACGCCGGCGGCCAGCGCGAAGTCGATCAGACGGTGCGTGTAGTCGAAGGTCGGGCCGAGCACCTGTCCGCCCGGCAGGTCCTTGTACGTTGCGGAGACGCGCCGGCAGACCCGCATCGCCCCCGTGTCGACGGGCTCGGCGTAGCCGAAGCGCGCGAGCGTCGTGCGGAAGGCGCGCAGCAGGAAGATCGCCTCGATCAGGTCGCCCCGCGCCTGCTTGATCGCCAGAGCGGCGAGGTCCCGGTCGTAGAGCGAGCCCTCGGTCATGACGCGGTCGACCGCCAGCGCCAGCTGCTCGGCGATCTGGTCGGTGCCGATCTCGGGCACGGAGCGATCGCCGCGACGCACGTCGGCGAGGAGCGCGTGGGCGTTGTCGATGGCGGCCTCGCCGCCCTTCACCGCGACGTACATGGGCTCACTCCCGGATCGTGGTGGTGCGGGGCAGGCCGACGACGCGATCGCCGGCGGTGAGGAGGACGTCGACGCCGCAGGGGAACAGCGCACCGTTGGCCCGCCAGCGCGCCGCGAAGTCCGCCGGCAGCGGCGCGGCGGAGAGCCGGGCCGTCCCTTGGATGCCCGGCCCCTCCAGCACGAGGCCGTCGCGCGTCTCGAGCCGATCGCAGGCGAGGACGAGCGTCGTCGAGCGATCCGGATAGGCCTGCTCGCCGAGCGCGAAACGATCGAACGGCGCGAGCGCCGCGGGGTCGCAGACCAGCGCGAAGGCGGCGTCCCGCCCGTCCGCCACGATCCGCACGCCGGTGTGGAAGCGCAGCCACTGCGCCACCGCGGGCGCGGCGGCGAGCGGCGCGTCGAGCCAGAGCGGCGCCTCGTGGTCGGCGAGCGTCAGCGCGATCGCCGCCAGGGCCGGCGTCAGCGGCGCCGGCGCCGAGACGCCGACGACGAGCATCTGCGGCGTGCCGGGGCGGGCGAGCGCCTGCATCACCGCGCGGAACACGGCCTGGGCGTCGAGGACGGGGTCGGCGAAGCCGGGGGCGAGGGCGTCCGCCGGGGCGTCCGGGAGCGCGGTGGTGGCGGCCTGCATCTCAGTCATCCCCACGGACCATGGTGAAGAAGTCGACCTTGGTGGCCGCGACCCGGCGCGCCTCCGCGGCGCGCTCCGCCGCGACGCGTGCGTCCACCGGTGCGAGCGCCGCCTCCACCGCCTCGGGCCGCGCCTGGAACAGCGCGTCGAGGATCGCCGCCTTGCGAGCGCGGGCGGCGTCCCGGCCCAGATGGTAGGCGAAGCCCGCCTGCCCGGTCGGCAGCCGCACGGCCGCGCGGGTCACCGTCGCCTCGCCGGCATTGAAGGGCCGGCCGTCGCCGCCGATGCGGCCGCGCAGCATGACGAGCCCGGTCTCCGCCCGGCGCAGGTCGGCGACCGTGTCCGGGGCGCGGAGCGCGGCCAGCGCGGCGTCGAGCTCGTCGGTACGCGCGAGGGCGCACAGCCGCATCGTGGCTTGGCGCGCGGCGAAGTCCGTGGAGGAGGTTGCGTCGGGGGGCATGCGCCGCTCCGGAAAAGCATGGCGTCGAAGATTGTCTAGTGATATAGACAACCCATCGACTCCGTCAAATGAAGTTTTGGTGACATGCCCCGCTCCGATCCCGCCGCCCGCTCGGACCCCGCCTCCCTCGTCCGCGGCGAGGGTGTCGCCGCCTGGCGCCAGATCGTCGACGGGCTCGAAGCCGACATCGCCGCCGGCCGCCTCACGCCGGGAGACCGGCTCCCGGCGGAGACCCACCTCGCGGAGCGCTTCGGCGTGAACCGCCACACGGTGCGTCGGGCGCTCGGCGTGCTCGCCTCACGCGGCCTGGTGCGCGCGACGCAGGGGCGCGGCACCTTCGTCGAGGCCCGCCCCCTCGCCTACCCGATCGGCCCGCGCACGCGCTTCACCGAGATCGTCTCGGGCGCGGGGCGGCAGGCGTCCGGAGACCTGATCTCGGCGCGGGAGCGCCCGGCCGACGCGTGGGCGGCCGATCGCCTCGGGATCGCCGAGGGCGCGCCCGTGCTCGAGCTCGTCACCGTGCGCGCGGCCGACGGCACGCCGATCGCGCTTTCCACCAACGTCTTTCCACTTCCCCGCTTCACCGGCCTGGACGCGCTGTACCGCGAGACCGGCTCGCTGACGCGCGCCTACGCGACCATGGGCATCACGGACTACAGCCGCCTCGCCAGCACCGTCACGGCCCGCTCCGCCGGCGGGGAGGACGCGGCCGCGCTCGACCTCGCCCCCGGACGCATCCTGCTCGTGCTCGACAACGTCAACGTCGACCCGTCCGGCACGCGGATCCAGGCGACGCGAGCGCTGTTCCCGGCGGACCGGGTGGAGATGGTGGTGGAGTGGTGAGCTGACCGCGCGTGATGTTCGTCGAGCCGAGTCGATCATGTCCGTTCCGCCGGAGGCGAGACCTTGACGCCCATCGCCCATCTGGCGAGCCATCTCGTCCACGTCCGCGACGGACGCCATCTGCTCGTGCGACGAGCCGGCACGCCGTACCGCGCCGGCTATCTCTCCTGCGTCGCGGGGCGCGTCGAGCCGGGGGAGACACCGCGCTCCGCCCTGGTGCGGGAGGTGGCGGAGGAGATCGGGCTCGTCGTCCGCGCGGACGATCTCGCCTTCCGCACGCTCGTGCACAATCGGGTCGGATCGGCGATTTGGCAGTCCTTCTTCTTCGAGCTGACCTCGCTTCCCGCCGAGCCGACCATTTGCGAGCCCGCCAAGATCGCCGAGATCGGCTATTTCGATCTCGCCGCCGTCGCGGTCGAGACGGTGCCCTACGTGCACGCGGCCCTGACGCGCGGCGTCGTGTACCTGGAGATGGAGGAAGCCGGGGTGGAGGGGTGATCTCTCACCCCCCATGCCGCTCCAGGAACCCCTCCACCCCCAGCTCCCTGAAGTCCGGCAGCGCCCGCCGCAGCCGCTCGTGGTCCCAGTCCCACCAGGCCAGCGCCTGGAGACGCTCGGCGATCGGCTCGGCGAAGCGGCGACGGACCGGGCGGGCGGGGTTGCCGACGACGATCGTGTAGGGCGCGACGTCCTTCGTGACGATCGCGCCCGCGCCCACCACGGCGCCGTTGCCGACGGTGCGGCCGGGCAGGATCACCGCGCCGTGGCCGATCCAGACGTCGTGGCCGATCGAGACCGGGAACGAGCGACGCCAGGCGAAGAGCGCCGCCTCGTCCTCCTCGACGCCGGGCCAGTAGGTCGAGGCACGGTAGGTGAAGTGCGCCTGGCTCGCCCGCTCCATCGGGTGGTTGCCCGGGTTGATACGCACGGCGCGGGCGATCGAGGTGAACTTGCCGATCGTGGTGTAGGCCACCTCCCCGTCCTCGACGATGTAGGAATAGTCGTCCATCGCGCTCTCGACGAGGCGCGTGCGCGCGCCGACCTCGGTGAAGCGGCCGAGCCGCGTGTCGACGACGCGGGCGTCGGGGTGGAGGAGGGGCGTTTCGGACAGGCGCTTCATCGGCGGGGCTCCGGACGGTAGACGAGCGCGCGAGGACGCGCAGCCGGCTCCATAGCGCGGACGCCCGACGCCCGCATGACAGCCGACCGGCTGAACGCACCCGGCGAAAGCCGCGCTTGCCCTTCCGCGCCGGATTGGCGACAAACCGAGCCGTGACACACGAGCGCCTCAATCCCTCCCGCCCCTTCCTCGCCGCGAGCGTCGCCGTCGTGCGCGACGGCCGTGTGCTGGTCGCCGCGCGCGGCAAGGAGCCGATGCGCGGCCTGTTCACCCTGCCCGGCGGCCTCGTCGAGCCCGGCGAGACACTGGCCGAGGCGGCCCTGCGCGAGCTCGACGAGGAAACGGGCGTTTCGGCCGAGATCATCGGGCGCATCCGCCCGGTCGAGATCATCCTGCGCGACGAGGCCGGGCGGGTCGCGTCGCATTTCGTCATCGAGGCGCACGCGGCTCACTGGCGCGCGGGCGAGGGCGAGATCGGGCCGGAGGCGCAGGCGATCCGCTGGGTCGACGCCGCCGAGGCAGAGACCCTCCCGACGACGCCGGGCCTGCCGGACATCGTGCGCGCGGCGATCGCCATGGCGGAGGGCGACCGATGAGGCGCTGCATCGCCCGTGCGCTCGCGGCACCGTTTCTCGCGGCCACGCTTCTTCTCGTCGCCGCCGTGCCGACCCGCGCGCAAGACGAGCCGCCGGCGGCGCCGCCGGAGACGCCGCCGGCCTACGAGCCCGAGCTCCTGCGGCTCTCGGAGGTGATGGGCGCCCTCGCCTTCCTGCGCGACCTGTGCGGCGCCGACGACGCGGCCGAGTGGCCAGCGCGCATGCAGGGCCTCATCGACGCCGAGGGCGAGGCCCGGGCGGAGCGGCTCGCCGGAGCCTACAACCGCGGCTACCGCGCCTTCGCGCTGACCTACCGCGTCTGCACGCCCGCGGCGGAGCGCGCCATCGCCGGCTACCTCGACGAGGGCGAGCGGCTCTCCCGCTCGGTGGCGCGGCGTTTCGGCGGCTGAGGCTCAAATCCGCTCGTCACCACGCCCCTCACCGGATCTGGCAGCGACGGCAGTAGAAGGTCGAGCGGCCCGACTGCACGATCCGCTCCACCGTGGCGCCGCAGCCGGGCGTCGGGCAGGGCTCGCCCTCGCGGTCGTAGACCTTGAACGTGTGCTGGAAATAGCCGAGCGAGCCGTCGGCGTGGGCGAAGTCCCGCAGGGTGGAGCCGCCCGCCGCGACCGCCTCGTTCAGCACCGCGCGGATCTCCCCGGCGAGCCGGTGCGCACTCGCCCGCGGCCGCCCGGTCTTGGTCGCGACGATCCCCGCCGGCGCCTCCGGGTGGAGCCCGGAGCGGAAGAGCGCCTCGCAGACGTAGATGTTGCCGAGCCCCGCGATCAGCCGCTGATCGAGGAGCGCCGCCTTGAGCGGGGCGATCTTGCCGTGGAAGAGCCGCGCCAGCGTCTCGCCGGAGAGCGCGTTTCCCAAGGGCTCGATGCCGATGCCCTTGAAATGCTTGCACTCCGCCAGGCCGGCCGAGGGCACGAGATCCATGTAGCCGAAGCGCCGCACGTCGTTGTAGGTGACCCGCGCGCCGGTGTCGAAATCGAAGACGACGTGGTCGTGTATCGGCATCGTGTCGGGCTCGTAGTGGAATTCGCCCGGCGTGATCACCGCCTGCCCGAGCGCCACCGTGAAGCGGCCGGTCATGCCCAGATGCATGATCAGGCTCTCGCCCGTCGAGAGGTCCGCGACGAGGTACTTCGCCCGGCGCGAGAGCGCGCGCACCTCGGCGCCCTTCAGGCGCGCGGAAAAGCGCGGGGGGAAGGGAAAGCGCAGGTCCGGCCGGCGCTGGTCCACCTGGGTGAACCGCGCGCCCACCATGGCGGGCTCCAGCCCGCGGCGGACGGTCTCGACTTCGGGAAGCTCGGGCATCTGGAGGCGGGGCTCGGGAGTTGGGGTCTCGGGAGACGGGCGTGAGGGATGGGGCGTGGAGGATGGGACTCGGGGTCGCGGACGAGGGCGGCGGGTGGGAAAAGCCGCCACCTAGCCTAGATCAGATAGCCTCGCGCCGCGGCTTTCGCTATGTCTCCCGGCGACGAGCGGCGCGAGCGCGCGAGAACGGACGGGACGCCATGGTGGACGAGACGACGACGGGCAAGCCTCATGTGGGCACGACCCATTTCGGCGAGAGGACGGTCCCGCTCGATGAGAAGCAGGGCCTCGTCGACGACGTCTTCCGCTCCGTCGCGCGCCGCTACGACCTGATGAACGACCTGATGTCGGCGGGCCTGCATCGCTCCTGGAAGGACGCGATGGTGGCCGCCCTGCGCCCGCCGCGCACACGGCCCTTCGCGCATCTCGACGTCGCCGGCGGCACCGGGGACGTCGCCTTCCGCGTCCTCGACGAGGCCGGCCCGGCGGCGCACGTGACGGTCTTCGACATCAACCCGGACATGCTGGCGGTGGGCCGCGAGCGCGCCGGGGCGCGCTGGGGCTCGCGCGCCACCTTCGTGGAGGGCAATGCCGAGGTGCTGCCCTTCCCGGACCGGAGCTTCGACGGCTACACGATCGCGTTCGGCATCCGCAACGTGCCGCGCATCGAGGCGGCGCTCGCCGAGGCGCATCGCGTGCTGCGGATCGGCGGACGGTTCCTGTGCCTCGAGTTCTCGCAGCCCGACATCCCGGGCTTCGACCGGATCTACGACGCCTATTCCTTCAACGTCATCCCGCGCATCGGAAAGGCGGTGACGGGGGACGCGGAGAGCTACCGCTACCTCGTCGAGTCGATCCGCCGCTTCCCGACGCCTGGCGTCTTCGCCGACATGATCGAGGAGGCGGGCTTTCGCCGCGTGACGCACCGGCCGATGACGGGCGGGATCGTGCGCCTGCATTCGGGCTGGAAGATCTGATGGGCGTCGCTTCGTGATCGGCAATCTCGTCCACATCGCGCGCGCGACGCGCGCCGGCTGGGTGCTCGCCCGCGAGGGCGCGCTCGCGCTCGTCGACGCCTCCGTCCTGCCGCCGCTGCCGCGGCTCGGGGTGAAGCTCGCGCGGCTGATCGAGCGCCGGGACGCGGGCTCCTCGGAGAGCCGCCTGTCCGCGGCGCTGGTACGGCTCGGGCCGTCCTACGTGAAGTTCGGGCAGTTCCTGGCGACACGGCCCGACATCGTCGGCTTCAAGGCCGCGCGCGACCTCGAGAGCCTGCAGGACCGCCTGCCCCCCTTCCCGCGCGAGGAGGCGGTGCGCGTCGTCGAGGAGGCGCTGGGGCGCCCGATCGAGGCGATCTTCTCGCATTTCGGCGAGCCGGTGGCCGCCGCCTCCATCGCCCAGGTCCACCGCGCGGTGATGAAGACGCCCGAGGGCGGCGAGCAGGTGGTCGCGGTCAAGGTCGTGCGCCCGGGCGTGCGCCAGCGCTTCGCGCAGGACCTGCAGGACATGCGCTTCGCCGCGCGCGTCTTCGAGGGCTACGACCCCGAGGCGCGCCGCCTCAAGATGGTCGAGGTGGTCGAGACGCTGGCGCGCTCCGTCGTCATCGAGATGGACCTGCGGCTCGAGGCCGCCGCCCTCTCCGAACTCGCCGACAACACCAAGGACGATTACGAGTTCAAGGTGCCGAAGCCCGAGTGGGACCTCACCGACCGCGAGGTGCTCACCCTCGAGTGGATCGACGGCATCAAGCTCAACAGGCCCGAGGACATCGACGCCGCCGGGCACGACCGGGTGGCGCTGGCCCGCATCGTGATCCAGAGCTTCCTGCGCCAGGCGATCCGCGACGGCTTCTTCCACGCCGACATGCACCCGGGCAACCTCTTCGTCGACGCGCGCGGGCGGCTGGTGGCGGTCGACACCGGCATCATGGGCCGGCTCGGCCACCGCGAGCGGCGCTTCCTGGCCGAGATCCTGCTCGGCTTCATCCGGCGCGACTACGTCAAGGTTGCGGAGGTGCATTTCGAGGCGGGCTACGTTCCCCCGCGCCATTCCGTGCTCGACTTCGCCCAGGCCATCCGCGCCATCGGCGAGCCGATCCACGATCGCCGCGCCGACGAGATCTCCATGGCGCGCGTGCTGGCGCTGCTCTTCGAAGTGACCGCCATCTTCGAGATGCAGACGCGCGTCGAGCTCGTCATGCTGCAGAAGACCATGGTCGTGGTCGAGGGCGTGGCCCGCCGGCTCGACCCGCATCTCGACATGTGGACCATCGCCGAGCCGGTGGTGCGCGAGTGGATCGAGCGCAACCTCGGCCCTATCGGCCGGATCGAGGACGTCGGCCGCGGCGCTCGCACGCTCTTCGGCGTGCTCCAGGACCTGCCGGACATCGCGGTGCGCGCCGAGCGGCTGCTGGTGCAGCTCGAGCAGGGCACCGAGCGCGGCGTCGCGCTCGCGCCCTCGTCGATCGAGCGCGCCGGCGAGGCGGCGGCGGGGCGCGGCCGGGCGCTGGTGATCGGGGTGTGGGTGATCGCGATCGCGCTGGTGGTTTCGTTGTTTTGAGCGAACGAAAGCCCCGCCGAGTTCGTCGACGGGGTCTCTCTTGCTCATGAAGCCCCGACGCGCCGAACGGCGCTGGCCGAGGCTCCCAAAGCCGATCGCCTCGCGGTAGGCCTTCGGATCTGCTAACGAAAGGCCACACCGACAGGAGCCAGCGATGTCCACCACGGTCCCCGCCGACGCCGCGCTTCTCGCCAGGGCCAAGCAGCTCACCGGCATCGAGACGGACGCCGAGGTCGTCCAGAAGGCGTTGAAGGCCTTGATCGCGCAGGAGAGCGCGCGGCGGCTGGCGCTGCTCGGCGGGACGGAGCCCGACCTCGAGGTCCCGCCGCGCCGGCGTGAGCCCGCATGATCCCGTGAACGGCCAAGCTCTCGCCTTCCTCGGCCTCGACCTCGGCACCTCCGCCCTCAAGGCCGTGCTCGTCGACGAGGCGCAACAGGTCCGTGCCACCGCCGAGGTCCCCCTCGACACGCAGCGCCCCCGCCCGCTCTGGTCGGAGCAGGAGCCCGACGCCTGGTGGGACGCCGCAGTGGCTGCGCTCGCCGCTTTGCGCGCGCAGGCGCCCGAGGCCTATGCCGCGACCCGCGCCATCGGCCTCTCCGGCCAGATGCACGGCGCGACGCTGCTCGACGCCGGCGACCGCCCGATCCGCCCGGCGATCCTGTGGAACGACGGCCGTGCACACGAAGAGGCGGCTGCGCTCGCAGCCGGGCACCCGGACCTCGCCGCGACCGTCGGCGTGAAGCCGATGCCCGGCCTCACGGCGCCGAAGCTCGCCTGGCTCGCCCGGCACGAGCCCGAGGCCTTCGCCCGCATCCGCACCGTCCTCCTCCCGAAGGACTACGTGCGCCTGCGCCTCGGCGGCGAGCGCGCCACCGACCTGTCGGACGCCGCCGGGACCTGGTGGCTCGACCAGGCGCGCCGCGACTGGTGCGACGCGGCGCTCGCCGCCGGCGGCCTCGACCGCGCGCGCATGCCCCGCCTCGTCGAGGGCACGGAGCCGACGGGCGTCGTGAGGCCGGCGATCGCGGCGGAGCTCGGCCTGCCCGAGGGCGTGATCGTCGCGGGCGGCGGCGGCGACGTGGCGGCGGGGGCGGTCGGCCTCGGCGCGGTGGACGAGGGCGCGGCGTTCGTCTCGCTCGGCACCTCGGCGCAGATCTTCGTGTCGAGCGCAGCCTATCGCGCCGCGCCCGACGCCCTCGTCCACGCCTTCTGCCATTGCGTGCCGCAGCGCTGGTTCGCCATGGCGGCGATGCTGAACGGCGCGAGCGTGCTCGCCTGGGCCGCGCGCCTTCTCGGCCTCTCCGTCGCGGACGCTCTCGCCGCCGCCGCGCGCGAGCCCGACGGCCCGAGCCGCGTCCTGTTCCTGCCCTACCTCGCCGGCGAGCGAACCCCGCACGACGACCCGCACGCGCGCGGCGCGCTCGTCGGCCTCGACGCGGATGCCGGCCCCGGCGCGGTGATGCGGGCCGTGCTCGACGGGCTCGCCCTCTCCCTCGTCGACGGGCGCGACGCCCTCGCGGCCGCCGGCGTCGCGGTGCCGTCCGCCGGCCTGATCGGCGGCGGAGCGCGGAGCCCCTTCCTCGCCCGCCTCGTCGCCTCCGCCCTCGACGCGCCGCTGACGCGCTACAGAGGCGGCGAGGCCGGCCCGGCCGTCGGCGCGGCACGCCTCGGCAGAATCGCGGCGACGGGCGCCTCCTCAACGGAGATCGCGACGCCACCGACCATCCTCGACGTCACCGAGCCGGACCCCGCCCTCGCGGACGCCTATGCAGAGCGCCTGCCGCGCTGGCGGGCACTCTATCGGGCGCTGCGTGACGAGTTCCGGCGCTAGCCGGCCTTCGCCCGCATCAGGGTGTTCTGGTCGATCAGGTAGCGCTCCGACAGCGCCAGCCCGGCCGCGCCGAGCGCCCGCGCGAGGGGGCCGATCCGGCCGGGGCGGAGCGTCGGGCGCGTGACCCCGGTCTGGGGCAGGCGATCCAGCTCCCGGTCGACCGCGGCGATCAGCCGGTCGCGCACCACGGGCGGGAGGATGCCGTCGACCACCGCCGCCTCGATCTCGACGAGGGCGGCGGCGGAGAGGATGGCGGTGGCGAGCCCGGCGGCCGCCTGGTCGATCCAGGCCCCGAGATGCGGCTCGAACGCCGCCCAGTCCCCGTCCGCCCGCCAGATCCCGGCTGTGTCGATGCCCGCCGCCTCGAGCCGGCGCTCGAGCGGCAGCAGCGAGGCCTCGTCGAGGAGCTGGCGCGGGCGGCCGTCCGGGCCGCGCAGCGGCAGCGAGCCGATCGCAGCCGCATTGCCGGTGCGCCCGGGAAACAGGCCACCGTTGAGCGCGAGGCCGCCGCCGACGAAGGTGCCGACGAAGATCGAGAGCACGTCCCCCAGGCGATCCGCGCCGCCGAACAGGATCTCGGCCGCGCAGGCGGCCGTCGCGTCGTTGTGGAGGGCCAGGGGACACGGCAGCCGCTCGGCCAGGAGGACCCGCATGTCCGCCTCGCGCCAGTCGTCCATGGCGCCGGCGGGTGCGCCGACGACATCGCTCCAGCTCCAGATCTCGAAGGGGATGGCGAGGCCCGCCCCCGCGAGGCGGTCGACCCGGGGGCCGAGCCCGGCCACGAGATCGTCGATCGCGGCCTCGAGGAAGGCCAGCACCGGGCCGAGCCGGGGATAGGGATAGGCGGTCGCCCGATGGGCGCGCACGACGCCGAGGAGATCGATCAGCACAACGTCCGTCGAGCGCCGGCCGACCTTGATGCCGATGGCGAAGGCGCCTTCCGGGTCGAGCGACATCGGCACCGAAGGCTGGCCGACGCGCCCGCGCCGGGGCGCGCCGCGCCGCAGCAGCCCGTCCGCCTCGAGATGGCGCACGATCACGGATGCAGCCTGCGCCGAGAGGCCGGTGAGGCGGGCGATGTCGGTCTTCGTCAGCGCACCGGCCCGCCACATCAGCGAGAGCACGAGCCGTTCGTTGTAGGCGCGCACGCCCGTCTGGTTCGAGCCCCGGTGCAGCGCCGGGGCGTCCCGTCTCGAGCTGTCGGCCCGCATGGTCGCGCGTCTCTCCTCCCGGCCACGATGCGCGGCGCGGCCGGATCGGTCAATAGATAAATCACAGTGAATTAGTTATTGACAGAAGACCCGTCCCGGTGTGCACTCGGCGCACGGCCGCGACGAACGGTCGACAGGAAACGCCGACGGAGGAAAGACGATGCGCAAGACGATCGCGTTCGCGCTGGCGAGTGTCGCCGGCGCGGCCCTGATGCAGGCGGCTCCCGCCGCCGCGCAGGAGACCACCGCCTGCCTCATCACCAAGACCGACGCCAATCCCTTCTTCGTGAAGATGCGCGAGGGCGCCGCCGCGGCCGCGGCCGAGCGCGGCATCGAGTTGCAGACCTATGCCGGGCGCATCGACGGGGACGTGGACAGCCAGATCCAGGCGATCGAGTCCTGCATCGCGGCCGGCGCCAAGGGCATCCTGATCACGCCCTCCGATTCTGCCGGCCTCGTGCCGCTCGTCGAGCAGGCCCGCGGCCAGGGCATCCTCGTCATCGCCCTCGACACGCCGTTCGAGCCCGCGAGCGCCGCGGACGCCACCTTCGCCACCGACAATCGCGAGGCGGGCCGGCTGATCGGCAAGTGGGCGGCCGCCCAGCTCGGGGACGCGGCGGCGGACGCCAGGATCGTGTCGCTCGACCTCAACGCCATGACGCCGAGCGTGGACTACCTGCGCAACCAGGGCTTCCTCGAGGGCTTCGGCGTCGACGTGAAGGACCCCGACGTCATCGGCGACGAGGACGACCCGCGCTATCTCGGCCGCGACGTCACCAACGGCAACGAGGAAGGCGGACGCACCGCCATGGAGAGCCTGCTCCAGGCCCATCCCGACCTCAATGTGGTCTATACGATCAACGAGCCGGCGGCGGCGGGTGCCTACGAGGCGCTGCGCGCGGTGGGCCGCGAGGACGACGTGCTCGTCGTCTCCGTCGACGGCGGCTGCCCGGGCGTGCGCAACGTCGAGGAGGGCATCATCGGCGCCACCTCGATGCAGTTCCCGCTGCTCATGGCGTCGCTCGGCATCGAGGCGATCGCGCAGTACGCCCAGGACGGCACCCTGCCCGAGCCCTCGCCGGGCCTCGACTTCTTCGACACCGGCGTCGAGCTCGTCACCGACCAGCCGGTCGAGGGGATCGAGTCGATGACCGCGGAAGAGGGCCTCGATCGCTGCTGGGGGTGAGGCGCCAGCATCGGCGTCGTCGTAGTCCTGACTGCCCCACACCCCCAGCCCCTCTCCCACGCGGAGAGGGGTCGGGGGTGTGGAGCGTCGCGGTCGGGCGATCCGTCGATGCAGCGCGAGCGGACCCGCCTGAGACGCGTACGATGAGGGAACGAGGATGCATCCGCCCGAGACCACCGCCGACGGTCCCGCCTCCTTCGAGCGCAAGCGCACCGCGCTCGGGCGCGTGCAGGCCTTCCTGCACGCCTACCCGACCATGGTGCCGGTGGTGGTGCTCGCCCTCTCGCTGGTCGCCTTCGGCTTCATCGCCGGCGAGCGCTTCTTCTCGCCGTTCAACCTGTCGCTGATCATGCAGCAGGTGACGGTGATCGGCATCCTCGCCGCGGCGCAGAGCCTCGTCATCCTCACCGCGGGCATCGATCTCTCGGTCGCCGCGATCATGGTGCTCACCACCGTGGCGATGGGCCAGCTCGCGGTGGAGCTGGGGCTCCCGGTCGGCATCGCGATCCCGCTCGGCATGCTGGTCGGCATCGCCTGCGGGACGCTGAACGGGCTCCTCGTCACCCGGCTGAAGCTGCCGCCCTTCATCGTCACGCTCGGCACCTGGAACGTCTTCTTCGCGCTGAACCTCTGGCTGTCCGGCGCGCAGTCGATCCGCTCGCAGGCGATCGACGCCGAGGCGCCGGCGCTGAAATTCTTCGGCCAGAGCTTCGGCCTGTTCGGCACGCAGTTCACCTTCGGCTCGATCCTGCTCCTCGTCCTGTTCGCGACGCTCTGGTACCTGCTCAACCGCACCGCCTGGGGCCGGCACGTCTACGCGGTCGGCGACGACAAGGACGCGGCCGAGCTCGCCGGCATCCGCACCGACCGGGTGCTCGTCTCGGTCTACGCGCTCGCCGGCCTCGTCTGCGCCATCGGCGCCTGGGCCGCCATCGGCCGGCTCGGCTCGATCTCGCCGCAGAGCTTCTACGAGGGGAACCTGCAATCCATCACCGCCGTCGTGATCGGCGGCATCAGCCTGTTCGGCGGGCGCGGCTCGATCATGGGGGCGCTGATCGGTGCGCTGATCGTCGGCGTCTTCCAGTCGGGGCTGCGGCTCGCCGGTGTCGACGTGCTCTGGCAGGTCTTCGCCATCGGCTGGCTGATCATCGTCGCGGTGGCCATCGACCAATGGATCAGGAAGGTGGCATCATGAGCGAGCCCGTTCTTCTCGCGCGCAACATCACCAAGCGCTACGGCCGGGTCGTCGCGCTCGACGGCGCCGATTTCGAACTCCTTCCCGGTGAGATCCTCGCCGTCATCGGCGACAACGGCGCCGGCAAGTCGACGCTGATCAAGGCGCTCTCGGGCGCGGTGCAGCCCGACGGCGGGGAGATGCGGCTCATGGGCGAGCGCATGCTCTTCCGCTCGCCGATGGAGGCGCGCGCGGCAGGCATCGAGACCGTGTACCAGACCCTCGCCTTGTCGCCCGCGCTCTCCATCGCCGACAACATGTTCCTCGGCCGCGAGATCAGGCAGTCCGGCCTGCTCGGGCGCGTCCTCGGCACGCTCAACCGCGGCGCCATGCGCCGCATCGCCCGCGAGAAGCTCTCCGAGCTCGGCCTGATGACGATCCAGGACATCGACCAGGCGGTGGAGACGCTGTCGGGCGGCCAGCGCCAGGGCGTGGCTGTGGCCCGCGCCGCCGCCTTCGGCTCCAAGGTCGTGATCATGGACGAGCCGACGGCGGCGCTCGGCGTCAAGGAGAGCCGGCGCGTGCTCGACCTCATCCTGGAGGTCCGCGCCCGGGGCCTGCCCATCGTGCTGATCTCGCACAACATGCCCCACGTCTTCGAGATCGCCGACCGCATCCACGTCCACCGGCTCGGTCGGCGGCTGTGCGTGGTGCGCCCCGGGGACGTGACCATGTCCGACGCGGTCGCCTTCATGACCGGCGCGAAGGAGCCGCCCGCGGACGCGATGGCGGCGTGAGGCGCCTCAGGACCCCAGCACCGCCTCCACCCAGCGCGGAACGGCCTCGCTGGCGCGGCCGTAGTCCGCCTCCTCGAACAGGTGCGCGTTGTCGGACGGCTCGAGGTTGATCTCCCGCGTGGCGATCCCCGCCTGCCGCGCCGCACCGACGAGGCCCGCCGCCGGGTAGACCGCGCCGGAGGTGCCGATGGCGACGAAGAGGTCGGCGGCCATCAGCTGTTCCTCGATTTCGTCGAGGTGGAACGGGATCTCGCCGAACCAGACCACGTGCGGGCGCATCCGCCCCGTGCGGCCGCAGGCGGCGCAGGCGTCCGCCGTCGAGAGGTCCGCGCGGGCCGCGACCACGGCCTCGCAGGCGGCGCAGCGCGCCTTCAGCAGCTCGCCATGCATGTGCAGCACCTCGCGGTGGCCGGCGCGCTCGTGCAGGTCGTCGATGTTCTGGGTGACGAGGGTGAGCGATCCGCCCCGCGCCGCGAGCCCGGCCTCGAGCCGTGCCAGCGCTTGGTGCGCCGGGTTCGGCTCGGCGGCGAGCAGGTTCTGCCGGCGGGCGTTGTAGAAGGCCTGCACCGTCTCCGGATCGCGGGCGAAGGCCTCGGGCGTGGCGAGCTTCATCGGGTCGAACTTGGCCCAGATGCCGCCCACGTCGCGGAAGGTGCCGAGCCCGCTCTCGGCGGAGATCCCGGCGCCGGTGAGAATGACGATGCGATCGATGCGCTGCATGGCCCCATGCTAGATCATTCGAAGCCGACCGGGGAGAGGATGATGCGCCTGAGGCCCGCGACGTGCGCCGACCTGCCGATCCTGCGCGCCTGGAACGACGACCCGGAGGTCGCCGCGTCGAGCGGGGCCGACGGCGCGTTCGACTGGGCCGCGGAGATCCCGCGCGTGGTCGACTGGCGCGAGATCCTGATCTTCGAGGCGCAGGGCCGGTCGATCGGCGTCCTCGTGTCGATCGACCCGGCGCGGGAGGAGAGCCGTTACTGGGGCGACTGCGGCCCCGGGCTGCGGGCGCTGGACGTCTGGATCGGCGCGGCCTCCGATCGCGGCCGCGGCTCCGGCGCGGCGCTGACGCGCCTCGCGCCGGAGCGCAGATTCGCCCAGCCGTCCGTCCCCGCGGGGCTGCTCGCCCCGCCCGCCCCGCACGTCCGCGCCTGCCGCTTCTACGAGCGGCTCGGCTTCCAGGCGGTGGAACGGCGGTTCTTCGGGGCGGACGAGTGCGTGGTGTATCGGCTGGACCGGGCGGCGTGGGCGAGCGCATCTTCTTCGCCGTGAGAGAGGGGCTGGCGGCAGGATCGCTCCTCCCCCATCGGGGGAGGTGGATCGGCGCCGCAGGCGACGAGACGGAGGGGGTGCGCCGAAGGCGCATTCGGCGCGAGCCGAAACCGTCCACGCCGGCGGCACAACGGGACCCCGCCCCTGATCCGCTGCGCGGATCGTCCCCCGCCCCGATGGGCGGGAGCGCCTCACAGCAGCCCCAGCTCCGCCAGCTCCCGCCGCAGCCCCTCCGGCATCTCCGCGAGCCCCGCCGCGGCCTCCCCCGAGAGATCGGCCGGTGCGTCCTTCTCCTCGAGATAGCGCCAGCCCTGGAAGGGGCGGCAGGGGCGGGGCTGGACCGGGACGACGACGGGCTCGAGCACGAGATGGCAGCGGCCGATGCCGCCCTCGTCGGTGAAGGGGCGGATCTCGAGCAGCCGCTGGCGGGCGCTGAGCTGGCCCTTGATCACCCAGTAGAGCGAGCCGCGCCCGGCGATCTCGTCCATCCGCTTGGGCACCATCCGCGTCGTGTGCCGCTGCTTGTAGGCGCGCCCGGCCCGCTTCGCGTAGAGCCGGTTCTCCTCGATCCAGCCCTCGAGATCGGCGATCGACTCGGCGCCGACGCAGAGCTTCAGGATATGGAGGGGGGCGCGCGCGTGCATGACTCGGATGTAGCGCGCGGCGGGCGAGCGGTCGAGCCGTACGGGCGAGATGTCCACGGACGCGTTGTCCGCCCACATTGGAGTTGATTCTTTCGCCCGCCTCGTCTAGGACCGCCCCTCGATGCGCGGGTCTCGCCAGGGGCCCGCGTTGTCGTTCACGCACCCGCGGATCCGGCCGGCAGGCCGGGCCTGTCGTCCCGATCGGCTCGCCGGGAGGGAAGAGGAGGGCGCGTTCCTCGAGAAGACCAGACAACGCAGAGAGGAACCGCGATGTCGAAGCGCATTGAGGCGAAGTACAAGATCGACCGCCGCCTCGGTCAGAACATCTGGGGCCGGCCGAAGAGCCCGGTCAACCGCCGCGAGTACGGCCCCGGCCAGCACGGCCAGCGCCGCAAGGGCAAGGTCTCCGACTTCGGCACGCAGCTGCGCGCCAAGCAGAAGCTCAAGGGCTACTACGCCAACATCACCGAGAAGCAGTTCCGCCGCTACTACGCCGAGGCGATCCGCCAGAAGGGCGACTCGGGCGAGAACCTGATCGGCCTGCTCGAGCGCCGTCTCGATGCGGTGGTGTACCGCTCGAAGTTCGTGGCGACCCCCTTCGCCGCCCGCCAGTTCGTCAACCACGGCCACATCCGGGTGAACGGGCGCCGGGTCAACATCCCGAGCTTCCTCGTCAAGCCCGGCGACGTGATCGAGATCAAGCAGGCCTCCAAGCAGCTCGTCGTGGTGCTCGAGGCCGCGCAGCTGCCCGAGCGCGACGTGCCGGACTACATCGACGTCGATCATTCCAAGATGGTCGCCACCTACGCCCGGATCCCGACCCTCTCCGAGGTGCCGTACCCGGTGCAGATGGAGCCGAACCTCGTCATCGAGTTCTACTCGCGCTGATCGCCCGCGCGAGGCCGATCACGACGGCCGAGCACGACTGTACGAAACGACGAAGCCGCCCGGGGGACCGGGCGGCTTTTTTTTGCATGTCGGGACCTCGGCGCCGCTCAGCGCCGGTAGCGGCCATGATGCGGATGAGCGTCGCGCCCGCCGTGTCGCGGGCCGGCGTCGAAGCCGCCGAGCTCGCGCACGAGCACGGGCAGCAGCGCGCGCTGGTCCGCGTCGAGGCTCTCCCAGAACGGGCGCATGGCCTGCGAGAGCCGGCCGATCTCGTCGGCGTTGGCGCTGGCCATCGCGGCGCGGCGGGCGCGCCGCGCGGCGAAGTCGCGCCCGTCGACCGCGCCGGGGCCGCGCCTGCCCTGCACCCCGCCGGGCGTCATCATCATCGGCCCGTCACCGCGGCCCACGCCCCTACCGCGGCCCGTCCCGCCCCCGGGACGCATGCCGGGACCCGTGCCGCGACCCGGCCCCGCGCCCA
>JBNPEA010000100.1:0-52673 GCA_051117315.1 Salinarimonas sp. | reverse complement strand
CCACCACCCGCTCCCGCCCCCTCGGGGCGGGACGGCGAGCGGAGCGAGCCAGGGGTGGGGTCCCGTGCCGCCGACGTGGGCGGTTTCGGCTGGCGCCGAACGCGCCTGCGGCGCACCCCCTCCGTTCGGCGCTTCGCGCCGATCCACCTCCCCCGATGGGGGAGGAGCTGGATGCCGCCACCCGCTCCCGCCTCCTCGGGGCGGGGACGATCCGTGAAGCGGATCAGGGGTGGGGTCCGGAGCCGCGACGTCGGTGGTTTCGGCTGTCGCCGAAGCGCGCCTCCGGCGCCCCTCTCCGTCTCGTCGCCTCCGGCGCCGATCCACCGCCCCCGACGGGGGAGGATCGGTCAGCGCAGGGCCAGCCGCCCCGGCGCGCCCTTCGCCGCCTCGTACTCCGCCGCCAGCCGGGCGACGCGCTCGGCGACCGGCACCACGTCGTGCACGGCGCCGATGCCCTGGCCGGCGCCCCAGATGTCGCGCCAGGCCTTGGCGTCCGCGCCCGACGCCCCGAAGTCCATGGCCTGGCGCTCCTTCTCGGCGAGCGCGTCCGGATCCACGCCGGCGGCGCGGATCGAGGGCTTGAGGTAGTTGCCCGGCACGCCGGTGAAGTAGGGCGTGTAGAGGATGTCGTCGGCGGCGCTCTCCACGATCATGCGCTTGTAGCCCTCGCTCGCCCGCGCCTCCGTCGTGGCGATGAAGGGCGAGCCGATATAGGCGAGGTCCGCCCCCATCACCTCGGCGGCCCGCACCGCGCGGCCCGTGGCGATGGCGCCCGAGAGCGCCAGCGGGCCGTCGAAGAAGGCGCGGATCTCCTGGACGAGCGCGAACGGGGAGAGCCCGCCCGCGTGCCCGCCGGCGCCGGCGGCGACCGCCACGAGCCCGTCCGCGCCCTTCTCCAGCGCCTTGCGGGCGAACGTGACGTTGATCACGTCGTGCAGCGTGACGCCGCCCCAGCCGTGCACGGCGTCGTTCAGCTCCGGCCGCGCGCCGAGCGAGGTGATGACGATCGGCACCCGGTGCTTCTCGCAGACGGCGAGATCCTGCTCCAGCCGGTCGTTGGAGCGGTGGACGATCTGGTTCACCGCGAAGGGCGCCGACGGTGCCTCGGGATGGGCCGCATCGTGGGCGGCCAGCGCCTCGCGGATCTGCGCCAGCCACTCGTCCAGCAGCGCCGGCGGGCGCGCGTTCAGCGCGGGAAAGGACCCGACGATCCCCGCCCTGCACTGCGCGATGACGAGCTCCGGCCCCGAGACGAGGAACATCGGGGCGGCGACGACGGGCAGCCGCAGGCGGCCCTGGAGGATGGCGGGTAGCGGCAACGGCTCTCTCCGTGGCGTCTTTCCGGTGACCGGGATGAGGATGACATGGCCGGTTCGGTTGCATAGGGCAAGCGCGGCGGCAGACCCGGCGCCGGGCCGCATCGGGACGCCCTACGGATGCGCCCGGATGTCGCAGGCGGCGGCTCGGGTCTACGGTCCGCCCGGCGCACGGCGCGCCCGAGGAGAGAGCCATGACACCGCACGGGCACTTCCACTGGAACGAGCTGATGACGAAGGACATCGCCGCCTCGAAGGCCTTCTACGGCGAGACTCTGGGCTGGACCTACGAGGAGATGCCGATGGAGGACGGCAGCGTCTACGCCGTCGCCATGGTGGGCGAGACCCCCGTCGCCGGCCTGTTCGACACGTCGCAGATGGGCGACGAGGTGGGCCCCGAGACGTGGTTCGCCTATGTCAGCGTGCACGATCTCGATGCCGCGCTGGCGGCGGCGCGCGCCCGGGGAGCGACCGTCCACCGCGAGCCGTTCGAGGTCCCGCAGGTGGGCCGCATCGCCATCGTCGGCGACCCGCGCGGCGTGGTCCTGGGCTGGATGACGCCGGTCGCGTGAGGCGTGAGGCGAGCCCCCCGCCCCGGCCGCACGGGCCGGGGCGGGGCGCCGTCCTCACATGTGGGAGAGCACGGCGAGCAGCATCAGCGCGATGATGTTGGTGATCTTGATCGCCGGGTTCACGGCGGGACCCGCCGTGTCCTTGTAGGGATCGCCGACCGTGTCGCCGGTGACGGAGGCCTTGTGGGCCTCCGAGCCCTTCATGTGCTTGACGCCGTCCTTGTCGACGAAGCCGTCCTCGAAGGACTTCTTGGCGTTGTCCCAGGCGCCGCCGCCGGCGGTCATGGAGATCGCCACGAACAGGCCGGTGACGATCACGCCGAGCAGCATGGCGCCCACCGCCGAGAAGGCCTGGCTCTTGCCCGCCACCGCGAAGATCACGAAGTAGGTGACGATCGGCGCCAGCACCGGGAGGAGCGAGGGCACCACCATCTCGCGGATGGCGGCCTTGGTCAGCATGTCGACCGCGCGGCCGTAGTCCGGCCGGTCGGTGCCGGCCATGATGCCCGGCTTCTCCTTGAACTGGCGACGCACCTCCTCGACCACGGCGCCCGCCGCGCGGCCCACCGCCGTCATGGCGATGCCGCCGAACAGGAACGGGATCAGGCCGCCCAGCAGCAGGCCCACGACCACGTAGGGGTTGGCGAGCGAGAAGTCCGGGGTGACGCCGGCGAAGTACTGGTACTGCGTCGAGCCCTCGGCGTTCGCCGCGAGGATGAAGTAGTTCAGGTCCGAGGTGTAGGCGGCGAACAGCACGAGCGCGCCGAGGCCGGCCGAACCGATGGCGTAGCCCTTGGTGACCGCCTTGGTGGTGTTGCCGACCGCGTCGAGCGCGTCGGTGGAGCGGCGGACCTCCTTGGGCAGGCCCGCCATCTCGGCGATGCCGCCGGCATTGTCCGTCACCGGGCCGAAGGCGTCGAGCGCCACCACCATGCCGGCGAGCGCCAGCATCGCGGTGACCGCGATGGCGATGCCGAACAGGCCGGCGAGCAGGTAGGCGCCGATGATGCCCACCACGATGACGAGGGTCGGCAGCGCCGTCGCCTCGAGCGAGATGGCGAGACCCTGGATGACGTTGGTACCGTGGCCGGTGACCGAGGACTGCGAGATCGAGCGCACCGGCCGGAAGCCGACGCCCGTGTAGTACTCGGTGATCCAGACGATCAGGCCGGTCACCACGAGGCCGAGGACCGCGGCGAGCAGCAGGTCGAGCGAGGTGAAGGTCGTCTCGTTGACGCCGCCGCCGAGCGTCGGCACCACGGCGGTGAACTCGGTCGCGAAGCCGCCGAAGAGCAGCAGGTTGACGAGCGCGATCGCCGCGATCGAGAGCACGCCGGTGACGATGAAGCCCTTGTAGAGCGCCCCCATGATCGACGAGTTCGAGCCGAGCTTGACGAAGAAGGTGCCGATGATCGAGGTGACGATGCAGACCGCGCCGATGGAGAGCGGGTAGAGCAGCATCGTCTCCATCATGCCCTGGCCGGTGAAGAAGATCGCCGCCAGCACCATGGTGGCGACGAAGGTCACCGCGTAGGTCTCGAACAGGTCGGCGGCCATGCCGGCGCAGTCGCCCACATTGTCGCCGACATTGTCGGCGATGGTGGCGGGGTTGCGCGGGTCGTCCTCGGGGATGCCCGCCTCGACCTTGCCGACGAGGTCGCCGCCGACGTCCGCGCCCTTGGTGAAGATGCCGCCGCCCAACCGGGCGAAGATGGAGATCAGCGAGGCGCCGAAGCCGAGCGCCACCAGCGAGTCGATGACGACGCGCCCGCCGGGGTCGTTGCCCAGCACGCGGGTGAGGACGGTGTAGTAGACCGCGACGCCGAGCAGCGCCAGACCGGCCACCAGCATGCCGGTGACGGCGCCGGACTTGAAGGCGACGTCGAGGCCCTTGGCGAGCGAGGTCGCCGCGGCCTGGGCGGTGCGGACGTTGGCGCGCACCGAGACGTTCATGCCGATGAAGCCGGCCGCGCCCGAGAGGATCGCGCCGATGGCGAAGCCGATCGCGACCCAGATCCCGAGGAGCCAGACGATCGCCGCGAAGAGGATCACCCCGACGATGCCGATGGTGATGTACTGACGCTTGAGATAGGCCTGCGCGCCCTCGGCGATGGCGCCGGCGATCTCCTGCATCCGCAGGGTGCCGGCGTCGCGCTTCATGACGTCGTTGATGGCCCACAGGCCGTAGGCGATGGATAGCGCACCGCCCAGGATGATGAGTGTGAGTACGAGCATCTGACCGTCCTTGGGATCGGGGTCGGCGCCGCGTCCGTCGTCTGCCGGCACGTGCGCGACGCGCCGGGGCCGGCGCTCGCCCCTCGAGGTTCTCCGCTGGAAGTCGTGCCAAACTTTGCGGCGGTGCGCAAACGAGACTTGTGGACCGAAGCGCCTGGATCGGGCGGTTTTCCCGCCTCGATGAGCGCGCGCGCCCTCAGGCGGCCCGGATCCGCTTGTCGCGCGCCTGCAGCGCCACGAGGGCGAGCGCCACCGCGACGGGCGGGAAGACGAGCCAGTTCAGCGTCTCCCAGCCGCCGAGATCGAGCAGCTTGCCCGCGGAGAAGGAGGCGACGGCGACCGAACCGAAGACGAGGAAGTCGTTCGCGCCCTGCACCTTGGCGCGCTCCTCCGGCCGGTGGCAGTCCGTCACCATGGCTGTCGCGCCGATGAAGCCGAAGTTCCAGCCGATCCCGAGAAGGATGAGCCCGCCCCAGAAATGCGCGACCGAGAGGCCGCCGAGGTTGATCGCGGCGGCGACGGCGATCATGACGAGGCCGATCGCGGTGATCGTCTCCTTGCCGAAGCGCTCGATCAGCCGGCCGGTGAAGAAGGCCGGGCCGAACATAGCGAGGATGTGCCAGGAGATGCCGAGCGCCGCCGTCTCGATGGGCAGCCCGCAGCCGACCATGGCGATGGGCGCCGCCGTCATGAGAAAGCTCATCAGGCCGTAGGAGACGAGCCCGGCGCAGACCGCGATGAGGAAGCGCCCCTGGCGCACGATGACGGAGAGCGGCCGCCCCTGCGGCGCGGCCGCGGCGCCGACCGGGCGCGGCGGCGGCGCAGGCGGGGTACGCAGGGCGGAGATCACCAGGATCGAGAGCAGCGCGAGCCCGCCCTGCGCCATGAACGAGCCGGCGAAGGGCGCCCCGGGGATCGCCTCGCGAGTGAGGATCACCACCTGCGGCCCGATGATGCCCGCGGCGAGCCCGCCCGCCATCACCCAGGAGATCGCCCGCGCCTTGAAGGCGGGGCTCGCCGTGTCCGCCGCGGCGAACCGGTACGACTGCACGTAGGAGCCGTAGAAGCCGGCGACGAAGGTGCCCAGGCAGAACAGGAGGAAGGCCTCCCGCGCGATCCCGACCGTCGCGATGGTGCCGGCCAGGACGCCGATCGTGGCGCCGAGGATGTAGCCCGCGCGCCGGCCGAAGCGGCGCATCACCAAGGCGGCGGGGATGGTGCCGAGCGCCAGCCCGAGATTGAGCAGGCTCACCGGCAGCGTCGCGAGCGCGTCGTTGTCGGCGAGCTGCTGGCCGACGATGCCGCCGAGCGAGATGATGATCGCGGGGTTGGCGCCGCCGAGCGCCTGCGCGCCGGCGAGCACGAGGGCGTTGCGGCGGGCGAGCGCGTCGTCGATCGCCGGGTCGGTCGCCGGGTCGGTCGCCGTGTCGATCGCGGTGTCGGTGGTCGTCGCGCCGCGCTGCAGCGTCCGCCCGTGGGGCTCGGTCATGCGACCCGCTCAGAAATGGCTGTAGGAGCCCGAGGCATAGCGCGTCTCGGTCCCCGCGTCACGGAAGACCGGGAGCTCGTCGCCGGCGACGACGGTGCCGATTACCGTCGCCCGGACGCCGACGAGCTCGGCCGCGTTCAGGAACGGCGTGAGGGCGGCGTCCGGCACCGTGCAGAGGATCTCGTAGTCGTCCCCGCCGGTCACGACCGTGTCGATCAGGGTCGGGTCGACCGCGAGCGCGGTGCGGGCGGAATCCGAGAGGGGCAGGAGCGCCAGGTCCACCTGGGCGCTCACGCCCGAGACGCGGCACATCTTGGCGAGATCTCCGGCGAGCCCGTCCGACACGTCCATCGCCGCGTGGGCATGGGCGCGCAGCGCCTCCACCAAGGCGAGCCGCGGGCGCGGATGCAGGTAGCGATCGGTGAGGAAGACACGGCCGTCGACGCCGAGCGCCTCGGTCCAGGGTGCGCCGGGGGCCGTGCGCAGCAGCAGGCCGAGCGCCGCGTCGCCGATCGTGCCGGTGACCACCACGCGGTCTCCCGGACGCGCCGTGAAGCGGTGGACCATGGCGCCGCGCGGCGTCTCGCCGAAGGCGGTGACCGAGAGCGTCAGCGGACCCGGCGTCTTCACCGTGTCGCCGCCGAGCAGCGGGCAGCGGTAGGCGTCGGCGGCGTCCTTCAGGCCGGCGGCGAACTGGCCGAGCCAGCGCGGCGTCACGTCCTGCGGCAGTGCGGCGGAGAGCAGGAAGCCCGACGGGCGCGCGCCCTTGGCGGCGAGATCGGAGACGTTGACGCCCAGCGCCTTGCGCCCGATCGCGCCGGGCGGGTCGTCGGGGAAGAAATGCACGCCCGCGACCAGCGTATCCAGCGTGACGACGAGTTCCGCCCCCGCGCTCGGCACGATCCGCCCGGCGTCGTCCCGCAGCTCGAACGCCCCCTCCCCCGCCAGGGGCCGGAAGTAGCGCACGATGAGCGCGTCCTCGGAGAGCCGCTCGTCGTCCTCGTCACGCGCGGGATCGGCCATGAACGGGGAACCTCGTTGGATGACGCAGCGGCGGCTCGGTCGTGCGTCGACGTATGCGCGATTGGCGCGCTGCGGGCAAGCGCCCCGCGCGCATCCGGCGATCGATCCCCGGTGACCGCTCGGGGATACGCTCGACGGCCGGGATCAGGGGCCGGGCTCAGGGGCCGGGCTCAGTGACTTGGCGTCGACTTGGCGTCGCGAACGCCTCGTGGTGCGACAGCCTCCCCGCCGGCGTCTCGCCCGCGAAGGAATGCGCGAGCACGTACTGCGCCGGCACGCCCGGCTTCGCGAGGGCGGGCTCCGCGCAGAAGCCGAGGCGGCCGTATGAGCCCGGGTCGCCGACGGGCACGCCGCCGCGCGCGCCGCCGTCGCGGACACGGGCGAGCCCCTCGTGCACGAGCGCCGCGCCGATGCCGCGGCCCTGCCGGTCGGGCCGCACGGCGATGGGGCCCAGAGCGAGCCAGCCGACGTCGCGCCCGTCGACGCGCACTGCCGAGAAGGCGACGTGCCCGACGACGGCGCCCTCCTCCTCGGCGACGAGGGAGAGCGACAGTGCGCCGGCGTCCCGCAGCCCCGCGATGATGGCGGCTTCGGTCCCGCTCCTGTGGGGCGCGCGGGCGAAGGCGTTCGTGGTGATCGTGCCGATCGCGTCGACGTCCGCGGGGGTCTCGGGGCGGATGGTGATCATGCGGCATCTCCGGCCGCGGCTGGCGCACGCGGCTTCCAGAGCGTCTCGCGGGTGGACATGTCGAGGAACCTGGCGTGCCCGGCCAGGATGGCGGCCAGGCCCGGGCCGATCCGCGCCTGCGGGATCGGCGCGTAGCCGAGCCGGCGGAACCAGGGCCCGTTCCACGGCGGCTCGCGGAACGTCGCGAGGCTCGTGCCGGCGAGGCCGAGCGCGACGGCGCGCGCCTCCGCCGCCCGCATCAGGGCGGGGCCGACGCCCCGCCCGCCGGCCTCGGGTGCGACGGCGATGCTCGAGACGTAGAGCAGGCCGTCCAGCGGCTCGAGCAGGACGTGGCCGACGGGGCGTCCGTCGATCTCCGCGACCAGGGTCTCGCCGCGGGCGAAGCGCTCCGCCGCGATCGCCGGCTTGTCGGCGACGAAGGCCAGCGGCCCGCCCGCGTCGCGGTAGCGCACGCGGGCCGCGACGTCGATCGCCCGCAGGTCGTCGACCTCGCCGGGCGCGGGTGCCCGCAGGACGACGTCGGCCGCCTCGCCACGTGCCGGCCTCATCCGCGGACCTTGCGTCGGAACGGCCCGGGCACCGCGAAGGCGGGCACCCGCTCGGCGTAGTCGCGCCAGGCGACGCCGAAGCGCGCGTCGAGCGCCCGATCCTCGACATGCGCCTGGACGCGCAGGACGGAGAGCCCGACGAGGAGCGAGACGAGCGAGAACACGCTCGGCAGCGACAGGAAGAAGCCGATCTGCCCCAGCGCCACGGCGACGAAGAGCGGGTGGCGCATGGCGGCGAAGGGGCCGCCGGTGATGAGCCGCCGCGGCCCGTCCTGGCTCACGCCCGACATCCAGTCCTCCGACATGTAGGAATGGGTGTAGACCACGAGCGCCAGCGAGGCGACGAGGAAGAGAAGGCCGCTCGCCACCACGGCGGGCGTGTAGAGCACGTCGAAGCGCCCGAGCGCGGCGTCGAGCCCCGGATAGGGCACGCGCACGACGCACACGCCCCAGATCGCCAGCCGGAAGACGCCGAAGAGGGCGCGGCCGACGCGCTGCGCCGAGCCGGGTGGCCCGCGATGCTCGTGCGAGCGGCCGGTCCGCGCCCGCAGCGCGAACAGCTTCGCCGTGTAGAACACGGCGATGAAGGTGAAATAGCAGGCGAGCGCAGCCCGCGCGAAATCGAGCACGTCCACGAAAACGACCTTCCGCGCGACAGAGCCCCCACCGGCGAACACCCGGCATCGACCCGTGGCGCGTCGCGTCTGTCGCACCGGAGCCGTACACGTCCCGCGCGCTCACGGGGGCGGCTCTGTCGGCTCGCTCTCTCCGGCGCGAGCCGAATTACACCACGATCCAGCGGAATTGGAAACCCTCGGACGCGCGACGGCGCCGCACCGACGCCGCACGCCCGCGGGGCGTCAGTGCAGGATCTGCCCGAGGAAGAGCTTGGTGCGCTCGTGCTGCGGGTTGGAGAAGAACGCCTCCGGCTCGTTCATCTCCACGATCTGCCCGTAGTCCATGAAGATGACCCGGTCCGCCACCTGGCGGGCGAAGCCCATCTCGTGGGTGACGACCATCATGGTCATGCCTTCCTCGGCCAGCGACACCATGGTGTCGAGCACCTCCTTGACCATCTCGGGATCGAGAGCGGAGGTCGGCTCGTCGAAGAGCATGATCTGCGGGTTCATGCACAGCGAGCGGGCGATGGCGACGCGCTGCTGCTGGCCACCCGAGAGCTGGCCCGGGAACTTGTGCGCCTGCTCTGGGATCTTGACGCGGGTGAGATACTTCATCGCGATCTCTTCCGCCTCCCTCTTGGGCATCTTCTTGACCCAGATCGGCGCCAGCGTGCAGTTCTCGAGGATCGTCAGGTGCGGGAACAGGTTGAAGTGCTGGAACACCATGCCGACGTCGCGCCGGATCTCGTCGATCCGCTTGAGGTCGTTGGTGAGCTCCGTGCCGTCGACGATGATCTGGCCCTTCTGGTGCTCCTCCAGCCGGTTGATGCAGCGGATCATCGTCGACTTGCCCGACCCGGACGGGCCGCAGACCACGATACGTTCGCCGCGCATCACGCGCAGGTTGATGTCGCGCAGCACGTGGAACTCGCCGAACCACTTGTGCACGCCGACCATCTCGACGGCGACCTCGGTGTTGGACGCCTGGCTGGTCGCCGTCTGCGGCTTCTCGAGGCTCGTTGTATCGACCATCGCTCGATCCCCTTCGATCATCGGTTTTCGCTGGCCGCGAGGCGGCGCTCGACGGATTGGGAATACCAGGACATGCCCCAGCAGCACAGGAAGTAGAAGATTGCCGCGAAGGCATAGCCGGAATAGTTCACCGATGGCGCAGACCAGACCGGGTCGACCCGCGCCGACTCGACCGTGCGGATCAGGTCGAAGATGCCGACGATCGACACCAGCGTCGTGTCCTTGAACAGGCCGATGAAGGTGTTGACGATGCCCGGGATGACGATCCGCAGCGCCTGCGGCAGGATGATGAAGTACATCATCTTGGGATACGACAGGCCGAGCGACATCGCCCCCTCGTACTGCCCCTTCGGGATCGCCTGCAGGCCACCGCGCACCACCTCGGCCATGTAGGCGGAGGCGAAGAAGGCGACGCCGATCAGCGGCCGCACCAGGCGGTCCACCGTGATGCCCTCCGCCAGGAACAGCGGCAGCATGGTATTGGCCATGAACAGCACGGTGATCAGCGGCACGCCGCGGGTGAACTCGATGACGACGATGCACACGAGCCGCACGATCGGCAGGTTCGATCGTCGCCCCAGCGCGAGCAGGACGCCCACCGGCAGGGAGATCACGATGCCCACCGCCGAGACCACGATGGTGACGAGGATGCCGCCCCACACGCCGGTCGGGACGCTGCGCAGGCCGATCGCCGGGAAGCCGGCGAGCAGCCAATACGACAGCAGCGGCACCACGACGAAGAAGTAGATCGCGCCGAGACCGCGCCGCGGCGCGTCGAGCCAGAGCATCCACACGAGCCCGACGGCGAGCACGAGGAAGAACAGGTTCGGCCGCCAGCGCAGGTCGATCGGATAGGAGCCGTAGACGAAGTAGTTGACGCGGTCGATCACGAAGGCCCAGCAGGCGCCGACCTCCCGCCCGGTCACGTCCTCGCGGCAGGCGGCCCCGCTCTCGCCGACCCAAACGGCGTTGAAGAACAGGTAGTCGAGGATCGGCGGGACGATCCAGAGCAGGAACCAGGCCATCAGCACGGTCACGGCCGTGTTGAGGGGGCCGGAGAACAGGTTCTCGCGCATCCACACGACGGGTCCGCGCACGGGGATCGGCGGCGGCATCGCCTCCACCGCATCGCGGCGCACGAAGCCGCGCTGGGGGGGCAGGTCTCGCTGGGGGGTCATGACGGTCATCGCGCCCTCCTCAGCGTTCGACCAGCGCGATGCGCTGATTGTAGATGTTCATGAAGAACGAGGTCAGCAGCGAGATCGTCAGGTAGACCACCATGGTGATCGCCACCACCTCCACCGCCTGCCCGGTCTGGTTCAGCACCGTGCCCATGAAGACCTGCACGAGATCGGGATAGCCGATCGCGACCGCGAGCGAGGAATTCTTCGTCAGGTTCAGGTATTGGCTCGTCAGCGGCGGAACGATCACCCGCATCGCCTGCGGGATGACGACGAAGCGCATCGTCTGCCCGCCCTTCAGCCCCAGCGAGGAGGCGGCCTCTGTCTGCCCGCGGGAGACCGCGAGGATGCCGGCGCGGACCACCTCGGCGATGAAGGCGCCGGTGTAGATCGCCAGGCCCAGGACGAGCGCGACGAATTCCGGAAACAGCTGCGAGCCGCCGGTGAGGTTGAAGCGGCCCTGCTGCGGCGTGTCGAAGGTGATCGGCGTGCCGCCGAAGAACGTCAGCAGGAACCAGGCGAGGACGGGCAGGCCGACGACGAGGCCGAGCGTCGTGAGGCCGATCGGGAACTGCTCGCCCGTCGCCGCCTGGCGCGCCTTCGCCCAGCGGCGCACGAAGAACGACACGACGATGCCCACGAGAAGGGCGACGAGGATGAAGACCGCGCTGCCGTCGAACACGGCGGCGGGGAGCGAGAGGCCGCGGACGCTCAGGTAGAAGCCGGGCGCGAGCGGGATCGCATCGCGCGCAGCCGGCAGCGTGGCGAGCACCGCGTTGTACCAGAACAGCAATTGCAGCAGGAGCGGCAGGTTGCGGATGATCTCGACATAGGCCGAGGCGACCTTGGCCAAGATCCAGTTCTTCGACAGCCGCGCGATGCCCGCCGCGAAGCCGATGATCGTGGCGAGCACGATGCCGATGGCGGCGACCAGCAGCGTGTTGAGCAGCCCGACGATCAGTGCGTCGCCGTAGGTCGAGGCGGCCGCGGAATACTCGATGAAGGTCTGGTTGATGTCGAAGCCAGCGGGCTGGCCCAGGAAGCCGAAGCCGGACGCGATGCGTGCGGATCTGAGGTTCTCGATCGCGTTCGTGACGGCCTCGTAGGCCAACCAGCCGACGAGGAGGACCAGGACACCCTGGAAGAAGAAGCCGCGGACCTTCGGATCGTAGATCAACGAGGTTCGGGGCGGCGCTTGCTCGACGACGCTCGCCAACTTGTCACCCTCCACAAGCCGGCGCCTTCGGCGCCGGTCGCTGTCATCACGCTGCCGAGCTCTTTCGCCCGTGGCCGTTCCCCTGAACCGGCTCGTATCAGCGGATGCAAGAAGAGCGCCGCACCCGGAGGTGCGGCGCTCCGACGCGATCCTCAGCGGATCGGATGGCCGTACTGCAGGCCGCCGTCTGTGTAGAGCGCGTTCAGGCCGCGGCTCAGCCCGACCGGAGAGCCCTCGCCGATGTTGCGCTCGAACACCTCGCTGTAGTTGCCGATCGTCGAGATGACGTTGAACGACCAGTCATTGTCGAGACCGATCATCTCGCCGAAGCTGCCCTCGACGCCCAGCAGACGACGGACGACCGGCGCCTCAGAGGTGTCGCGCATCTCCTGCGCGTTCGCGGACGTCACGCCGTACTCCTCGGCCTCGAGCATGGCGTAGTGCAGCCAGCGCACGATGTCGGCCCAGTTGTTGTCGCCGTGACGGACCACCGGCCCGAGCGGCTCCTTCGAGATGATCTCCGGGAGGATGACGTGGTCGCCCGGCGTCGGCGCACGCAGGCGCTCGGAGGCGAGGCCCGAAGCGTCCGTCGTGAAGGCGTCGCAGCGCCCGCTGAGGTAGGCTTCGACCGCCTCGACCGACTGGGCGAAGGTGACGGGCTCGTAGTCCATGTTGTTGCGGCGGAAGAAGTCCGCGAGGTTGAGCTCGGTCGTCGTGCCCTGCTGGACGCACACCGAGGCGCCGCCGAGCTCGAGCGCCGAGGTCACGCCGAGGCTCGCGTTCACCAGGAAGCCCTGGCCGTCGTAGTAGTTGATCGCCGGGAAGTCGAGGCCGAGCGAGGTGTCGCGCGACATCGTCGAGGTCGAGTTGCGGAAGAGCACGTCGATCTCTCCCGCCTGCAGGGCGGTGAAGCGATCCTTGGCCGACAGCGGGATGAACGAGACCGCCTCCGGATCATTGAAGATCGCGACGGCGAGCGCGCGGCAGTAGTCGACGTCGAAACCGGTCCAGTTGCCCTGGGCGTCCGGAACGCCGAAGCCGGACAGGCCGGTGTTGGAGCCGCAGATCAGCTCCCCGCGATCGCGGACCTGCTGGAGCGTGTCCTGCGCGGCGGCGACGCCGGTGAAGGCGACGCCGGCGGCCAGGCCGAAGGCGAGTGTGGAAAGCGCTTTCTTCATGCTTGTCGATCTCCCAAGGAAAGACACGTGCGCCGACCCGCCTAGCAAGTCAGCCCCTCTGGTGGCGCATGCCGACCTGCTGCGTTCGCAAGTCGGTGCCCCGGGCACTTCTCTGGCGCCGTCCAGCTCGTGCGTCAATGCCGATGTCGCCTTCGCTGTATCGCCGAGCGGCCCGGGTCGCGTCACGGGCGCATCTCAGGGCACCGTTCGGACGCGGTCAAGTACCCATGAGGGCTATGACGGAGCACGAAGGCGTATATTTTCACGGTGCCGGAGGTGCTAAGCAGCGGTTGCCCGCACCCTATGCAAGTCGAGGATGCAAATGACGGAAGAAAATGCACGGCCGCGCTGGAGTGACCGCACACGCCTGGTTCACGCCGGCCGCGACCCGTCCACTCAGCACGGGTTCGTGAATACGCCGATCTACCGCGGATCGACCGTTCTTTTCCCGACGATGGACGATCTCCTCAACCGGCGGGGACGCTACGTCTACGGCACGCGGGGCACGCCCACGACGGAAGCGCTCGAGACCGCCTGGTCCGAGCTGTCCGGCGCCGCCGGCACCGTGCTCGCGCCCTCCGGCCTCGGCGCGATCTCGCTCGCGCTTCTCAGCCAGGTCAAGGCCGGGGATCACATCCTGGTCACCGACAACGTCTACTGGCCGACCCGCGCGTTCTGCGACGAGATGCTCGCCGGGCTCGGCGTCGAGACCGAGTATTTCGACCCGATGATCGACGCGGGCATCGCCGCGCTGATCAGGCCGAGCACGAAGGTGCTGTTCCTCGAGACGCCGGGGTCGCTGACCCTCGAGGTGCAGGACGTCCCGGCCATGGCCGCGGCCGCGCACGAGAAGGGCGTGAGCGTCGTCGTCGACAACACCTGGGCGACGCCGCTGTTGTTCCCGCCGCACGCGCGCGGGGCGGATCTCGCCATCGAGGCGGGCACCAAGTACCTCTCCGGCGGCTCGGACCTGCTGATGGGGATGGTCTCGGCCAATGCCGAGCACTGGCCGCGGCTGCGCAAGACCTTCGACCTGTTCTCCAACTGCGCCGGGCCCGAGGACGTGTTCCTGTGCCTGCGCGGCATGCGCAGCATGAGCCTGCGGCTGAGGGAGGCGCAGACGCAGGGGCTCGCCATGGCGCATTGGCTCGCCGCCCGCCCGGAGGTGCGCCGCGTGCTGCACCCGGCGCTGCCCGGGCACCCCGGCCACGAGACCTGGAAGCGCGACTTCGCCGGCTCCTCGGGCCTGTTCTCCGTCGAGCTCGAGCCGGTTTCGACGCCCGCGCTCGCGGCGATGCTCGACGGCCTGCGACTGTTCGGGATGGGCTTCTCGTGGGCGGGCTTCGAGAGCCTCGTCGTCCCCTTCGACCCGAACAAGACCCGCACCGCCACGCGCTTCGCGCACGAGGGCCCGATGCTGCGCTTCTCGATCGGGCTGGAGGATCCCGCCGACCTGCAGGAGGACCTCGACGCCGGGTTCGCACGTCTGCGCGCGGCGCGGTGAGCGCACGGGTGAGCGCCGACGGCTGAGCGGCCGGTGCCCGTGCCTCTACGGCACGAGCCAGGTTCCCTCGGCGCGCGCTGCGCCGTCGAGGACGAAGCGCGCGCGGCGATGGCCGTCATGCGCGAGCCAGAGGGTCTCGAGGCTCTCGGCCGCGATTTCGACGACACGGAAATGCGCGCGCCCGGCGAGGATCGCGCCCTCGTCCTCCGGCAGCCGGTAGCCGCCGGGCTCATCGAGGGCGCTGCCGGGCGCCGGATCGGTGGCGTAGACGCCGCGGCTCGCCATGCGCGTGGCGCGCCAGGACTGCTCGGCGACGGCGTCGTCGCCATGCAGCGTGGCTCGACCCTCGACGCGAATCTGCAGCTTGCCGGACGGGTCGTAGGCGTGCAGCGCGATGCGCGGGTCCTGCCGCAGCTCTGCGACCTTCTCCGTACGCGCATCGGTGTGGAAGCGCAGCCGCGCCGTCGCCGGCTCGACCCCGCGCAGCACGACGGTGCGCTGGCGCGGGCGGCCGTCGAGCCCGATCGTCGCGACGCAGGGCGTGTGGTAGGGCGAGCGGCGATCCTTCACGCCGCGCGACAGCTGGCGCCAGGCGTGGGCCAGCATCTCCTCGAGGTCGCCGGCGAAGGCGGGCGTCTCGCGCGGATCGCTCATGCGCGGCTCTCGCTCAGGAGGTCAGGGATCGGGTCTCGCGCTTCGACTTGGCGATGAGCATCAGGTTGCGCATGTAGATCAACGAGCCGAGCGCCTGCCCGATGATGAACACCGGGTCCTGCCGGTAGACGGCGTAGCCGAGCAGGATGAAGCCGCCGCCCAGCGAGAAGAACCAGAACGAGATCGGCACCACGCTCTTGCCGGCGCGCTCGGAGGCGATCCACTGCACGATGAAGCGGGCGGTGAACAGGAGCTGGCCGAGCAGACCGATCAGCACGACCATGTCGAAGCTGTCGATGAAGATCGTGTGCAGGCGCCCGCCCAGGTCGTTGATCAGGTTGGCGATCATCGAGGCGACCCTTCCGAGATGGGGGAACCCGCGGGCGCGCCGGACGCCGGCGCCGAGAGCCCGGGCGCCGAGAGCCCGGGCGCCGAGAGCCCGGGCGCCGAGAGCCCTGGCGTAGAGAACTCGGGCGCCGAGACCTGCGGCGCGGAGGTTTCCGTCGCGGTGATCTCCCGTGCGGTGACCTCCCGCGCCTGTGCGATGCGCCGGCGCCGGCGGATCAGCCACCACACGCCCGCGAGATCGAGGATGCCGACGAAGAGGCGGTCGAGCATGCCGTATTTCGAGGTGCCGGCGAGGCGCGGGCGGTCCTTCACGTCGACATGGACGACGGTGTAGCCCTCGCGCGCGACGAGCGCCGGCATGAAGCGGTGGAGCGCGTCGAAATAGGGCAGCATCAGGTAGACGTCGCGGCGCACGACCTTGAGCCCGCAGCCGGTGTCGCGGGTGGCGTCGGCGAGCACCCGCCGGCGCACGCCGTTGGCGACGCGCGACTGGAAGGCCTTGAAGCGGCCTTGGCGGCTGGTGCGCTGGCCCGCGCTGAGGCCGCATCCGGGCCCGGCCGTCTCGAGCGCCGCCACGAGGGCGGGGATGAAGGCCGGGTCGTTCTGCCCGTCGCCGTCGATGGTGGCGACGAGCGGCGCGCGGGCGGCGCGGACGCCGGAGCGCACCGCGGCGCTCTGGCCGCAGCTCGCGGCGTGACGCACGACCCGCAGGTGCGGGCGTGTGGCCCGGGCGGCGGCGAGCTCCTCGGCGGTGGCGTCGTCCGAGCCGTCATCGACGTAGACGATCTCGAAGGCGCCGAGCGGCGCGCAGGCGGCCTCGATCTCGGCGATCAGCGGCAGGATGTTGCCGGCCTCGTTCTTCACCGGCACGACGACGGAGAGCGCCGGCGGCTGCGGGGCGACGCGATCGGCACGCTCGGCGCTGGAGGGGCCGCTCATCGCGCGCCCTCCGAGGCCGGGACGTAGACGCCGATGCCGAGCGGATCGCCGCCGTTGATGTTGAAGCCGAGCACCCGCTCGGCCTGCACCGCCGCCACGTCGGCCTCCGCCAGCGCCTGGCCGAAGCCGACCTCGAACGCGTCGGTGACGAAGACGGCGCGGCAGGGATCCTCGGCGAGGAAGCGGGCGGCGGCGTCGGGACCGTCGAGCATGACGAGGTCGGTGCCGACGAGGAAGACGAGGCTCGGCTCGCGGTAGCCGAGCGTGCCCACGCGCGGGTCCGGGCAGGCGAGCGCCCGCTCGGCCGCGGCGGCGAGGTTCGGCGAGAGCTTCAGGGCGGCGAGATCCTTCTGCGCGAGGCCGAAGACCGCGACGGCGAGCGCCATCGCCGAGACCACGCCCGCCAGCGCCGCCTCCTCCACCCGCGCCTTGGCCCACAGCCGCCAGGCGACGAGCCCGACGAGGGCTGCGACCGTGAGCCCGACGAGGGCGGGAAGCCCGAGCCGGTCACCCAGCATGAAGGCGGCGATCGGCAGGCCGATCAGGAGGGCGACCGGGACGAGGGCGAGAAGGAAGCCGAAGACGCGGAAGCGCCACCGGTAGGGGCCGACGAAGCCACGCCCGATCCCCAGCGCCGCCGCGATCGCCAGCGCGGGATAGAGCGGCATCACGTAGTGCGGCAGCTTGGTCGGTACGAGCTCGAGCGCGACCCAGGCCGGCACGACCCAGGCGACGAGGAAGGCCGCCTCCCGTGCGCGGCGGTTGATCCAGACGAACTCCGAGCCGATCGCCGCCATCAGTGCGCCGGGCCAGAAGGTCGCGAAGAAGGCGACGAGGTAGAAGCCCGGCGGCGCCCAATGGTAGGTCTGCGCGGTACCGACCTTGCCGAGCAGGTCCCCGCCCGCCGAGGCGGCGAAGAAGTCCGCCCCCGAGCGCAGCGCGATCATGACGAACCACGGCGCGGCGATGGCCAGCGCGATCGCGACGCCGGGCACCGGCCGCAGCGCGAGGAGCCAGCGCGCCGAGCGCTCGTGCAGCGAGAGCGCGATCACGGGGAGCCCGGCGAAGAAGAGCACGAGCGGCCCCTTCACCAGGACGCCCACGCCGATCCCCAGCCAGAAGGCGAGGACGGCGTGCGTCGGCAGGCGCACCGCGCCGCGGGCGAGCCAGGCGCGGGCGAGCGCGCCCATCGTCGCGACGCAGCAGGCGAGCAGCACCGCATCCGTCTTGGCGAGGCGCGCCTCGACCATGAGGATCACGCTCGCGCCCACCAGCGCGGCGGCGAGGAAGGCCTCGCGCCGCCGCGCCAGGGCGAGCGCGGCCCAGTACGTCAGCAGCGTCGCCGCGATGGCGCCGAGCAGCGACGGCACGCGATAGGCGGCGATGGTCGTGCGCGCGTCCTCCAGCCCCAGCGCGTCGGCGGCGGAGACCGCCACGCTCTGCATCCAGTAGATGCCGACCGGCTTCTTGTGACGAGCCTCCTCCTGGAAGCGGATGTCGACGAGGTCGCCCGTCTCCAGCATCTGCTTCGTCGCCTGGGCGTAGCGCGGCTCGTCGCGATCCATCGGCTGGAGCGAGACGAGCCCCGGCAGGAACGAGGCGAGGCAGATCAGCACCAGCAGGAAGACCGCGCGCCCGTGGCCGCCCTCGGCGAAGGCGAGCACGCGCCCGCCGGCCGTGCCCCGATCGGGCTCGGGGAAGCTTCCGTCCCGGTTGAGGGAGAGTGTCGTCATCGAGCGGCTCCGGCGGCGCGGGTCATCTCGGCAATCCGGGTGCGAATGTCAAATCGGGGGACCGTCCGACGGGGAACGGCCCGCCGCGCGCGTCGGCGCGCTGTGCGCGCCGGGCGGGGCGAAAACAAGGCACGGCGCCGCGGGCGGTGTGGAGGGCATCGCGCGGGCGGCGTTGCCGGCTCGGGCGGGTGTGCCATATCGTTTCGGAGTGGGAGTGGAGAGTTTCCCCTCCCCTCTCTGTCTCGTCACGCTCCCAGCGGGACGCGGAAGACGAGGGACCAGCTCGTCTACCGCACGCTTCGGAACGTGACGGACACGCTCGGTCGTGGCAGGAGCCACTTCATCGCCTATCCTCCGATCGATCGGGCTAGGCATATGCCCGTTGGCGCCGGGAGCCCATCTCCCGGTGCGGGGCGTTGGCCCGCCCTGGCTCGTGCGCCCGCTCGAAACGTGCGGCGCCGACGCGCAAACCCGTTTTACGAGCAAACCTGATATCCGCACGTGCTCGCCGCGGCGAGCGCGACGATGCGCGGGGTGTGGCCATCGCAGGGCGCGTCGTGCGACGGTCCTCGACGGTCGGCGGCCAGGACGGGCCGCGGCCGGGAACCGCTTTCCGCCCGCACGGTTCTGGGAACCCGGGGCGACGCCGAGGACGTGCATGAGCGAATCGCGAGAGGACGTGGCCCCCTATGCCGCCGGCTTCCGGTCGACGACGCGGGAGGTCGAGGCGGTCGACCTGCCCGTGCGCGGAGCGTTGCCGGGCTGGCTCTCCGGCGCCCTGCTGCGCGTCGCGCCGGCGCTGTTCGAGGTCGGCGGGCAGAGCTACGCGCACTGGTTCGACGGCCTGGCGCGCCTGCACCGCTTCGCGGTCGCCGACGGGCGGGTGACCTATCGCAGCCGCTTCCTGCGCTCGCAGGCCCACGAGGAGGCCATGCGCGAGGGCCGGATCGTCCACGCCGAATTCGCCACCGACCCCTGCCGCAGCCTTTTCGGGCGGGTACAGGCGATCCTCGAGCCGACGATCACCGACAACGCCGTGGTCAGCGTCAACCGCATCGGCGGGGAGATCGTCGCGCTCACCGAGACGCGGCTGCCCGTCCGATTCGACCCGCAGACGCTGGAGACGCTCGGGATCCACGATTTCGGCGCCTCGGTGGAGGGCTCCGTCTCGACGGCGCACCCGCATCACGACGGCGCCCTCGCCTACACCTACGTGATCTCCTTCGGCCGGCGCTCGGCCTACCACGTCCACGCCGTGGACGATTCGGGCGCCGAGCGCGAGCTCGCCCGAATCCCGGTGGAGCGGCCGTCCTACATGCACTCCTTCGGCATGAGCGCCCGCCGGCTGGTGCTGGCGGAGTTCCCCTTCGTGGTGAACCCGCTGCGGCTCTATCTCTCGAACGTGCCCTTCATCCGCAACTATCGCTGGGACCCGGCACGCGGGACGACGCTGACCGTGCTCGACAAGGCGACCGGCGCGCTGGTCGGGCGCTGGACGGCGCCCGCCCTGTTCGCCTTCCACCACGTCAACGCCGTGGAGCGCGACGACGCGCTCGAGGTCGATCTCGTCGCCTACGACGACGCCTCGGTGATCGACGCGCTCTACCTGGCGCGGCTGCGCGGGCGCGAGCCCGTGCGCGCCGTCGGCCGGCTGGTGCGGCTCTCGCTTCCCGCCGGCGGCGGGGAGGTCGCGATGCGCACGCTCTCGGACACGCCGATCGAGCTGCCGCGCATCGACTATCCCGGCCGCCAGGGCCGCCCCTACCGCTACGTCTGGGGCAACGGCCAGGCCGGAGCCGACTTCCTCGACTCGATCGTCAAGGTCGACCTTCACGGCGATCCGGCGGCGAACGCCCGCGTCTGGCGCGAGGACGGCGCCTGGCCCGGCGAGCCCGTGCTCGTGCGCCGGCCGGGCGGCACGGACGAGGACGACGGCGTGCTGCTCTCTGTGGTGCTCGACGCCCGGGCCGAGCGCTCCTACCTGCTCGTGCTCGACGCGGCGACGCTCGAGGAGATCGCCCGCGCCGAGGCGCCGGAGATCGTCACCTTCGGCTTCCACGGCAACTTCCTGGGCGAGCCGGAGGACGGGCCGCTGCACGCCTGAGCGCGGGGCCTCATCCCGCGCGCAGGTCGAGGCCCATGAGGTCGCGCAGGCCCGCGAGGTCGAGACCCACGACGAGATCGCGCGCGACGACGCCGTCGGGCGTCAGGTCGAAGGTGGCGAGATCGGTGTAGACCCGCGACACGCAGGCCGTGCCCGTGAGCGGATAGGCACAGCGCTCGACGAGCTTCGGTCGGCCGTCCTTGGAAAGCGCCTCCATCAGCACGAAGACGCGCTTGGCGCCGATGGCGAGGTCCATGGCGCCGCCGACAGCCGGGATCGCATCGGGCTTGCCGGTGTGCCAGTTGGCGAGGTCGCCCGTGATCGACACCTCGAAGGCGCCGAGCACGCAGACGTCGAGGTGGCCGCCGCGCATCATCGCGAAGGAGTCCGCATGATGGAAGAAGGAGGCGCCCGGCAGCATCGTCACCGGCTGCTTGCCGGCGTTGATCAGTTCCGGGTCCTCCTCCCCGGGCGCGGGGCGCGGCCCCATGCCGAGCAGGCCGTTCTCGGTGTGCAGGACGATCTCGCGGCCTTCCGGCAGGTGGTCGGCGACGCGGGTGGGCAGGCCGATGCCGAGATTGACGTAGGCGCCGTCCGGAATGTCGCGGGCGACGCGGGCGGCCATGGCGTCGCGGTCGAGCTTGTTCATGGCGTTTGACCTCACCAGGACGGGGGTGTCGCCTCGTGGGCGACGACGACACGCGAGACGAAGATGCCAGGAGTGACGACGCTCTCGGGATCGAGCGCGCCCAGCGGCACGACCTGCGAGACCTGGGCGACGCTCAGCGCGGCGGCGCTCGCCATGATCGGCCCGAAATTGCGCGCGGTCTTGGAGTAGACGAGGTTGCCGTGCCGGTCTGCGGCCTGCGCCTTGATCAGCGCCACGTCGCCTTGGATCGGGTGTTCGAGCACATGGTCGCGCCCGTCGATGCGACGCGTCTCCTTGCCCTGCGCGAGCAGGGTCCCGTAGCCGGTGGGCGTGAAGAAGGCCCCGATGCCCGCCCCGGCGGCGCGGATGCGCTCGGCGAGGGTGCCCTGCGGCACGACCTCGAGCTCGACCTTCCCGGCCCGATAGAGCCCGTCGAAGACGTAGCTGTCGTGCTGGCGCGGGAACGAGCAGATCACCTTGCGCACGCGCCCGGCGGCGAGCAGGGCCGCGAGGCCGGTCTCGCCGTTGCCGGCATTGTTCGAGACGATGGTGAGATCCGCCGCGCCCTGCGCCAGCAGCGCATCGACCAGCGCGAACGGCATCCCCGCCGTGCCGAAGCCGCCGAGGAGCACGGTCGACCCGTCGCGAATGCCGGCGACGGCCGTCTCCAGCGTCGGGACGATCTTGTCGATCATGCGTGCGTCCTCCCGGTGCGGGCGCACGAGCCCGCGAGCCGCACAGGCTTAGCGGATGCCGGTCCCGGGGCAAAGGCCGCGGGGCGGGGAGACGGGATGGGCGCGCGCGCGACGGATTGCGCGGGGGTCGTGGATATCCTATGGATATCCGGGATGAAGCGGACCACGTCGACTGTGGTTGGCGAAGCTGATCGCAGACGGCCGCCGGACAGCGATCATGACCTCGAGACCGAGGAGCACGAGGATGACCAAGTCCACGATCGGGCAATGGGGCAAGAGCCTGGCCGTCCGCCTGCCAGCGGACGTCGTGCGTGATGCCGGGCTCTCTAAAGGCGCGACCGTGAGCTGCGCGGTCGAAGGCGGACGGGTGGTGATCCGTCCCGTGCGCTCGGATGCCGAGATCGAGGATGCCGCTCGGGCGGCGGAGGAGATCCTGCGCGCCTCACGCGGGGTGCGGTTGGATGGCATCACCATCCGCGAGCTCATCGACGAGGGACGGCGCGGCGAATGATCGTGCTCGACAGCTCGATGACGCTCTCCTGGTTCTTCGAGGACGAGCAGACTCCAGCGGGCACCGCGGTTCTGCAGCGCCTGCCGAACCTCGGCGCGATCGCACCCTCACTCTGGAAGCTGGAGGTCGCCAACGCCCTGGCCACGGCAGTTCGACGGAAACGGTGCACGCCGGACTTCGCCGACCTGACCCTGTCCCGGCTCCGCCGAATGCGGATCCAGATCGACGGTTCGACCGCGGAGCATGCCTGGGAAGGGACACGCATGCTTTCGTTGGCTCACGGGCTGACGATCTATGAGGCGACCTACCTGGAAGTGTCGGTGCGTCTGCAGCTTCCGCTCGCCACCTGCGACGGGCGGCTCGCAGCAGCGGCACGCGCTTGCGCCATCGAGGTCATCGATGCGGCGGGCGAGATCGGCTCCTGATCATTGCTTGACATCCCCCCATCCGCCGCCCCCTCTCGCGCGTAGACACCCTTCGTCGGCGAAGGACCCTGGATGACGCGCGTTCCCCCCTCCCCGCTCGCGGCGGCGGCGATCCTCGTCGCGGCGTGGTTCGTCGTGAGCCTCGCGGTGAACCTGCCGCCCTTCGCGGATGCGCTGTTCGGAGCCTTCCATCTCGGCTTCGCCCTCGAGGTGGGGGCGGCGTTCGCCCTTCTGGCGCTGGTGCGGGCGAAGGCGGGGCGGGTGCCGCGCGGGCTGGTGCACGCGCTCGCCGGCATCCTCGTCCTGCTCGTCGCGATCCGCATCGCCGACCTGACGGCGCGTTCGGTCGTCGACCGGCCGCTCAACCTCTACCTCGATCTCTCGCTCCTGCCGGCGACGATGGACGTGGCGCGCACGCTGCTCGGGCCGGCGCGCGCCTGGGGTGCCGTCGCCGGGCTCGTCGTCGCGCTCGCGGGCCTCTACGCGGCGCTGGTCTGGGGCCTCTCGCGGCTCGCGGAACTGTTCGCGGCCGCGGCGGCGCGGCGCACGATGCTCGCGCTCGGCGCCGGCGCGCTGGCGCTCTGGGGCGGGCAGAAGGCCTTCATGGAGGGCCTGCCGGGCTGGCGCCCCGTCGGCGGCTCCGCGAGCCTCACCGTCGCGCTGCAGGCGGAAGGACTGGTCGTCGCGCTGGGCCGGCGCGCCGCCTTCCGCGCCGACCTCGCCCGCGACGCCGCCGACGGCACTCCCGACAGCGCGCTGTTCGCGGCGCTCGACGGACGCGACGTGCTCGTCGTCTTCATCGAGAGCTACGGCGTCACCGCCCTCGACACGCCGGCCTACGCGCAGGTGATCGCACCGCGGCTCGCGGCCTTCGAGGCGCGGGCGAGCGAAGCCGGCTTCGCGCTCGCCTCCGGGCGGCTCGTGGCGGCGAGCGCCGGCGGGCAGTCCTGGCTCAACCACGCCAGCGTCTCGTCCGGCCGCTTCATCGACGACCAGACCCTCTATGCGCTGTTCCTGGCGGAGAGCCCGCGCACCCTCGTCGACGACTTCTCGCGGGCCGGATGGCGGACCGTGCAGTCGATGCCGGCGATCACAATGCCCTGGCCGGAGGGCAGGCTGCTCGGCTACGACGCGACCTACGAGGCGGGGGACATGGGCTATGCCGGCCCGGCCTTCTACTGGGGCATCGTGCCCGACCAGTTCGCTCTCGACCATCTCGCCCGCACGGAGCTCGACGCCACGGAGCTCGAGGCGGGCCGGAACGGCTCGACCCCGCGTCCGCCGGTGTTCGCGGTCGCGGCGCTGATCTCGAGCCACGCGCCCTGGCTGCCGGTGCCGGAGGTCGTGGCCTGGGAGGAACTCGGCGACGGCGCGATCTACCGGCGCTGGACGGACGGCGCGCCCGAGCCCCGCGAGGTCTGGCGCGACCGAGAGAAGGTGCGCGTGCAGTACGCGCGCTCGGTGGCGCATTCGCTGGACGCGGTCGCCGCCTTCGTCGCCGAGCGGATCGACCCGGACACGGTGGTGATCGTGATGGGCGACCACCAGCCCGCGCCGCTGATCACCGGAGAGGGCGCCTCGCGGGCGGTGCCCGTGCACGTCCTCGCGCCGGACGCGGCCCTGCTCGCACCGCTGGACGCGCTCGGCTTCGCCGCGGGGGCGATGCCGCCGCCGGCGCCGCGCGTCGGCGACGTCGCGCTCCCGCGCATCGGCGCCCTGCGGCCGGCGCTGCTGGAGGGATGGCGGGGCGCGCGGCCGCTCGGCGAGCAGGCGGTGCACGAGGTTCCGATGCGCTAGAGGCAGCGAGGCCCCGCCTCCTCCTCCGGCAGCCCGAGCGCCGAGCCGATCCGGGAGAGCACGTGCTCGGGTACGGTCGCCAGCGCACCCGGCGCGATGCCGAGCGACGGCGCGACGCTGCTGCGCAGGATGCCGACGAGGCCGTGCATGACCGACCAGACGAACAGCGCATCCTTCTCCACGAGGTCGGCGGGAACCGTGCGCCCCTCCGCGGCGTGAACGCGAGCCAGGGCCTGCTCGAGCAGCGAGAAGGCGTGCCGGGCGAGGCGCATCATCTCGGGGTGATCGCCCGCTTCCGGCAGCGGCGTGCCGAACATCAGCCGGTAGTTCAGCGGGTGCGCGAGGGCGTAGCCGAGATAGGCCCGTCCCATGGCGCCGAGATCCTCGCGCGGCGAGCCCGCCGGCCCCCGTGCGTCGAGATGGGCCGCGAAGCCGGCGAAGGCGCGCGCGACCATCTCCGCCACGATGTGGTCTCGGCTCGGGAAGTGCTTGTAGGGCGCCTGATGCGAGACGCCGAGGCGGCGCGCGACCTCGCGCAGGCTCAGCTTCTCGAAGCCCTCCTCCTCGACGATGGCGAGCGCCTCCACGACGCAGGCGTCGGCGAGATCACGGTCCGGCTGTCTCGTGCGGCGCGCCACGGTGCTTCGTCATCCCTCTCATCACGTCGCCCATGATCCGCACCCGCAGGCTCCGAGGCAACAGCGAGAGGGACGTGGTCAAGAGCTTTCCGAGGCTCCCCGGCACGATCGTCGCGCGGCGCCCGAGCGAGCGGACGACGGCGCGGGCGACGACGACGGGGGATGCGGCGGACCCCATCGTCAAGCGCGCGCGCGTCGCGAAGCCGCTCGCGACCGGGCCCGGCGCGACCGCCAGAACGTCCACGCCGCTCTTCGCCAGCTCGATCCGCAGCCCCTCCGCCAGAGACTGCACGTAGGCCTTCGTCGCCGCGTAGTTCGCCGCATGCGGCGTCCCCTGCCAGCCGACGAGGGAGCCGAACAGCACGAGCCCGCCGCGTCCGCGCGCGGCGAAGCGGCGGCCGAAGGCCTGCGAGAGCTCGAGCACCGCGCCGCAATTGACGTCGACCATCTCCCGCTCCGTCGCGATCTCGGCGTCGAGAAGCGGACCCGACGTGCCGAAGCCGGCGGCCGCGACGAGGAGGCCGACGTCGAGCGGGCCGGTCTCGCGGTCGAGACGCGCCGCCGCACCGGGGCGCGAAAGATCGAGGGTAAGCGCATGCGCCACGATCCCGTGCGCGGCGCCGAGCTCGGCGGCCAGGCGCTCCAGCTCGGCCGAGCGGCGTGCGACGAGAACGAGATCGAGCCCGGCCCCGGCGAGCTCGATAGCGACGGCGCGGCCGATTCCGTCGGAGGCGCCGGTGACGACGGCGACCGGGCCGTAACGCGCGGCGAACCCGCGACCCCTCGTCGAAGATGGGCGCTCGCTCGCGGCGCCGGCGTTCTCGTTCATCGTCGTCTCCTGGAAGGCCCGCGGGAGCGGCGGGACGAGGAGGACCCTAGCGGATTCGTTGACAGTGTCAACCAATCCGCTAGGGTCCTCCCCGCCGCCGGATCGCGGCGGCGGACGGGAGAGCCCGATGAGCATCGATCGCGCAGTCGTCGCGGAGCAGGCCTGGTGGATCAGCGTCGGCGTGCTCTGCGTGCTGTTTCTCGCGACGCTGTGGCTCTCGACGATCGACCAACGCGTGCTCGCCGGGGCCGGCGTCTGGTCGAAGCCGATGAAGTTCTCCATTGCGACGGCGATTCACTTCGCCACCCTGGCGCTGGTCGTGCGGCTGCTCTCGGAGCCGGTGCGGTCCCACCCGCTGCTCCTCGCGCTGGTGGCCCTCTCGATCCTCGCGACCGTCGGCGAGATGGCCTACATCATCGCCCGCGCGGCCCGGCAGGAGGCGTCGCACTTCAACGTCTCGACCCCCTTCGCGGCGCGGCTCTACGGGCTGATGGCGATCGGCGCGGTGATCATCGTGGGCAGCGCCGGCGTCCTCGGGCTCGTCGCCCTCACCGACCGGGGAGCGGCGATGGGCGGGCCGCTGCGCACGGCGATCGCGCTCGGCTTCGTTGGAGGGACGGGGCTCACGCTCCTCGTCGCCTTCACCCTAGGCGGACGCATGGCGCACCTCGTCGGTATCGAGGCGGCGGGCGCGCCGCGCATGCCACTCACCGGCTGGTCGCGAACCGCCGGGGACCTGCGCGTCCCCCATTTCTTCGCCACGCACATGATCCAGGCGATCCCGGTCGCCGGGCTCGTCCTCGAACGGGCATCGACGGGTCCGGGCGGCGTCCTCGCGGTGTGGATCGTCGCCCTCGCCTGGGCCGCGCTCACGCTCGCCACGTTCCGGCAGGCGCTCGCGGGCGCGCCCTTCGGCTGGTGAGCGGCGCTGCGCACCCGCCTCAGGCGGCCGCCGTCTCGATGATCCGCGGCAGGGCCTTCTCCTTCTCGTCGAAGACGTGGCAGAGCGCGCCGTCGAAGCCGAGCACGACCTCGTCGCCCTCCTTCTGGTGCGCGTCGCCGGGGAGCTTCGCCGTGATCAGCGTGCGGTCGGCGAGGCGCACGTGCAGCAGGTAGGCCTCGCCGAGCTGCTCGATCACGTCGATCTTACCGGTCACCTGGGAGTCGGAGGGCTCGAGCACGATGTGCTCCGGGCGGATGCCGAGCGTCACCTTCTGGCCCGGCTGCACCCGCGTGCCGTCGACCTTCGCCACCGCGCGCCCGCCGCCGGGCAGGCCCATCGTGATCGTGCCGCCGGTGGCGCTGTCGACCTTGGTCTCGATGAAGTTCATCCGCGGCGAGCCGATGAAGCCCGCCACGAACAGGTTCTGCGGGTTGTGATAGAGCTCCAGCGGATGGCCGACCTGCTCGACGTTGCCGGCGTTGAGCACGACGATCTTGTCGGCCAGCGTCATCGCCTCGACCTGGTCGTGCGTCACGTAGACCATGGTCACGGCCATGTCCTTGTGGAGCTTGGCGATCTCGATGCGCATCTGCACGCGCAGCGCCGCATCGAGGTTCGACAGCGGCTCGTCGAACAGGAACACCTTGGGCTCGCGCACGATGGCGCGGCCGATGGCGACGCGCTGGCGCTGGCCGCCGGAGAGCTGCTTGGGCAGCCGGTCGAGCAGCGGCGTCAGCTCGAGGATCTCCGCCGCCTTGAGCACGGCCTCCTTGATCTCGGCCTTCGACGACTTCGCCAGTTCCAGGCCGAAGGCCATGTTGTCGTAGACCGTCATGTGCGGGTAGAGCGCGTAGGACTGGAACACCATCGAGATGCCGCGCTCCTTCGGCGAGAAGGCGTTCACGCGCCGGCCGTCGATGAACAGGTCCCCGTCGGTGATGTCCTCGAGCCCGGCGACGAGGCGCAGCAGCGTCGACTTCCCGCAGCCCGACGGGCCGACGAAGACGACGAACTCCCCGTCCTTGATGTCGAGATCAACCGCGTGGATGATCTCGACGTTGCCGAAGCGCTTCGTGACCTTCTTGAGCACGACTTCCGCCATCGCCTCGTCTCCTCCGTCGTTGGGCGCTCCGGGCGCCGTCCTTCTACACTACCGTCACGCGGCGAGGCGCGACGCCGGCGTCGAGCCCGTCGAGGACGGGCGGATCGTCACCCCTTGACCGCGCCGGCGGTGAGGCCGGAGACGATGCGCCGCTGGAAGATCAGCACCAGCACCACGACGGGCACCGTCACGGTGACCGAGGCCGCCATGATGTTGCCCCAGGGCAGCTCGAACTGCGTCGCGCCGGTGAGGAGCGCGATCGCCACCGGCACCGTGCGCTGCTCGGTGGAGAGCGTGAAGGTGAGCGCGAACAGGAACTCGTTCCAGGCCACGATGAAGGCGAGCAGCCCCGTCGTCACCATCGCCGGCCACATCAGCGGCAGGAAGATCCGGCGCACCACCGTCCAGGGCGACGCCCCGTCGACGAAGGCGGCCTCCTCCAGCTCCTTGGGCAGCTCGCGCATGAAGGTGGTGAGCACCCACACGGTGAAGGGCAGCGTCAGGATCATGTTGGAGAGGATGAGGCTCCACAGGCTGTTGTAGATGCCGAAGGCGCGCACCAGCTCGAACATGCCCGACAGCACCGCCACCTGCGGGAACATCGACACCGAGAGAATGGTGAAGAGCAGGAGCCCGCGCCCGCGGAAGCTGACCCGCCCCAGCGCATAGGCGGCGGTGACGCAGAGGAACAGCGACAGGGCCACGACCGAGACCGCCACCACCACCGAATTGAGGATGTTGCGGCCGAAGGGCTGGCCGGTGAACACCGAGACATAGTTGCCGATGCTCACGGAATCCGGCCAGACGGCAGCGGAGAACAGCGCCTGCCCCGAGCGCAGGCTCGAGATCACGGCGTAGTAGAACGGGAAGATCGCGAAGATCACGATCGCTATGATCAGCAGCCAGAAGCCGACCTTGGCATACCACGGCGTTCTCATCGCGGGTCCTCCCCGAGACGCACGCGCCCGACCATCAGGGTGACGACGACGAGCAGCGCGATGATGAGGAACAGCAGCGTCGAGGCGGCGGAGCCGTAGCCCACCTGCTGGAAGTCGACGAGCTGCTGGCGGGCGTAGACGGACATCGACGCGGTGTCGCGCGAGTTCGACGTGAGCACGTAGATCAGGTCGAAGATGCGCAGCGCGTCGAGGGCGCGGAAGATGATCGCCACCATCAGCGCCGGGCGGATGAGCGGCAGGGTCACCTTGAAGAAGACCTTGATCGGGCTGATGCCGTCCACCCGTGCCGCCTCGTAGCAGTCCGACGGCAGCATCTGCAGGGCGGCCAGGATCAGGAGCGCCATGAACGGCGTCGTCTTCCAGACGTCCACCATGACGACGGCCCACAGCGCCGTGTCCGGCGAGGCGGTCCAGGCGACGGGCTCGGAGATGATCCAGAAGGTCATCAGGATCTCGTTGAGCACGCCGAACTGGTCGTGCAGCATCCAGCCCCACATCTGCGCCGAGACGATGGTCGGGATCGCCCAGGGAATGAGGATGGCGGCCCGCAGCAGGCCGCGGCCCGGGAAGGTGGCGTTGAGGGTGAGCGCGACGATCATGCCGAGCACGAGCTCGAGGCCGACCGACACCACCGTGAACCAGATCGTGTTGTAGACCGCGCGCCACCAGTCCGGATCGGCGATGACGCCGTACCACTCGCCCTCGTAATATTCGAGGAAGTTGGCGAAGCCGATGAACTCGTAGTCCGAGATGGACGACAGCCGCGCATCCGTGAAGCTGAAGAAGATCGTCCGGATCAGGGGCCAGCCGGCGACCAGCGCGAGCACGATCAGCATCGGCGTCAGGAAGAGCCAGGCCGAGCGCACGCGCGCGCGGGTCAGCTCCGAGGCTTTGGCGGGCATCGCCATGGCAACGGCCTTTCCGTGTCTCCCCGTCGCGTGGCGGCGGTCGGCCGCTCTTCGTGCGAGGACGCGAGACAAGGGGGCGGGGCGGGCGACGCCCGGAGCGGATCGGCTCCGGGCGCCATCGACGTCTCACGCTCCCGGCGGACGCTCGGCGCGGATCACCAGCCGCGACGGCTCATGCGCTCGAGCGCCGACTGGAGATCGGCCAGGGCCTCCTCCGCCGTCGCCGAGCCCGAGAGCACGTTGTGCGAGGCCTCCCAGAACTCCGCGGAGACCCGGTTGTAGCTCTCGCCGGTCGGCCGCGAGGGGCGCGCCACCGCGTTGACGAACGTGTCGTAGAGGTCGCCGAAGAACGGCACCGCCGCGAGCACCTCCGGGTCCTCGTAGAGCCCGGCGATCGTCGGGTTGTAGGACCCCGCGATGGCGCGGCGCTTCTGCTCCTCGTAGGAGGTCAGGTAGCGCACCAGGTCGGCCGCGGCATCCGGCTCCTCGGAATAGCGCGACACGGAGAGCTGCCAGCCGCCGAGCGTGCCGGTGTTCTGGCCGTCCTCTCCGCCCTTCGGCAGGGCCGCGACGCCGACGTTGCCGGAGATCGGGCTGTCCGCACCGTTGGCGAGGGAATAGGCGTAGGGCCAATTGCGCATGAACACGGCATTGCCGGACTGGAAGACGCCGCGGGCCTCCTCCTCCGCGTAGTTCAGCACGCCCTCGGGCGTGATGTTGCCGATCCAGGTGCCGGCGAGCTCGAGCGCGGCGACGGCTTCCGGGTTGTTGATGGTGACGTCGCCCTCGGCGTTGACGACGGAGCCGCCGCCGAACGAGTCGACCCACTCGAGCGCGTTGCAGGTCAGGCCCTCGTAGGCGCGACCCTGGAACACGAAGCCCCACATCTGGTCGGCACCCTCGGCCCGCTCGGCCTCCTGGATGGCGCGGGCGGTCTCGGTCATCTCCTGCCAGGTGGTAGGAACGTCGAAGCCGTGCTTCTCGAGCAGGTCGGAGCGGTAGTAGAGCAGCCCGGCGTCGGTGAACCAGGGCATGGCCACGAGGCGCCCGTCGATGGTGTTGTTCTCGACGATGGCGGCGAAATGCTCGTCCTGCTGACCATCCATGTAGGGCGCGAGGTCGATGAAGTGCTCGGCGAGGATGCCCGGCCAGATCACGTCGACCTGGAACACGTCGATGTCGGCCGCGCCGGCCGCGAGCAGCTGCTGGTACAGCGCCAGGCGCTCGGTGGAGGAGTTCGGGGTGGAGACCACCGTCACCGAGTTTCCGGTCTGCTCGGCCCAGGCCTCTGCGCCCTCGCGGCAGAGCTCGAGCTCCTGGCCCAGCGCGCCGCAGGAGATGGCGATCGACGCACCCTGCGCCTGCGCACCGCCCGCGAGCGCCGTCGTCAACGCGAGCGCCGAGGCGCCGATGAGAGTACGAACGTTCATGCGTGAAGTCCTCCCTTGCTGCCGGCGCGCGCGCCGCGCGTCGCCACCCGTGGAAACGCTGCCTCGGAACGCTCGGGATCGGCGCCACCGATCTCCGCGAGAGCGTATCGGCGGGTAACCATTACGATCCAAAGCGCTTTGGGAAAGGCGTAGAACGACGTGGGGTAACGTGTCAAGGAAGCAACGCATCATTTTCTATTTTGCGCTGCAACAAAACATTTCGCACTTGCAGAAAGCCTTGCGCGTTACTTTGAAACCTCGCAGAATGCTCATTCAAAGCGCTTTGGACGAGTGGCATGAATCTCAAGGAACTCGCCGCGCACCTGGGCATCTCGCAGACGACGGTCTCGCGGGCCCTCAACGGCTATCCCGACGTGGCGGAGGCGACGCGGCGCCAGGTCCTCGACGCGGCGCGGCAATTCGACTATCGCCCCAACCCCGCCGCGCGGCGCCTCGCCACCGGGCGCGCCGGCACGGTCGCCATCCTCTTCCCCGTCGAGCGCAACCTCCTCGTCGATCCGCACTTCTTCGAGCTCCTGGCCGGGCTCGCGGAGATGATCGCGCGCACCGAGATGGAGCTGTCGCTGCGCGCCACGCCTCCGCACGAGGAGCTCGCGACCTATCGCCGTATGGTCAACGCCGGGCGCGTCGACGGGTTCGTGCTCTCCTCGCCGACGCTGCGCGATCCGCGCATCGCCGAGCTCACCGCGCTCGGCGCGCCGTTCGTCGTGCACGGGCGTACGGAAGAGGCGCTCCCCTACGCCTTTCTCGACATCGACAACGAGGACGCCTTCGCCCGCGCGACCGCGCTGCTGCTCGACCTCGGCCACACGGACATCGCGCTTCTCAACGGCGATAGGGGCCTGACCTTCGCGCGCGACCGGGAGCGCGGCTATCGCGGGGCGCTCGCCGCGCGGGGGCTCGCGGCCGGGAGCGGCCGGGTCAGCAACGCGCCGATGACCGAGGAGGTCGGCTATCGCCTCGCCCGGGGCCTGCTGGAGGGCGACGCGCGGCCCACCGCCTTCCTCGCCTCGAGCGTGATGCTGGCGCTCGGCGTCTACCGCGCGGCGCGCGACCTGGGGTTCGTGGTGGGGCGCGACGTCTCGGTCATCGCCCACGACGACGCCCTGCCCTTCCTCAAGGCCGAGACCTTCGACCCGCCGCTGGCGACGACGCTCTCGCCGATTCGCAGCGCCGGCTACCGGATCGGCGAGATGCTGATCGAGCGCATCTCCGGCGTCGGGCCGGAGGCCCTGGAGGAGGTCTGGCCGGTCGACCTCGTGTTCCGCGCCTCGGTGGCTCCGCTGCGGGCGCAGGGCGGCACGGGCACCGCGCGCGCCCGCCGGATCACCCGGCCGGCGGACCGCCGCCCGGCGCGCTGAGGCGGGCTCGCGCCGGGCGCATCGGCGCGGCCTCGTCGATCACCGCGCCGATGCGCACCCGGAGGTCGGACCCCGTGCGCCCGCGTCGACGGCACGGGCTCTCAGCCCTTGTCGAACGGGTTCTTGCCCACCCGCAGGGAGTAGCGGATCGGCACGCCGGGCATGTCGAAGCTCTCGCGCAGGCTGTTGACGAGGTAGCGCGTGTAGCTCTTCGGGAGGGCGTGGAGCTGATTGCCGAAGAAGGAGAAGTGCGGCGGGCGAGCCTTCACCTGGGTGCAGTAGCGGATCTTGATCCGCCGCCCGGAGACCGCCGGCGGCGGGTTCGTGGCAACGGCGTCGCCGAGCCAGCGGTTGAGCTTCGCCGTCGAGATGCGCCGATTCCAGGTGGCGTAGACGGCGAACACGGCCTGCATCAGCCGGTCGATGCCGTCCCCGGCGAGGCCCGACAGCGGCACCACGGGCGTGCCCTTCACCTGCGGCAGCAGACGGGTCGCCTTCTCCCGCAGCTCCGCCAGGAGCTTCGGCTGATCGGCGACGAGGTCCCACTTGTTGAGCCCGATCACGACCGCGCGCCCCTCGCGCTCGACGAGGTCGACGATGGTGAGGTCCTGCTTCTCGAAGGGGATCGTCGCGTCGAGCAGGACCACCACCACCTCGGCGAAGCGCATGGCGCGCAGGCCGTCGGAGACGGAGAGCTTCTCGAGCTTCTCCTGCACCTTGGCCCGCCGGCGCATGCCGGCCGTGTCGATGAGCTTGACCGCCTTGCCGCGCCATTCCCACGGCACGGTGATGGCGTCGCGGGTGATGCCGGCCTCGGGGCCCACGAGGAGGCGGTCCTCGCCGAGCATGCGGTTGATCAGGGTGGACTTGCCCGCGTTCGGGCGCCCGATGATGGCGATCTGAACCGGCTTGCCGACGGGCGTCTCGTCGCGATCCTCGTCGACCTCCGGATCGAGCTCGATGGGCGCGGCGCCGCGGGCGAGATCGGCCTCCTCCCCGTCGGTGAAGGCCTCCTCGGCCTCCTCCGGCGGCATGTGGGTGACGAGCGCGTCGTAGAGCTCGCCGAGGCCCTCGCCGTGCTCGGCCGAGAAGGCGATCGGCTCGCCGAGACCCAGGGCGTAGGCGTCGTAGGTCCCCTCCGCGCCCGCGCGTCCCTCCGCCTTGTTGGCCAGCAGGATCACCGGCTTGCCGGAGCGGCGCACCAGCTCGGCGAAGGGCTGGTCGGCGGGCAGGAGGCCGGTGCGGGCGTCCATCACGAAGAGCACCACGTCCGCCTCCGCGATGGCGCGCTCGGTCTGCGCGCGCATGCGCCCGGCGAGGCTGCCGGGATCGGCCTCCTCGAGGCCGGCGGTGTCGATGATGCGGAAGCGCAGGTCCGCGAGCTTCCCGTCACCCTCCCGCCTGTCGCGGGTCACGCCGGGGCGATCGTCGACGAGCGCGAGCTTCTTGCCGACGAGGCGGTTGAACAGGGTGGACTTGCCCACGTTGGGGCGGCCGACGACGGCGACGACGAGCGACATGGTGCGTCCCGCTGGAGCGGGCTTTCAGTTCGCGCCGCCGAGGGGGCCGGCGGCGACGAGGGCGGAATAGACGGCGAGCCGCTGGCGCAGTGCGCCGGGCGTCTGCGGATCGACGGCGATGCGGTCGAACCACTCGCCGGCGGCATCGTACTCGCCCCGGCGCAGGGCGGCGAGGCCGAGGTGCTCGCGAGCGGTGTGGCGCAAGGCGCCCTCCCCCGCAGCGAGGCTCTGCAGCACGGGCAGCGCCGTGTCGGGGGCGGAATCGATCTGCAGCAGCGCGGCGCGCAGGCGCGCGAGGTCGCGCAGGACGGCGGGCGCGGCGGAATCTCCCGCGATCGCCTCGTAGGCGGCGATGCCCTCGGCGAGGTCCGTGTCGGCGGCGAGCGCCGCGAGGCGCAGCTGCGCCAGCGCGCCGGCGGCACCGGGCGCCTCCTCGGCGACGCCGGAGAGCAGCGTGCGGGCCTCGTCGGCCCGGCCCTGCTCCACCAGGCTCGACGCCTCGTAGAGCGCGAGCGTGACGTCCTCCGCGTTCTGCTGCTGGCGCGCCTCCCACCAGGTGAAGCCGGCGACGCCCACGACGACGACCACGAGCACGCTCACGACGAGCGCGCCGTAGCGCTTCCACAGGGCCGCCATCTGTGCGCGGCGATATTCCTCGTCGACCTCGCGGGTGAACTGATCCATGAACCCTCGGGCGCGCGCCGGCGCGCCTCCTCGCATCCTCGATAGAGCCGATGCGCCTATCATACGCCGCCCGGCCTGGCGAGCGTTTCGTGAGCGTGGGACGCCGGTTCGAACGGCCCGTCCTCGCGTTGACTTTCGAGGCTCCGTCCTGCATAAGCCGCCCGACTGGAGCGGCGCTCCGCGCGAGCGGCGTCGGCTCATCTGTGCATCAAAGACAAGCCGCGGGCGTCGCGCGAGGGTCTCTCGGACCGAGCTCGCGCGCCATGACCAAGCAAGCCCGTGAGAAGCGAGCGGAGACGAGGCCGTGAAGAGGACGTATCAACCCAGCAAGCTCGTGCGCAAGCGCCGCCACGGCTATCGTGCGCGCATGGCGACCGTCGGCGGCCGCAAGGTCATCGCCAACCGCCGCGCCAAGGGGCGCAAGCGCCTCTCCGCGTGAGCGGGCGCGGGTGAGGGAGGGCGATCGGGCGATGCGCGGGACAGACGACGCGCCGCGTGCCGGTCGCCTGACGAAACGACGCGATTTCGTCGCGGCGGCCTCCGGCCGCCGTTTCCATTCGGAGCGCATGACGGTCCAGGGCCGGCTGCGCGACGACGACGGGCCGATGCGCGTCGGCTTCACCGTGACGAAGAAGGTCGGGCACGCCGTCGAGCGCAACCGCATCAAGCGGCGCCTGCGCCACGCGACCCGTGAGGCGCTCGCCCGCGGGGCGCACGACGCGCGGCATGACGCCGCGGCGGACGATGCCCTCCGAGCCGCCGTTCCACCCGATCCGCTGCCCCCGGCGGACGTCGTCCTGATCGCCCGACGCCCGGCGCTCGAGGCGCCGTATTCCTCCCTCATTGACGATTTCGCGCGCGCCCTCCACGTGGTGACCAAGCCCGGCGGCGCGCGGCCCGAGCGCGGGGGTGCCCCGCGCGGGCGTCGCCGCGGCGGCGACACGAGCCGGCGCGACGCGCCTCCTCCCGGCAATCCCGAAGCGACCCCGTAGAGCTCCATGCGCGACGAAGACTCCCGCAACCTGATCCTGGCGATCGTCCTCTCGGTGATCGTGTTCGTCGCCTGGACGTATTTCTACGCCGCGCCGCAGGCGCAGCGCGAGGCCGAGCTCGCGGCCCAGCAGCAGGCCGCGCAGCCCGTCGACCCGGCTCGGCCGAATCTGCCGCTGCCATCCGACGGCGGCATGGCGCCCGGTGCGCCGGCCCTTTCGCTCGCTCCGGGCGGGGGACCGACCGCGTCGCGGGACGCGGCCGTCGCGGCCGCGCCGCGCCTGCCGATCTCGACGACGTCGAAGGAGGGCTCGATCAACCTGCGCGGCGCGCGCATCGACGACCTGATCCTGAAGGACTACCGCGAGACGCCCGCTCCGGATTCCGATCCGATCGTGCTGCTCTCGCCCACCGGCAGCGCCAACCCCTACTACGCCGAGTTTGGCTGGATCGCCGGCGGCGAGGTGCCCGGCGGCGTGCCCGGTTCGCAGACCGTCTGGGAGACCGACGCGGAGGCGCTCACCCCAGAGAGCCCGGTGACGCTGACCTGGACCAACGAGGCCGGCATCGTCTTCGAACGGGTCGTGTCCGTGGACTCCGACGCGCTCTTCACGATCGAGGATCGCGCGTTCAACACGACCGGCGAGCCGATCACGCTGTTCCCCTACGGCCTGGTCTCGCGCCACGGCATGCCCGACGTGCTCGGCTACTTCGTGATCCACGAGGGCTTCATCGGCGTCCTCGGCGAGGAGGGGCTGCAGGAGTGGGGCTACGACGACGTGGTCGAGGCCGACGCGCTGCGCGCGGGCGTCACCGGCGAGGCCTGGCGCGACGTCGCCGGCGGCTGGGTCGGCATCACCGACAAGTACTGGGCGACCGCCATCGTCCCGGACCAGGAGACGAGCTTCACCGGCCGCTACACCGCCGAGACGGCGGGGGGCCTGCCGACCTTCCAGGCCGACGCGCTCGGCGCGGCGCGGGTCGTCGCTCCCGGCGAGACCGCGACCTCGACGAAGCGCCTCTTCGCCGGCGCCAAGGAGGTCGACGTGGTCGACGGCTACGCGGAGGCCTTCGGCATCCGCCAGTTCGACCTCCTGATCGACTGGGGCTGGTTCTACTTCATCACCAAGCCGATGTTCTACGCGCTCGACTTCTTCTTCGGGCTGCTCGGCAACTTCGGCGTCGCGATCCTGATCGTGACGGTGCTGTTGAAGATCCTCTTCCTGCCGCTCGCCAACAAGTCCTACGCGTCCATGGCCAAGATGAAGGCCGTGCAGCCGGAAATGGTGGCCATCCGCGAGCGATACGGCGAGGACCGGATGAAGCAGCAGCAGGAGCTGATGGAGCTCTACAAGCGCGAGAAGATCAACCCCGTCGCCGGCTGCTGGCCCGTGCTGATCCAGATCCCGGTGTTCTTCGCGCTCTACAAGGTGCTGTTCGTCACGATCGAGATGCGCCACGCGCCGTTCTTCGGCTGGGTGCAGGATCTCGCCGCGCCGGACCCGACCTCGATCTTCAACCTGTTCGGGCTGCTGCCCTTCTCCACCCCGGCGCTGCTGACGGTCGGCGTCTGGCCGCTCGTCATGGGCCTGACGATGTTCGTCCAGATGAAGATGAACCCGGAGCCCCCGGACCCGGTGCAGAAGGCGGTGTTCACCTGGATGCCGGTGATCTTCACCTTCATGCTGGCCTCCTTCCCGGCCGGCCTGGTGATCTACTGGGCCTGGAACAACTTCCTCTCGGTGCTGCAGCAGGGCTTCATCATGCGCCGGCACGGCGTGAAGATCGAGCTGTGGGACAACCTGAAGAAGATGCTCAGCGGCAGGCGAGCTGCCGCCAAGGGCGGCTGAGCGGCGCGCGGCGCGTGAAGTCGAAGCACGACGAGAGGGCGGTCCCGCGGGGCCGCCCTCTCGCGTTGGGGCGGCGATGGGCCGATCGTCGCCGCGTTGCACTCGGCTGCTCGCAGGCCTATGTTGACGGCATATGCCGGAGGATGCCATGGACGAAGGACGCCGCGTCAGCCTTTTTCGCAACGGCCGCAATCAGGCCGTCCGGATCCCGCGCGAGTACGAGCTGCCGGGCACGCAGGCGATCGTGCGCCGGCAGGGCGCCGCGCTCGTCATCGAGCCGGTCCCCACGACGTCGCTCCTCGCATGGCTCGCCACCGCCGAGCCCGTCGACGAGGACTGGCCGGAGATCGCGGACCCGCCGCCGGAGGCCTTCGAGCTGTGAGATACATGCTCGACAGCAACGTCCTGTCGGACCTCATCCGACATCCCAGGACGAGCCCGGCCGTCGCGCGGATCGCCGAGGTCGGCCAGGACGCCGTCTGCACGAGCCCATTCGTGGCCTGTGAGATGCGCTACGGCGCGCGGAAGAAGGGATCGGCAAGGCTGGAGACGGCAGTCGACGAGCTCCTGCGCCGCATGACCATCGCCGAACTCGACGGCACCGGCTTCCCGCGCATCTACGCCGAGGTTCGCACCGTCCTCGAAAGAGCGGGCCGGCCGATCGGCGCCGTGGACCTGCTGATCGCGTCCCACGCGCTCTGCGTCGGCGCGATCATGGTCACCGACAATCGCCGCGAGTTCGATCGCGTGGAGGGGCTGAGGGTCGAGAGCTGGACCTGAGCGCGCGCCCGCCGCCGGCATATGCGCGGCGGGCGCGACGGCGTCGATCTCCCCCTCAAGGCCGCCCCGCCCCGATCGCCGGCTCCGGCGGCACGAGCCGCGGGAAGGTCTCCAGCCGGTCGATGCGCTGGCGGAGCTGGCCGTCCTCGAAAGCCCGCTGACGCTCGATCTCGCCGAGGCGGCGGTTGAGCTGCAGATCGCGGTTGGCACGGTCGACAGTGCGCTCCGCGGGGCCCTGGAGCGGCAGGGGAGCGGGCCCCTGCGCCGATGCGGGCGCGAGGGACAGCACGAGCGACAGGGCGAGGGCGGCGAGCGCCGGGAGGAGGATGCGTGTCGTCATGCCCCCCCAGATGGGGACGGCGCCGCGGCCATGCCATGGCATGCCGGCTGCACACGCCTCTTCCACCTGCACGCCTCTTCCACCTGCACGCCTCTTCCACCTGCACGCCTCTTCCGCGCGCGACCTCGTCGGGCTAAAGCACGCTCATGAGCACGCACAGCCCCGCACCCGTCGTGATCCTGGTCGAGCCCCAGATGGGCGAGAACATCGGCATGGCCGCCCGCGCCATGGCGAACTTCGCGCTGCCGGAGCTGCGCCTCGTCGCCCCGCGCGACGGCTGGCCGAACCCGGCCGCCACCGCCACGGCGGCGGGCGCGACGCATCTGCTCGAGGCCGCGCGGGTCTTCCCGGACGTGCGCGCCGCCATATCCGACCTGACCCTCGTCTACGCGACGACCGCACGCGAGCGCGGGCAGATGAAGCGTGTCGTCGGGCCCGCCGAGGCCGTCGCCGAGGCGCGCCCCGCCATCGCCGGCGGCGGGCGCGTCGGCATCCTGTTCGGGCGCGAGCGCGAAGGGCTGTGGAACGACGAGATCGCGCTCGCGGACGCGATCCTCACCTATCCCGTGAACCCGGCCTTCCCTTCGCTGAACCTCGCCCAGGCGGTGCTGCTCGTGGGCTACGAGTGGTTCTCGCAGGGAGAGGGCGAGGCCCTCCCCTTCGCCGAGCTGGAGCGAACGCCGGCGCCGCGGGAGATGGTGGTGTCGTTCTTCGATTTCCTCGAAGCCGAGCTCGACGCCCGCGGCTTCTACCCGCCCGAGAAGAGGAGCACGATGACGCGCAACATGCGCGACATGTTCCTGCGCCGCGGCCTTTCCGAGCAGGAGGTGCGCACCTTCCGCGGGCTCGCCTCCACCCTGATGCGTCCGCCGCGCGGCACAGGCGAGGTCGGGTGACGCGCCTCCTCGTCCTCGATTCGGGGCTCGGCGGCCTCACCGTGCTCTCGGAGATCCGCCGCACGCTGCCCGGCGCCGAGATCCTCTACGTCGCCGACGACGCCTACTTCCCCTATGGCGCGCTGGCGGAGGACGCGCTCGTCGCCCGCGTCTCGGCACTCGCCGTCGGCCTCGCCGACGAGCGGCGGCCGGACGCGGTGGTGATCGCCTGCAACACCGCATCCACCCTCGTGCTCGACCCGCTTCGCGCCCGCCTCGCGGCGCCTGTCGTCGGCACGGTGCCGGCGATCAAGCCGGCGGCCGCGGCCTCGCGCACGAAGCGCTTCAGCGTGCTCGCCACGCCCGGCACGGTGGCGCGCGACTACACCCATGGACTCATCGCCATGCACGCGGCCGGCTGCACGGTCACCCTCGTCGCCGCGCCTGCGCTGGCCGCTCACGCGGAGGCCGAGCTCGCAGGGACGCCGGTCCCGGACGCGACCCTCGCCGCGGCGATCGCGCCCTGCTTCGTCGAGGCGCAGGGCGCGCGCACGGACGCGGTCGTCCTGGCATGCACCCACTACCCGCTGCTCCTGGAGCGCTTCGTGCGGCTGGCCCCCTGGCCGGTCGCCTGGCTCGACCCCGCGCCGGCGATCGCGCGACGGGTCGCGAGCCTCGTCGGCACGGGCAAGGGCACGGGCACGGGCATCGGCATGGGCACGGGCGCGCCGCCCCCCGGCCCTGCGGCCATCCACTTCACCAGTGGCCGCCCTCCCTCGCCGGCGCTCGCCCGCGCCCTCGCGGCCCGCGGTCTGACGCTCCTGGACGGCTGAACGGGCATCGCGCGGCGTGGCTTGCGCACCAGAAGAACAAAACAAGATCTACCGCGCGCCGCGACCGACCTGAAAAAGTTAAGTCTTCCTGAATCGCGACTCTGGACAAATCCGGCGAACACGATTCTATTGTTACCGATTCGGGTAGATGCGGCACGTCTCCCCGATCGAGACGTCAACGGAATTCGAGGGGGAGTCTGCATATGACAGGTGCAGACACCACGTGCGCAGCTGCGCGCGCGGGCACGATATTGGGCGTCGCACGGTCGCTGGGTCACCCGGCGCTCGGGAGACTGGACAGGGCCGATCCCTGGCTGCGGCTCGCCGTCCCGATACTGCTCGCCCTCTTCCTCGCGGCTCTCGTGACTAGCGCCTGGCTGCAGTCGCGCGACGGGCGCGCCGAGACGCTGGCCAAGGCGGCGATCGAGATCGACATGGTCGCGAGCTTCGCGACGGTCGACTTGGCGCGTCTGGGCGCCGGCCCCGACGCGCCGGGCATCGAGGCGGGCCTCGCAGCCGTCGCGAGCCACCTGCCCGAAGCCACCCTCGTCCGCGGGCGGCTGCTGGTCGCGGCCGATGCGAACGGCATCATCCAGGCCGCCTACCCGCCCCAGACGCACCTGCCGGAGAGCCTGCTCGGGCTCCTCGGCGAGAGCCAGCCGCTCTCCGCCTTCGCCGATCGTGCCGGCGTCATGACGATCGCGCGGCCCGACGGGTCCCTGGTGATCGCCACGGTCCGCACGGTGCCGGGCGATGCCGGCGGGTTCTCGGGGCTGCGCATCTCGATCGTCCAGCCCGTCGAGGCCGTGCTCGCCCCCTGGCGGGCGCGCACCTCCGGCCAGATGACGCTGTTCGCCGCCACGATCGTGGTGCTCGTCGGCCTCGGCGCCGCCTACTTCCTGCAGGCGAACCGGGCGCGCGCCGCCGACCACGTCTGCGAGAAGGTCTCCCGGCGCATCGACAGCGCGCTCTCGCGCGGCCGCTGCGGCCTGTGGGACTGGGACATCGCGCGCGGGCGAATCTACTGGTCGGATTCGATGTACGAGCTCCTCGGCTACAAGCGCGCCGACGAGTTCATGTCCTTCGGCGACGTCAACACCATGATCCACCCCGACGATTCGGACTTCTACGCGCTGGCCGACGAGCTCGCCGCCTCCCGTGCCTCCATCGTCGATCACGAGTTCCGCATCCGCGACTCCCGAGGCGACTGGGTCTGGCTGCGCGCCCGCGCCGAGCTGGTGCAGGACAAGGACGACGACGGCTGCCATCTCGTCGGCATCGCGGTGGACATCACCGAGCAGCGCCGCCTCGCCGAGGCCACCGCCGCGGCCGACATCCGCCTGCGCGACGCCGTCGATGCGATCTCGGAGGCGTTCGTGCTCTGGGACGCCGACAACCGGCTCGTCCTGTGCAACTCGAAATTCCGGCGCCTGCACGACCTCCCGCCGGAGATCGCGGCCCCCGGCCGGGCATACGCGGAGGTCATGCGCTCGGGCCGCCAGCCGATCGTCGCCCACGAGATCCTGCGCGAAGAGCGGCCCGAGAGCGGCGCGCGGACCTTCGAGGCCGAGCTCGCCGACGGACGCTGGCTGCAGATCTCCGAGCGGCGCACCAACGACGGCGGCTACGTCTCGGTGGGCACCGACATCACCACGCTCAAGCGCCACGAGGAGCGCCTGCTCGAGAGCGAGCGCCGGCTCAAGCAGACCATCGCGGACCTGCGCGTCTCGCGCCAGACGCTGGAGGCGCAGGCCCAGCAGCTCGCCGATCTGGCCGAGCGCTACCTCGAGCAGAAGGCCGAGGCCGAGGGTGCGAGCCGCGCGAAGTCCGAGTTCCTCGCCAACATGAGCCACGAGCTGCGCACCCCGCTCAATGCCATCATCGGCTTCGCCGAGGTGATGGAGCAGGGCGTGTTCGGCACGCTCGGCTCGCCGCGCTACGCGGACTACTGCACCGACATCCGCTCGTCGGGCCAGTACCTGCTCTCGGTGATCAACGACATCCTCGACATGTCGCGCATCGAGGCCGGCCGCATCACGCTGGAGAAGCGGGAGATGCTGCTGCCGGAGGTGGTGGAGCGCGCCACGCGCATGGTGGCGGAGCTCGCCCGGGCCAAGGGGCTGGCGCTCGTCGTCGACGCCGATGCGATGGCGCGGATCAACGCCGACGAGCGCGCGATCCAGCAGATCCTGGTCAACCTGCTGCAGAATGCCGTCAAGTTCACCCCCGAGCAGGGGCGCATCGTGGTGCGCACCCGCATCGTCGGCGAGGCGGTGAACATCTACGTCGAGGACAACGGCATCGGCATCCCGAGCGAGGCGATGAAGCGGCTCGGGCGTCCCTTCGAGCAGGTCGAGGCCGAGTACTCGAAGACCTACCAGGGCTCCGGGCTCGGGCTCGCCATCGCCAAGTCGCTGGCCGAGCTGCACGGCGGCACGCTGCGCATCCGCTCGCAGGTCTCGGTGGGCACGGTGGTGATGATCCACCTGCCACTCAACGGCGGTCACGTGCTCTCGCGCGCGGCGTGAGGCGCGCCCGCACCGATCTCACCCGCGTTCCTCGATCATCTCGGTGAAGCGCGAGACGATCGCCGGGTCCAGCTTGCCGGCCTCCGTCATGCTGCGGAGGATGGCGACGGCCTGCGCGTGCGGCATCGGCGTCTTGTAGGGGCGGTCCTCGACGAGGGCGGTGAAGATGTCGACGATCGTCATCAACCTGACGATATCGGGAATGCCCTCCGCCTTCAGGCCGTCGGGATAGCCGCTGCCGTCGAGATATTCGTGGTGGTGTCGCGCGACGCGCAGGATCTCCGGCGCGACCGGGTGGGACGCGTTCCTGAGGAGCCGCTCGCCCTCGCCGGGATGGGCCCGCACCGCGATGATCTCGTCGGCGTCGAGCCGGCCAGGCTTGTCGAGCACCTCCAGCGGCACGATGGCCTTGCCGATGTCGTGCAGGAGCGCGGCCTCGACGACGAGGGCGAGTTCCGCGCGGCCGAGCCCGAGACGCAGGCCGAACAGCGCCGCGTTCGTCGCCACGCTGAGCGAGTGGCGCAGCGTCGCGCTGTGGTGGCGCTCGATGTCGCGCACGAAGGCGGCGAGCGTGTCGTCGGCGGCAGCCGCCACCTTCAGCGCCGCGACGAAGCAGCGGCTCGCCGGGGCGAAGGGCGCGACGGCGATCGGGCGACCGGCGGCGACGTCCGCGAAGGCGTCGGTGAGCGCGAGGATCGCTGCCGACACGCTTCCGGCGAGCGGGGCTTCCACGGTCGCTGGAAGGGATGTGAGCGCGGCCTCGATCGCCGTGGGCGACAAGGGCCTGACCAGGACGGAGCGGTCTGCGAGCCGCGGGTCCTCGGAGAGGATACGCGCGGTCTCGGCATCGGCGACGAAGGCTGTCGGGACGCCGTCGAGCCGCACGTAGGCGGCGATGGCGGCCGCGACGTCGGCGACCTGGCGCAGGTCCGACTCGACGATGGCGGAGGCGACGGACGAGACGATCGCCGGGGTCACATGCCGCGGTCGCACGCACAGGACCGATCGACCGCGCAGCGCCGCCGCGACGTCGGACGCCATCCGCCCCGTGTCGCTGACGACGAGGATCGTCGCGCCCGATGCATTTCCCGGGCGCGCATCGGCCACGGCCGTCGCGACGCCATTCGAGAATGCCCGGTCACGTGCCACCACGAACGCCTCCCCGGCTGAAAGCCGTGGACGTACGCATAGCCGGGAAGCATGAAGAAACGCCTTCGTGGATCGTCGACCCGCGATCCGTGGTCGCGCATCCGCCGAGGGGTCACGGGCCGTGCTCCCGCCGGCGACGGATCGAACGGCTCCGCTCCGCGTTTCGCCGATACGCCGATCGTCACGCCGGAGACGCCGACCATGCGCCCGCTCACACCCCTCGTCCTCGCCGCCGCGCTGAGCGCCACCGCGCCCGCGCTCGCGCAGGACGTGCCCGACGCGACCCGAGACCCCTTCGTCTGGAGCGATCCGGACACCGGCTGCAGCTATCTCGTCGCGCCGGGGACGGGCATCACGCCGCGCCTGCGCGCGGAGGGCATCCCGGACTGTCCCGACGCGGACGTGCGCCTCACCGAGAGCTTCGAGCGCACCCTGCGCGAGGGCGGCGAGGCGCTCGGCGGCGCCCTGCGCAGCCTCGGGGACCGGCTGGAGAGCGAGGCGCGGTGAGGCGCCTCACTCCGGCAGGTTGAGCCGGATGTGCAGCTCCCGCAGCTGCTTCGCCGAGACGTCGGAGGGCGCGCTCATCAGCAGGTCCTCCGCCCGCTGGTTCATCGGGAACAGCACGATCTCGCGCAGGTTCTGCTCGCCGCACAGCAGCATGACGATGCGGTCGATGCCCGGCGCGATGCCGCCGTGCGGCGGGGCGCCGAGGGAGAGCGCGCGCAGCATGCCGCCGAACTTCGCCTCGAGCACGTCCTCGCCGTAGCCCGCGAGCCCGAAGGCCTTCTTCATGACTTCCGGCCGGTGGTTACGGATGGCGCCGGAGGAGAGCTCGATCCCGTTGCAGACGATGTCGTACTGCCAGGCGGTGATGCCCAGGATCTCGTCGTAGTCGGCGGGGTTGAGCGCGAGGAACTTCTCCATGTCGTAGTTCGGCATCGAGAACGGGTTGTGGGAGAAGTCGATCTTCTTGTTGTCCTCGTCCCACTCGTACATCGGGAAGTCGGTGATCCAGCAGAAGGCGTACTGGTCGGCGTCGATCAGCCCGAGCTCCTCGGCGATGCGCGTGCGCGCCTTGCCGGCGAGCGCCACGGCCTTCGTCCGGTCGCCGGCGGAGAAGAACACCGCGTCGCCCGCGCCGACCTTCGCCGCCGCGGCGACGAGGCTCTGCACCTCCTCGGGGATGAACTTCGCGATCGGTCCCTTGCCGACCAGCGCCCCGTCGACCTCCTCGAACACGATATAGCCGAGCCCGGCCGCACCCTCGGAGCGCGCCCAGTCGTTGAGCTTGTCGAAGAACGAGCGCGACTGCCCGGCGGCACCCGGCGCCGGGATCGCCCGCACCACGCCGCCGTGCTTGACCACGTTCTTGAAGGCGTTGAAGGTCACGTCCTCGCGGGCGAACAGCGCGGTGACGTCGGCGAGCTCGAGCGGGTTGCGCAGGTCGGGCTTGTCGACGCCGTACCGGAGCATCGCCTCCGCGTAGGGGATGCGCGGGAACACCGGCGTGACGCGCCGACCTTCCGCGAACTCCTCGAACAGCCCACGAAGCACCGGCTCCACCGCCTGGAACACGTCCTCCTGGGTGACGAAGCTCATCTCGACGTCGAGCTGGTAGAACTCGCCCGGCGAGCGGTCGGCGCGGGCGTCCTCGTCGCGGAAGCACGGCGCGATCTGGAAGTAGCGGTCGAAGCCCGACATCATGACGAGCTGCTTGAACTGCTGCGGCGCCTGCGGCAGCGCGTAGAACTTGCCCGGATGCAGGCGCGAGGGCACCAGGAAGTCGCGCGCGCCCTCGGGCGAGGACGCCGTGAGGATCGGCGTCTGGAACTCGAAGAAGCCCTGCGCCTTCATGCGGGCGCGCACCGAGTCGATGATCGCGCCGCGCTTCATGATGTTTGCGTGCAGCTTCTCGCGGCGCAGGTCGAGGAAGCGGTACTTCAGCCGCGTCTCCTCGGGATAGTCGTGCTCGCCGAAGACCGGCATCGGCAGCTCGGCGGCCGGGCCGAGCACCTCGAGCTCGGCGATGTAGACCTCGACCGCGCCGGTCGGCAGGTCGGAATTCTCGGTGCCGGCGGGACGCTTCTTCACCTTGCCGTCGACGCGGATGACCCATTCCGAGCGCACGCTCTCGGCGGCCGCGAAGGCGGCGCTGTCGGGGTCCACCACGATCTGGGTGATGCCGTAGTGATCGCGCAGGTCGATGAACAGCACGCCGCCATGGTCGCGGATGCGGTGGCACCAGCCGGAGAGCCGCACATGGGCGCCCACGTCGCTCTCGCGCAGGCCGGCGCAGGTGTGGGAGCGGTAGCGATGCAGGGGGGCGGACATCGATCGACCTTCGTCAACGGGAAGCGGACCGCGCGCACCATTCATGCGGGCGAAGGGATGTCAAGCGCGCGGCGCGGGCCGTGCGGTCAGGAGCCGGGCGCGATCGGGTTCCAGCTCGTGACGCCACGGAAGAGCTGGCGCACGAAGCTCTGCTCCGCGCCGCCGGTCGGCGTCTCGCGGGAGACGAAGTCGAAGATCACTCCGTCGTCGAGCCCGTACAGCGCCTTGCGCTCGACGCGCAGCTGCGGCGTGAAATAGATCGCCGCGACGCGCTGGTCGACGATCTCCTGGCGCATGAAGGCCGCGCGGCGGCGCGCCGTCTGGCTGATGTAGTACCAGGACTGGTTCCCCACCGTCGAGACGGTGGAGGGTGTGCCCATCAGCTCCAGCACCTGCTGGGCATTCATGCCAGGCGTGACCTGCTCGAGCGCCGCGTCGTCGAGGATGTAGCCGCGCTGGAAATCCTCGGAGACCGGTGCGATCGTCTGCGTGCAGCCGCCGAGCACGGCGGCGGCGGCGCCTGCGGCGGCGAGGCCGAGGAGGCGACGGCGGGAGACCGGCATGGTATCGGGACGCTTGGAGGAACGCATGGGGGGCGGATCCGGGTCGGGCTGCGGCACGAGGAAGCTTGCGCCGCGCCGGCATGATGGCTTAACCCCGACCTAGACCCTTTGGCAAGGCGCGACAACCCGAGCGAGGCCGATGATCCTGCGTTTCTTCAGGCGCGACCCGCGCCGCGAGCTCATCGAGAGCCTCTACAGCCGCATCGCCCAGGCCTCGCGCCAGCCGGGCCTCTATGTCGAGGCGGGCGTCCCCGACACGGTCGAGGGGCGCTTCGAGGCGCTGGCGCTGCACCTCGTCCTCACCTTCCGCCACCTGCGCACGCTGCCGGCCCCTGCGGCGGACGTGAACCAGGACCTCGCCGACGCGCTGTTCCGGGCGCTGGACCAGTCCCTGCGCGAGATGGGCGTGGGCGACCTGTCGGTGCCCAAGAAGATGAAGACGTTGGCGGAGGCCTTCTACGGCCGGGCCCGCGCCTACGACCCGCTGCTCGACGCGCGGGACGCGGAGGGGCTCGCTCTCGCCCTCCAGCGCAACGTCACCGGCGGCGAGGAACCCGCGCGACGCCTCGCCGCTTACGCGCTGGAGACGGAAGACGGCCTGAAGGGGCAGGATCTCGACACGATCCTCGCCGCCGGCCCGGTCTTCCCGACGATCGCGTTCGCGTCCCAGCCGGGAGAACAAACATGACGGACGACGCCCTGCCCCTCTCGCGCCAGGTCCCCGTCGACCGGCTGCCCGCGCGCGGCGAGTTCGTGCGCGTTGAGGCGACCGAGGCCGAGCGCGCGGCCCTCGCGGAGGCCTTCGGGCTCGCGGGGATCCAGTCCCTGGTCGGCGAGTACCGCGTCACCGGCGACATCCGCCGCGCCAGCGTCACCGGCGTCGTGCGAGGGACCGTGACGCAGACCTGCACCGTGACGCTCGAGCCGTTCGCGGCCGAGGTCTCGGAGGAGGTCGACGTCGACTACGCCCCGGCGAGCGAGCCGACCACCGAGGAGGAGGCCGCCTTGCGCGCGCTCGACCCGCCCGACGAGATCGTCGACGGCAGGATCGACCTCGGCGCGCTCACCGCGGAGTTCCTGGCGCTGGGGCTCGACCCCTATCCGCGCAAGCCCGGCGTGGAGTTCGCGCCGGTGATCGAGGACGAGGGCACCTCGCCGTTCGAGAAGCTCAGGGATCTGAAAGGGCAGAAGGGCGGCGGCTGATCGCGCGCCGCCCTTCGTGCCTGCGCTCGGCCGGTCGGCGTCCGACTCAGACGAAGCCGACGAGCGAGAGGATCGCGATGACGATGACGACGAGCCCGACCGCGTAGATGATGCCGTTCATGGGAATTGCCTCCGTTTCAGTGCTGCGCTTCAACACCGAGCCGGGGCGTGACGTTCCGCCTCACGCGGAGCCCGACACGAAGAAGCCCCCGCGCGGTGGGCGCGCGGGGGCTCCTGTCGTCGCGTGAGCGGTGGGGGCGCGGGCCCGCGCCCGATCACATCTCGCGATACGTGCCGTCCTCCCAGACGTACCAGACGTAGTTCGCCTCGGTGGGATCGCCGACGTCGTTGAAGTCGATCTCGCCGAGCACCGTGTCGAACACGCCCTCGTCGAGGGCGGAGACCACCGCGTCGAAGTCCGTCGAGCCGGCGGCCTCGACGGCATACTGCCACGCCTGGATCGCGGCGTAGGTGTAGAGCACGTAGCCCTCGGGGTTGACGCCCCGCTCCTCGAAGGCGGCCACCACCTCGGAGGCCGACTCGTACTTGCGCGGGTCGGGCGAGAAGGTCATCATCACGCCGTTGCCGAGCTCGCCGGTGATCGACCAGAACTCGTCGGTGACGAGCGCGTCGCCGGAGACGAGTTGCGCCTCGAGGCCCTGCTCGCGCATCTGGCGCAGGATCAGGCCGGCCTCGGTATGGTAGCCACCGATGTAGACCGCGCCGATGCCCTCGGCGTTCAGGCGCGAGACCAGCGCGGAGTAGTCGCGCTCGCCCGGCGTGAAGGCCTCGAACATGGCCGCGTTGACACCCTCGGCCTCCATCGCCTTGCGGGTCTCCTCGGCGAGACCCTGGCCGTAGGCCGTGCGGTCGTGGAGGATGGCGACGTTGCCCTCGGGGAAGTTCGAGGCGAGGTAGCCGCCGGCGACGACGCCCTGCTTGTCGTCACGGCCGCAGACCCGGTAGATGCCCGGGCCCGGACGCTCGTCGGTGAAGGCCGGGTTGGTCGAGGCCGGCGAGATCTGGATGATCCCTTCCTCGGAATAGACCGCCGAGGCGGGGATCGACGAGCCCGAGCAGAAGTGGCCCGCCACGAACACCACGCCCTCGCCGGCGAACTGGTTGGCGACGTTCACCGCCTGGCGGGGATCGCAGGCGTCGTCGCCGACGACGAGCCGCAGCATCTCGCCGTTCACGCCGCCGGCGGCGTTGATCTGCTCGACCGCCATCTCCGCGCCGAGGCGGAACTGCTCGCCGAACGACGCGTACTGGCCGGTCATCGGCCCAGCGACGGCGATCGTGATCTCGGCGGAGGCCGGCGCGGAGGCCGCCATCAGCGCGCCGAACGCCACACCCGTCAACATCTTCCTGGTCATCGGTTCGTTCCCTTCTTTCGGACTTCGTCGGTTCGGGCGGAGCGCCTCGCGTCACGAGCCCCAACGAGGGCGACGTCCGCGCGCCGCAACCGCTATTTCTGCGCGTTTCGCGCAGCTTGTCGACAGCCTTCTGCCGTCATTCCGTCGGGCCGCCCGGCGCGCCGCCCCGTGCGCGCCACGAGAGCGGCGAGACCTGCTCGAAGCCGAAGCGGTACTGCCGGGTCATCAGCCCCGTCAGCGTGAACCGGTGGCCGAGCCAGGCGATGATCATGAGGACTGCCGTATCGACGACATAGTACTGCAGGCTGAGCAGGCTGCCGTCGAACAGCGAGAAATGGATGAAGCGCGTCGCCGCGCCGAGCAGGAGCATCCACGCGCCCGCCTGCCAGTACGGCTCCCAGCTGCGCGCGATGGCACGCCCGGACATCCAAGCCGCCCCGCCGGCGAGCACCACCGTCACGAAGAAGAAGACCCAGAAGGACGTCTCCCAGAGAATGCCCATGGTCCCCTCCTCTCAGTGCCTGCCGCCTTCGAGGTAGGCCGCGCGGACCTCCTCCTTGGCCAGGAGCTCGCGCCCGCCCCCCGTCATCGTGATCAGCCCGTTGACCATCACGTAGCCGCGATGGGCGAGCTTGAGCGCGTGGTAGGCGTTCTGCTCGACCAGGAAGACGGTGAGCCCGTCCTGCTCGTTGAGCGTCTTCAGGCTCTCGAAGATCTGCTTGACGATGAGCGGGGCGAGGCCGAGCGAGGGCTCGTCCAGCAGCAGCAGGTCCGGCCGGCTCATCAGCGCACGGGCGATGGCGAGCATCTGCTGCTCGCCGCCCGACAGAGTGCCGCCGCGCTGGTGCATGCGCTCCTTGAGCCGCGGGAAGAAGGCGAACACCTTGTCGAGGTCGGACTGGAAGTGGGTGCCGTCGGTGATCGAGGCGCCCATCTGCAGGTTCTCGAACACGGTCATGCGCGGGAAGATCCGCCGCCCCTCGGGAGACTGCGCGATCGAGAGCCGCGCGATCTTGTGGGTGGGCATGCGGGTGATGTCCTCGCCCATGTAGGTGATGCGGCCCTCGCGCGCCTGCGGCTTGCCGAAGATCGTCATCATCAGGGTCGACTTGCCGGCGCCGTTGGCACCGATCAGGGTGACGATCTCGCCCCTGTTGACGGAGACGTCCACGCCGCGCAGCGCGACGATGTTGCCGTAGTAGGTCTTGACGCCGGAGACGTCGAGCATCGCCTGGCTCATTGGGTGACCTCCGCCTCGACGGCGTCCACTTCCTCGTCGTCGACGCCGAGATAGGCGGCGATGACCTTGGGGTCGTTCTTGACGAAGCCGGGCTCGCCGTCGGAGATCTTCTTGCCGTAGTCGAGCACCACGACGTGGTCCGAGATCTCCATCACCACGCTCATGTCGTGCTCGATGAGCAGCAGCGAGGTCTCGCCGTCGGCCTTGATGCCGAGCAAGAGCTGGTTGAGCTCGGCGGATTCGCGCGGGTTGAGGCCCGCGGCGGGCTCGTCGAGGCACAGGAGCACGGGGTCGGAGCACATGGCGCGGGCGATCTCGAGCCGGCGCTGGTCGCCGTAGGGCAGGCTCGCCGCGGGCTCGTCCGCGCGGTGCACGAGGTTGATCCGCTCGAGCCAGGCCACGGCCTTCTCGATGGCGGCGCCCTCGGCGCGACGGTAGCGCCGCGCGCCGACGAGGCCCAGGAAGGTGAGGCCGGAGGCGCGCATCAGGTAATGGTGCTGCGCGACCATCAGGTTCTCGAGCACCGTCATGCCGCCGAACAGGCGGATGTTCTGGAAGGTGCGCGCCACCTTGGCCTTGGCGTTGACGTCGTGATCGGCCATGCGCTCGAGCAGGAAGAGCGCCTCGCCGTCCCCCTCCCACGCCTGCTGCGGCGATGCCGTGAGCCGATCGAGATGGGCGTAGGCCGCGGCCGAGCCGTGCGACAGCGCCATGCGCCCCTCGGTCGGCTTGTAGAACCCGGTAATGCAGTTGAACACCGTGGTCTTGCCGGCGCCGTTGGGGCCGATGAGCGCGGTGATCTCGCCGCGCTTCGCCTCGAAGGAGAGGTCTCCGACGGCCACGAGGCCGCCGAAGCGCATGGTCAGATGATCGATGCGCAGGATGGTGTCGGATACGAGCGCCATCAGCCCTGCCCCTGCGAGACCATGTCCGCACCCACCGCCTTGCGCTCCTTGAGGTAGACGGAGGGAGCGCGCGCCGAGACGAGGCCACGCGGGCGCCAGACCATGATCAGCACCATCATCGCCCCGAAGACGAGCATCCGATACTGCTCGAACTCGCGGAAGTACTCGAACCCGCCGATCATCACCACGGCGGCGATGGCGACGCCGAGCTGCGAGCCCATGCCGCCGAGCACGACGATCGCCAGGATCAGCGCCGACTCGATGAAGGTGAAGCTCTCCGGCGAGATGAAGCCCTGGCGCGTGGCGAAGAAGGCGCCGGCCAGCCCGCCGAAGCCCGCGCCGATGGCGAAGGCGGTGAGCTTGGTCCGCACGATCGACAGGCCCAGCGAGCGGCAGGCGATCTCGTCCTCGCGCATCGCCTCCCAGGCGCGCCCGATCGGCAGCTTGCGCAGGCGCACGCTGACGAGATGCGTGACGAAGGCGAGCACCAGGATGACGTAGTAGAGGAAGATGATCCGGTGCATCGAGCTGAAGTCCAGCCCGAAATAGTCCGCGAAGCCGCCCTCCCCGCGGGAGAACTCCAGCCCGAAGAAGCTCGGCCGCGGGATCTGGCCGATGCCGTTCGGCCCGCCGGTGAACTCCGACCAGTTCAGCAGCACCACGCGGATGATCTCGCCGAAGGCCAGCGTCACGATGGCGAGGTAGTCGCCCCTCAGCCGCAGCACCGGGAAGCCGAGGATGACGCCCCAGAAGCTGCCGTCGCTCTGGTCGATGAAGTAGATGGCCGCGCCGATGTAGGCCATGAGCCCGAGCAGGCCGAGCGGTGCCGCGTTGGTCGCACTGTTCTTCGCCATGGAC
>JBNPEA010000039.1:0-11718 GCA_051117315.1 Salinarimonas sp. | reverse complement strand
GGGCGGGAGCCCGCGGAGCGGGCGGGCGGGGGCAAGACGTCGGAGGCTGACCCGCGACCGCTCGCCCCCACCCGCCGGCTCGGCGAGCCGACTCCCTCCCTGCTGGGGAGGGACGGGGCGGCGGATGACCGGGCGCCACGCGCTCCCCTCTCCCTGGCGGAGAGGGGTTGGGGGTGTGGGGCGTACAGGATGAGGCTCGCCGTGGATGCGGGCATGCTCCCGCCCGCCCACGTCCTACGGCATTGGTGTCGAGACAGTCCTGCACGCCCCACACCCCCGGCCCCTCTCCGCCAGGGAGAGGGGAGACCGTCGCGGCCGTCCTCACGGTCGCGCCCCTCCCCGGCCCCCTCCCCCATCCTCCCGGGGCTTGCGTCTCGCCCCGCGCCCCTCTATCCGCGGAGCGTCCCGTACGCCCCCGCACGCCCCTTAAGGCCCCGCCCATGCCCGACCTCCTGCTCGAGCTGTTCTCCGAGGAAATCCCCGCGCGCATGCAGCGCAAGGCGGCCGACGACCTGCGTCGGCTCGTCACCGACGCGCTGGTGGAGCGCGGCTTCCTCTACGAGGGGGCGCGGGGCTTCCATGGGCCGCGGCGGATCGCGCTGCACGTGGCGGGGCTGCCGGCCAAGGGGCAGGACGTGCGCGAGGAGCGCAAGGGGCCGCGGGTCGGCGCGCCGGAGAAGGCGATCGAGGGCTTTCTGAAGGGCGCGGGCCTCGCCTCGATCGACGAGGCCAAGGTCGAGAGCGACGCGAAGAAGGGCGACTTCTACGTCGCCGTGATCGAGCGCCCAGGCCGGCCGACGCCGGACGTGCTGGCCGAGATCCTGCCCGACATCATCCGCCGCTTCCCCTGGCCCAAGGCGATGCGCTGGGGCGCGGCCTCGGCCGAGCCCGGCTCGCTGACCTGGATCCGCCCCCTGCGCGCCATTGTGTGCATGTTCGGCCCCGAGACCGAGGAGCCGGAGGTGGTGCACTTCCGCGTCGGCGAGATCGAGAGCGGGGACACGACCTACGGCCACCGCTTCCACGCGCCGGGCCCCATCCGCGTGCGCCGGCTCGACGACTGGGCGGCCTCGCTCGGGCGTGCCAAGGTCGAGGTCGACGCCGACACGCGCAAGGACGTCATCCTCCACGACGCCCGCGACCTCGCCTTCGCCCGCGGGCTGGAGCTCGTCGAGGACGAGGCGCTGCTCGAGGAGGTGGCGGGGCTCGTCGAGTGGCCGGTGGTGATGCTCGGCTCCTTCGAGGAGCGCTTCCTCGACATCCCGGCCGAGGCGATCCGCGCCACCATCCGCGCCAACCAGAAGTGCTTCGTGCTGCGCGACCGGGAGACGGGGAAGCTCGCCCCCGCCTTCGTGCTGGTCGCCAACATCGAGGCGACGGACGGCGGCGCCGCCATCGTCGCCGGCAACGAGCGGGTGGTGCGCGCCCGGCTGTCGGATGCGCGGTTCTTCTTCGAGACCGACAAGGCCGTGCCGCTGGAGGCGCGCCTGCCGAAGCTCGAGAGCATCGTCTTCCACGACAGGCTCGGCACCGTGGCCGAGCGGGTGGAGCGGATCGCGGCGCTGGCCCGCTCGCTCGCCGACGTCGCCGGCGCCGATCCGGCGCTCGCCGAGCGGGCGGCGCGGCTGTCAAAGGCCGATCTCGTCACCGAGATGGTGGGCGAGTTCCCGGAGCTGCAGGGCCTGATGGGCCGCACCTACGCCACGCTCCAGGGCGAGGACGACGCGGTCGCCGCCGCGCTGGAGGAACACTACAAGCCGCTCGGCCCCTCCGACCGCACGCCGACCGCGCCGGTGTCGGTCGCCGTGGCGCTCGCCGACAAGCTCGACCTGCTCGCGGGGTTCTGGGCGATCGACGAGAAGCCGACGGGCTCGCGCGATCCGTTCGGGCTCCGGCGCGCGGCGCTGGGGGTTGTGCGGCTCGTGCTGGAGAACGGGCTGCGGCTGCCGCTCGACGAGAACCTGCGCATGCATCTCGGCGCGATCCGGCACACCAGCAAGGAGCTGGCGCAGGCCTGGAGCGACGCCGACCTCGCCCGAGACCGTCCGCGCCTCGCCGCCGACCTCCTCGCCTTCTTCGCCGATCGCCTGAAGGTCCACCTGCGCGAGGAGGGCCTGCGCCACGACCTGATCGACGCCGTCTTCGCCCTCCCCGGCCAGGACGACCTGCTGATGATCGTCGCGCGGGTGAAGGCGCTCGATGCCTTCCTGAAGACCGACGACGGCGCGAACCTGCTCGCCGGCTACCGCCGCGCGGCGAGCATCCTGCGCATCGAGGAAAAGAAGGACGCCCACGCCTACCACGAGGCGCCCGATGCGGCCCTCGTCGCGGCCCGTGGCGAGCCGGCGGAGAAGGCGCTGCTCGCGGCGTTGGAGAGCGCCGAGGGCGAGGCCGCGGCGGCGATCGCGCGGGAGGATTTCGAGGGCGCCATGCGCGCGCTCTCGCACCTGCGCGCTCCGGTGGACGCGTTCTTCGACGACGTCACCGTGAACGCGGACGACCCGGACCTGCGCGCCAATCGCCTGCGCCTCCTCGCCGGCCTGCGCCGGGCGACGCTCGCGGTGGCGGACTTCTCGCAGATCCAGGGCTGACACGCACACGACGTCCCGGGCGACCCGTCCGCCTCGGCATCCCCCGCGTGTAGCACTCGACGTTCCCCGCCCGTCGTGCAGACCGGCTGCGCGTCCCGTCCGTTTGGCAAATGCCCTCCGGGGGTCTATGCCTGTGGCGCGTTTTCAATCACGGTATCGAGGTGGACGATGACGAAATGGGTCTACACCTTCGGCGACGGCAAGGCCGAGGGCGAGGCTGCGATGCGCGACCTGCTCGGCGGCAAGGGCGCGAACCTCGCCGAGATGTCCAATCTGGGCCTGCCGGTTCCCCCGGGCTTCACCATCACGACCGGCGTGTGCACCTATTTCTACGATCACGACCAGACCTATCCCCCCGAGCTCGAGGAGGCCGTGAACACGGCGCTCGCCGAGGTCGGCCGCATCACCGGCCGCGGCTTCGGCGACGCGAAGAGCCCGCTCCTCGTCTCGGTACGCTCCGGCGCCCGCGCCTCGATGCCGGGCATGATGGACACCGTCCTCAACCTCGGGCTGAACGACGCCACCGTCGATGCGCTGGCCGAGGACGCGGGTGACGCCCGCTTCGCCTACGACAGCTACCGCCGCTTCATCACCATGTACGCCAACGTCGTGCTCGGCCTCGAGCATCACGACTTCGAGGACGCGCTGGAGAGCTACAAGGAGCGCAAGGGCTACGAGCTCGACACCGAGCTCACCGCCGACGACTGGAAGGGCCTGATCGAGCGCTACAAGGCCATCGTCCAGGAGAAGCTCGGCGCGCCCTTCCCGCAGGACGCCAAGGACCAGCTCTGGGGCGCGGTCGGCGCCGTGTTCGGCTCCTGGATGAACCCGCGCGCGAGGAAGTACCGCGAGCTCCACGCCATCCCGGCGAGCTGGGGCACCGCGGTGAACGTGCAGGCGATGGTGTTCGGCAACATGGGCGACACGTCGGCCACCGGCGTCGCCTTCACCCGTAACCCCTCCACGGGCGAGAAGCGCCTCTACGGCGAGTTCCTGGTCAACGCCCAGGGCGAGGACGTGGTCGCCGGCATCCGCACGCCCCAGGACATCACCGAGGCGGCGCGCCGCTCGTCCGGCGCCGACAAGCCGTCCATGGAGACGGTGATGCCACAGGCCTACGCCGAGCTGGTCGCGATCTGCGATCGGCTCGAGGCGCACTACCGCGACATGCAGGATCTCGAGTTCACCATCGAGAAGAACAAGCTCTGGATGCTCCAGACGCGCAACGGCAAGCGTACGGCGCGCGCCGCCCTGCGCATCGCCTGCGACCTCGTCGAGGAGGGCGTGATCTCCCAGGAGCAGGCGATCGGCCGGGTCGAGCCGCAGGCGCTCGACCAGCTGCTGCATCCCACGATCGACCCGAAGGCCGAGCGCGACCTCCTCGCCTCGGGCCTGCCCGCCTCCCCCGGCGCGGCGTCGGGCGAGATCGTGTTCACCTCCGAGGCGGCCGAGGCCGTCAAGAAGGCCGGGCGCAAGTCCATCCTGGTGCGCGTCGAGACCTCGCCGGAGGACATCCACGGCATGCATGCCGCCGAGGCGATCCTCACCACCCGCGGCGGCATGACCTCGCACGCGGCGGTCGTCGCCCGCGGCATGGGCAAGCCCTGCGTCTCGGGCGCGGGCTCGATCCGCGTCGACGCCAAGGCGAAGACGCTCACGGTGGCGGGCCGCACGCTGACCGAGGGCGACATCGTCACCGTCGACGGCGGCGCGGGCCAGGTGCTCGTCGGCGCGGTGGCGATGCTGCAGCCGGAGCTGTCCGGCGACTTCGCCAAGCTGATGACCTGGGCCGACGGCGTGCGCCGCCTCAGGGTGCGCGCCAACGCCGAGACGCCCCTCGATGCCCGCACAGCGCGCAACTTCGGCGCGGAGGGCATCGGCCTGTGCCGCACCGAGCACATGTTCTTCGAGGGCGACCGCATCGTCGCCGTGCGCGAGATGATCCTCGCCGACGACGCGGACGGACGCCGCGCCGCGCTCGCCAAGCTGCTGCCGATGCAGCGGGCGGACTTCGTCGAGCTGTTCACGATCATGAAGGGCCTGCCCGTCACGATCCGCCTGCTCGACCCGCCGCTGCACGAGTTCCTGCCGCATACCGAGGAGGAGCTCGCAGAGGTCGCGAAGTCGATCGGCGCCTCGCCGGAGAAGCTCAAGCGCCGCGCGGCCGAGCTCTCCGAGGCCAATCCGATGCTCGGCTTCCGCGGCGTGCGCCTCGCCGTCGCCTATCCCGAGATCGCCGAGATGCAGGCCCGCGCCATCTTCGAGGCGGCGGTGAAGGCGGCGACGGACACCGGCGCGCCGGTCACCCCCGAGGTGATGGTCCCGCTCGTGATGACCAAGCCGGAGCTCGACCTCGTCAAGGGCCGCATCGACGCCATGGCGAAGGCGGTGATGCAGGAGACCGGCGCGACCTTCGCCTACCAGGTCGGCACCATGATCGAGCTGCCCCGCGCGGCGCTGCGCGCCGCCGAGATCGCCGAGGCGGCGGAGTTCTTCTCCTTCGGGACGAACGACCTCACTCAGACCACGCTCGGCATCTCCCGCGACGACGCGGCCTCGTTCCTCGGGCCCTACGTGCAGAAGGGGCTGATCGAGTTCGACCCCTTCGTCACGCTGGACCAGGAGGGGGTGGGCGAGCTCGTCGCGATGGCCGCCGAGCGCGGGCGGGCGACGCGGCCCGACATCAAGCTCGGCATCTGCGGCGAGCACGGCGGCGACCCGGCCTCGATTCGCTTCTGCGAGGGGATCGGCCTCGACTACGTCTCCTGCTCGCCGTACCGCGTGCCCATCGCCCGTCTCGCGGCGGCGCAGGCCGCCCTCGCGGGGGAGACGCGCTCGCTGGCCTGACCTCCCGCCCCGCGGGGGCGAGTCCCGCCGCCGCGGGGGCGGGGACGGACCGCGGAGCGGATCGCCCTCGCCGGCACACGGGGCAGCCGCTCAAAGCTCGATGTCGATCCGGACGCACAAGGCCGCGTGACGGACGATGCCGACGGCGACGTCGGCGCTGATCGTGTCGAACACGTCGTAGACCTCGACCTGCTCGTCGATCCCCAGCAGGTCGGGATCGTGGTGGTGCAGGAAGGCCTTCAGCGTGGTGAAGGGCAGGCCGAGCGCCTTGAACAGCATCGCCGCGGGGATCGGCGACGCGGCGAAGCACAGCCTCTGGACGAACTCCGCCGGGATGCCGCTGAGGAGCGCCAGGGCTGCGACGACGTCCTCGATCTGCCGCCGCTCCAGCCAGCGGTCGATGTGCCGAAGCTGGAAGGCGCCGCAGTCGATACGCCAGGTCACGTAGGCGATCGAGGCCGTCAGCGCGCTCGCGGCGAAGACCCCGCGGCTCTCGTCGACCATGGCGGAGACGACGATCGGCACGATGTCGACTCCCAGGAGCTCCAGCGCGCCGTACTCCCGATCGAACGCCTCGCAGATCGCCGCGAAGTCCATCGCCAGGAGATCCGCGTGGTGCCGATCGGGCGTGTCGCTCCGCACGCACAGCGCGCCGATGAGCGTGCTGTCCTTGCGCGCCCGCGCGGCGAGCAGAGCGAAGCTCTCGTCGTCGATCCGCGCTCCGGAGTTGCTGGCGAGCGTCCGCAGGACCGCGTCCGTCCCCGACTCCGCCAAGGCGCGCGACACGGGCGCCTCGATCGCCGCGCGGCGGGCGATGGCGAGCTGATGCCGCTCGGGATAGGTGCGCGCGAGCGTGACCAGGGTCTGCACATGGACGTCGATCGCCCTCTCCAGGACCGGCACGGCGACGGCGGGGTCCCGGTCCTGGACGAGCCGATCCAGGATGGCCGCGGGCGCGCGCCCGCTTTCCGCCAGTGTCGTCGCCAGCGCGACGCGCGCCTCGGCGCCCGCCTCCTCAGCGAGCTGCACGAAGACCCGATCGAACAGCGCCAGCTCCGGGTCCAGCAGGCGGCGCTCGCGGGCGGCGAAGAGCCTGGTGAAGCGGTCCAGGACCTCGTCGCGGTCCATGCTCCCCGCGTCGGAGCCTCGCTCCAGCTCCCGCACCAGCTCGTAGAGGGCGTGCATGGCCGATCGTCTCTCCCGGGGGCGCGCTCAGCGCGGCGCGGGCTGCAGGCCCTTGAGCAGGTAGGGTCGCCACAGCCCGAGCATCTGATGCAGCCGATCGTCGAGGATCGCGGGGCAGAACGGCTTCTCCAGGAAGCCGCCGATCCCGAAGATCGAGAGGCCGCGGCAGTGCTCGCGGCCGGTGCCCATCATCAGCACGCCGGCGGTCGCCTCGCCCCTCGCGACGACACGGGTCGCGACCTCCAGAGCCGGCATGTCCTCCAGGCCGAAATCGACGAGGGCCAGGTCGAAGGCGCGCCGGCGCAGCTGGCGCAGCACGCCGCGGCCGCTCTCGACCTCGGTGACCTCCAGCGCGAACTGGCTCTCACCGAGGATCCGCTTGACCAGGCCGCGGGCGCGCGGCGACGCGTCGGCAACGAGGACGGACCGGGGAGACAGGGCGGCGAAGCAGCCGGCGAAGGTCTGCTCGAGCACCGGCCGCCTCAGCGGCTTGACCAGGATCTCGTAGGCGTGGGTCGCCCGCCCGATGCCGCACCAGGCCGGCGCGAGCCGGTCCATCAGGAGGATGAGCCGGATCGGCCGACGGGCGCGCGCGACCTCGAGGACCCGAAGCAGCTTCCACGGATCGACGTTCTCGAGGATCGTGTCGAGAACGACGACGTCGTAGACCTTCCGTTGCAGGCGGTCGAACAGCTCCGCCCCGCTGCGCGCCACGTCGACCGCCGCGTCGGGATACGTGCGTGCCAGCGTCTCGCGCATCGCCGCGATCGCCATCGCCTCTGCATCGGCGAGGAGCACGCGCCTTGTGGTGGGGAGTTCGCTCGTCATGCCCCCGATCTAGGCTCTAATGCCTAATCTCCGTTTAGGGGCGTCGCGGCGATCGTTCCAAATCGATGGGAACGGTTAGGAACGCGTTCCTGGAATGGAGAGACGCGCGGGTTCCGTTCGCGGCACCCGCGGCTTCGCCCGCAGGCGCCGGAGCGGCGCGATCCGCCCTCGACCACCGGTCCCCCTCACCCGCCGGGCGGGCGGGTGAGGGAGAACCGGGTCTCTCCCGTCGCGACGAAGTAGTCGCGGTAGCCCGCGCGCGCGATCGGCTTCATGGCGGCGGTGTCGAGCAGTCCGTCGACCAGGTAGCGCTCGTCGATGTGCACGCCCACCACCTGCCCGATCGCCATGTGGTAGCGCGTCGTGCCGTCGAGCGCGACGAGCGGCACCACCTGCAGCAGCTTGCATTCGAGCGCGACGGGACTCTCCGCCACCCGCGGGGGCGCGACCAGCCGCGAGGGAGCCGGCGTGAGGCCGGCGTGGGCGAACTCGCTCTCGCCCCGCGGCAGCGGAGCGGAGGTGGCGTTCATCGCCTCGCGCAGGTCCCAGGTGGCGAGCGAGCAGACGAACTCGCCGGTCTCGCGGGCGAAGCTCACCGCGTCCTTCTCCCCGTCCGAGGAGAAGGCGACCATGTGGGGGCGATCCGAGACCGCGTTGAAGAAGGAATAGGGCGCGAGGTTGACGCGCCCCTGCCCGTCCACCGCGCTGATCCAGCCGATCGGGCGCGGGGCGACGATGGCCTTGAACGGGTCGTGCGGCAACGGGTGGCCGGCGGCGGTCTCGTAGAACATGGCGCGCCCCCTAAAGCCGCGTGACGACGTCGGCGAGGTCGGGCCTCGGCCGATCGGGCATCCGCGTGGCGGCGGTGCCGATGTGGACGATGCCGGCGACGCGCTCGGTCGGGGAGAGCCCGAGCGCCACGAGCACGCGCCTGTCGTAGGCGATCCATTCCGTGATCCAGCTCGCCCCGAAGCCGTGCGCCTGCGCCGCGAGCAGCAGGTTCTGGCAGGCGGCGCCGGCGGAGAGGATCTGCTCCCATTCCGGGATCTTCGGGTGCGGCGCCGCGCGGGAGACGACCGCCACGGCGACGGGCGCGCGCGTCAGGCGGCCGCGCTCGACGGCACGCTCCTCCGGGCTCGCCTCGGGCCTGTCCGCCGCGAAGGCCGCCTCGATCGTCTCGCCGATCCGCGCGCCGGCGGCGCGATCGACGACCACGAAGCGCCAGGGCACGAGCTTGCCGTGGTCGGGCACCCGCGCGGCGATGCGCAGCATATCGTCGAGGGTCGCGGCATCGGGACCGGGATCGGCGAGCTGCTTCGCGGGGCTGGAACGGCGGACGCGCAGCGCGTCGGCGAGGGCGGTGTCGTGAGAGGTCATCGCGTCCATCGTCTGTCCACAATCGATGCCGAACGGTATAAGCCTTCCCGGGCACGGGCGCGAGCCGCGTGCGTGCATAGGTTCCCTTGCCAGTCCTCCTGCCCCGTTCCCTTGTCCAGTTCCCTCGCTCCGAGCCCCATGCCCCCGCTGCGCGCCCTCCTCCCCGTTCTCCTCCATGCCCTCCTGGCCGCCGGCGTCGGCGTCCTGCTCGCGCTCGGCCCGGCCCGGGCGCAGGGCGCCGCGTCGGAAGGGATCGACGCCCTTCCCGTCCTGCCGCAATCGGGCGAGCTGAGGCTGTCGGCCTACCACGCCGAGACCGGCGCCCCCATCCTCGAGGGGCTGGTCTGGCGGGTCTTCGAGCTGCGCGAGGGGGCGCCGGTGATGGTGGCGCGCGAGGAGGCGGCGACGCCGCGGATCTCGCTGCCGCCGGCGAACTACATGGTGCACGTCTCCTGGGGCTTCGCCTCCGCCACGCGGCAGGTGACGATGCACTGGGGTGACGTGGTCGAGCGCCTGGTCGTCAGCGCCGGCGGGCTGCAGGTGCGCGGCGTCGTCGGCGACCGGCCGATCCCCGGCAACGACCTGACCTACGCCGTCTACCTGCCGATCGGCGACGACGCCGAGGGGCGGCTCGTCGTCGCGGAGGCGCGGCCCTCCGACCTGGTGCGGCTGCCCGAGGGGGAGTACCACGTCGTCTCGACCTACGGCGACGCCAACGCCTCCATGCGCGCCGACCTCTCCGTCGCCGCCGGCCAGGTGACGGTGGCGACGCTGAACCACCGCGCTGCCCGCGTGACGCTGAAGCTCGTGGCGGACGAAGGCGGCGAGGCCTTCGCCGGCACCGCCTTCTCGGTGCTGACGCCGGGCGGCGACGTGGTGCGCGAGGCGATCGGCGCCTTCCCCTCCGTGGTGCTGGCGGAGGGGGACTACGTCCTCATCGCCCGCCATGAGGGGCGGGTCTTCACCCGCGAGTTCCGCGTCGAGAGCGGGCTCGACCGCGACATCGAGGTGCTGGCACAGAGCTGACCGGGCGCGCGATCGCGCTCGAGATCGCATGAGCGATCACCCTTGCGTCGCGGGCGTCTTCGCCCCAGGGAGAGACGCCCCGTCCCGGAGAGAGCATGCAGCCGGACCGCATCGAGACCCCGCCCCCGCCGGGCGAGCCGCCGAGCAAGCCCCCGCGCGAGCCGGCCTTCAACCTGCCCACCGTGGTCCTCACCTCGATCGGGCTCCTGTTCGCGATCCACGGGCTTCTCGGGCTCGTTGGGCTCGAGAGCCGCTTCGGGCTGATGATCGACTTCGGCTTCGTGCCGGCGCTGTGGACGGCCTGGCTCGATGCGGACACCGCCGGCGAGATCGCGCGCCGGGCGCTCGCGGGGGACGCGCTCGACGCGCGCCGCGATCTCGGCTTCGCCCGCTTCGTGCTGCAGGAGGGCTCGGGCGCCTTCTGGACGCCGCTCACCTATGCCTTCCTGCACGGGTCGTGGCTGCATGTGGGGCTCAACGCCGTCTGGCTCGCCGCCTTCGGGACGCCGATCGCGCGCCGGCTCGGGCCCGAGCGCTTCCTCTGGCTCGCGGCGCTGACGGCGATCGCGGGCGCGCTGATGCACTGGGCGACCCACGCCTACGACGTCACGCCGATGATCGGCGCCTCGGCGATCGTCTCGGGCATGATGGCGGCGGCGGCGCGCTTCGCCTTCACGCCGCGCGGCTTCGGCTACCGGCCGCCGCACCTCGCGCCGCGGCTCGGCCTGCGCGAGATGCTGCGCAACCGCACGGCGATGCTGTTCATCGGCGTGTGGTTCGCGATCAACCTCGTTTTCGGCGTCGCCGCGGTGCCGCTCGGCCTCGCCGCGGACGGCGGGATCGCCTGGGAGGCGCATGTCGGCGGCTTCCTGGCGGGGCTGTTCCTGTTCCCGCTGTTCGACCCCTTGCCGCGCGATCCGCGCGGCTCCGCTTGAGGAACCCCACGCCAGCCGCGCGGCACCGCTTGAAAAAGCCGTCTTCGTCTTCCATCCTGCCGTGCCGTCGCCGAGGCAACCGGCCTTCGAAGAGCCGAGCCGGGCGACATGTGGCTCGTGGAGGAAACCATGACGGTCAGGCAGGTTCTCGCCGAGAAGGGCGATGTGGTCGTGACGCTCGCGCCCGAGTGCAGCCTCGCGGAAGCGGCGCATCTGCTCGCGGAACGGCGCATCGGTGCGGTCGTCGTCAGCGCCGACGGCGGGCACGTGGACGGCATCCTGTCCGAGCGCGACATCGTCCGCGCCGTGGCGCGGGAGGGCGCGGCCGCGCTCGACGCGCGGGTGGACAGCTACATGACCCGCGAGGTCGTCACCTGCGCCCGGGAGGTGGCGATCGACGACCTGATGCAGACGATGACGCAGGGCAAGTTCCGGCACGTGCCCGTCATCGAGGACGGGCGGCTCGTCGGCATCGTCTCGATCGGGGACGTGGTGAAGCGCCGCGTCGCCGCGATCGAGGCGGAGGCGCGCATGCTCAAGGAGTACATCGCGGGCTGATTCGCGCCGTTTCGGGTATCCCGCGGGGCGCGGTCTCGCGCCCGGCGGGGGGGCGGCGACGGCGCGCCGCCGTACGAATCGCCCTGCGCCGACGAACCTTTCTTCACACACGCGTTACCGTCTCAGGAGTCGGGCTCGTCCCGACCTTCAAAACGAACGAGCCGCGTCTTATATTCCCGTGACGGCGCGGTCGTCCTGAGGAGGCCGCGTAGGGCCCGCCCGTCGCGGGGGCCGAAGGAGGAGAAGACATGGCTGGCGCGCTACCCGTAACCGCCAATGAAGGCGGCCTGTCCCGCTCCCTGGACGAGCACCGCAAGTTCCCGATGCTCGACCCGGCCAGGAGGTTCATGCCCGCCCAGCCCTGGCGGGGG
>JBNPEA010000055.1:0-11920 GCA_051117315.1 Salinarimonas sp. | reverse complement strand
GGGCGCGGGGGGGGAAGTGGGCGGAGGGCGGGGGGGACGCTGCCGCCCGTCTGCAGGCCGAGGTGGGGGCCGGGATCGTAGAGCCGGTTGTACTCGACGTAGCGCCCGCGGCGGATCTGCTGCTCGTGGCGGTCGGCTTCCGTCCAGGGCGTCGCCATGGCGGCGCGCAGGATCTTCGGATAGATCTCCAGGAAGGCGAGGCCGACGCCCTTGGTGAAGGCGAGGTCGCGGTCCGGGTCGCCCGACCAATGATAGTCGTAGAAGATGCCGCCGATGCCCCGCGGCTCGTTGCGGTGCTTGAGCCAGAAATACTCGTCGCACCAGGCCTTGTAGCGGTCGTAGTCGGCGATGTCGGCATGGGCCTCGCAGGCGCCGCGCATGGCGGCGTGGAAGGCGACGCTGTCGGGGTCGTCCTGCGTGCGCCGGCGCTCGAGCACCGGCGTGAGGTCGGCCCCGCCGCCGAACCAGGGCTTCGTGGTCTTCACGAAGCGCGTGTTCATGTGCACGGTCGGCGCATGCGGATTCCAGGGATGGGCGATGAGCGAGATGCCCGCCGCCCAGAAGCGCGGATCGGCGTCCGAGCCGGGGATCTGGCCGCGGAACTCGGGGGCGAACTCGCCGTGCACGGTCGAGACGTGGACGCCCACCTTCTCGAACACGCGCCCGCGCATCATCGCCATGGTGCCGCCACCGCCATCGGCACCGGTGTGGTCCTTGCGCGACCATGGCGTTCGCTCGAAGCGCCCGGGCTCGGCCGGCGCCTCCGGGTCGTAGGGCCCCGTCGCCTCGTCCTCGATCGCCTCGAAGGCGGCGATGATCCGGCCCTGGAGCTCGGCGCACCAGGCGGGCATCGCCGCTTGGAGCCGCTCGACGTCGGCGGGATCCCAGGGTTTCGCGTCGGTCATTCCCGCTCCCCCGTCACGCCAGGCGGCCGCTCGCGTGCGCGAGCATGGTGTAGACCTTGCCGGTCTCGGAGGTCAGGTAGGTGCGGGTCAGCACCTGGTCCCGATCGTCGCGGGCGACCTCGGTGAGAAGCCGCTCGAACTCCTCGACGTAACGATCGACCGTCTGACGGAATTCCGTATCGCGCCGGTACTTGCGCCGGATCTCCTCGAAGGTCTGGCGACCCTGCTGGGTGTAGAGCCGCGCCTCGAACTCGGCCATCACGCCCGGCTCGTAGCGGTTCCAGAAGTCGACCGCCGCCTCGTGGACGATCATCCGTGCGATGTCGACGGAGATCGAGTTGAGGCTCTCCAGTGCGTTGCCGCTGCGGGCGCGTGGAGCGGCGGGCTCGGGGCGCGCCTCGGGACGCGCTTCCTGCCGCGGCTCGGGCCGGGCCTGGGGAGCCGGCGGCCGCTCGGTCGCGCGGGCGGTCGACGCGGCGGGGGCCTCGTCTTCCGAGGCGCGCACCAGCAGGTCCGAGAGCCAGCCGGCCCGGCCGCTCTCGCGCGGGGCGGGCTCGTCGCGCCGCAGCGACATCTTCTCGCCGCCGCGCGCGCCACCGTTCCCGTTGCCGTTCCCGTTGGCGCTGCCGGTCGGGCCGGCGGCGCCGCGCAGGCCGGGCGCGGCGGCGAAGGGCTCGGCCGGCCGAGCCGGAGCTGGGCCCGCCGCCGGCGCGCTCACGGCGGCCGTCTGGTAGGGCGCCTGCGCCGCGCTGACGGCCCCGCCGGCTGCGCCGGCGACGGCCCGGACGGAGACCTGCGCCGCCTCGGCCGAGATCGTGTCCACCGCCTTGTTCGAGCGGCTGACGAGGGAGGCGAGCTCGCTCAAGGCCTTGATCTGGTCGGAAACGACGCGGCGCATGGCGGCGGCGTTCTCCTCCGTCTCCTTGGGCAGTTCCAGCACGCCGCGGCGCAGCTCGGCCCGAGTGCTCTCGAGCTCCTCCTGAATGCGCGCCGTCATGCCGCGCAGCTCGTCGGCCGCGTCGCGGAAGCGCGTGGCCGCCCCTTCAAGCGCGGCGTTCATGTCCGCCGCGACCTCGGAATAGGCGTCGCGGATGGCGAGCGCAGTGCGGTTGCGTTCGTCTCCGGTGGTGGCGCGGATCTTCTCGAACTCGCCGTCGATCGCCCGGGCCGTGCTCTCCGCCGTGGCCGCCAGGACGCCGCCGATGTCCCGTGCGCGGGTTTCCGCCTGGGCCAGGGAGTTCTCGATCAGCCCGGAGAAGGCGCGCGTCGCCCGCTCGATCTCGTCGGAGCGCTGCTCGATCCGGCCGAGGAGCGCCTCCAGCGTCTGCGAGCGATCGCCGAGCGTGCCGTCGAGACGGCTCTCCAGCCGCTCCAGGGCGTTCGTCGCGTCGGTGAGGGCGGCGAGCTGGTCGCGGGTGGACTCGGAGACGCTGCGGCCGCGCTCGTCGAGCAGCACGGCGAGCTCGCCCGCCTCGCGGATGGCGCCGCCGGAGACGGCGCTCAGCGCCGCGACCTGCTGCTCGACGCGCTCGGCGGCGTCGCGGGTCTGGCCGGCGACGTCGTCGATGAGGCGCGCGATCTCCTGGGCGCGCCCGCCGAGCGCCTGCTCGACCTCGCCCAGGCTGCCTGCGGTCGCCCCGGCGACGTCCCGCAGCGCGCGGTTGGCGTCGTGCAGGCGCAGCAGCACGCCGCCGAGCTCGGTGCGGATGCGCTCGTTCGTCGAGACGAGCGTCCCGACGGCCTCGCGGGTGCCCTCGTCGAGAGTCGCGCGCAGGGCCTGGTTCGACTGGCTCCACGCCTCCTCCAGCGCAGCGCCCTGGCCGCGCAGGCCGTCGAGCAGCGTGCGGCTCTGCTCGCCGAGCGACTGCGCGAGCTGGCCCGACAGCGCCTCGACGTCGCGCCCGATGGCGTCGGCGCGGGCGCCGAGCGCCGCCACCAGCTCGCCGCCGCGACCGTCGATGAGGCCCTCCAGATCCCCCAGCCGATGCCCGAGCGCGCCGACCAGCGCGTCGCCGCGCTCCTCGATCAGGTGGGCGACGGCGCCGGTGCGCTCGTCGAGCGACTGCGCGAGGCTCGCCGCGCGGCCGTCGAGCACCCCGGTCATGCGGTCGATGTTCTCGCCCATGGAGACGATGATCGCGTCCGAGCGCTTGTCGAGGATCTCGGCGATGGTCGCGCCGCCGCGGTCGAACAGCGCCGAGACGCGCCCGACCTTGGTCTCGAGCTGGCCGAGGAGCGCGTCCCCACGCTGGTCGAGCGTCGCGCCGAGCCGGGTCTCGCCGTCCTGGAACAGGGTCTCGACGCGCCCGATCCGCGCCTCGAGCCCGCCGACGAGCGCCTCGCCGGTCTTGGCCAGCGAGACGCCGAGTGCCGCCCCGCGCTCGTCGAAGAGCGTGCCCATGCGGTCGATGCGGCTCTCGAGACCGCCCACGAGGGCGTCGCCGCTGCGATCGAGCGCCTCGGCGAGGCGGGTGCCGCGCTCGTCGAACAGCGTCTCGACCCGGCCGATCCGGTCCTCCAGGCTGCCGAGGAGGGACTCGCCGCGCTGGTCGAGGCCGGCGCCGAGCCGCTCGCCGCCCGAGGCGAGAAGCTCCTCGATCTCGCCGATACGGGCGCCGAGCGTCGCGACCAGCCGCTCGCCGCGCTCGTCGAGCAGGCTCGCGAACAGCTTGGACCGGGCGTCGAACAGCGTCGCCGTCTCGCCGAGCTTGGCGCCGAGCGCATCGACGAGCCCCTGGCCGCGCTCGTCGACGAGGCCGGCGAAGGTGGCCGTGCGGTCGTCGAGCAGGCCGGCGAGGGTGCCGGTGCGATCGTCGAGGAGGGCGGTGACCTCGTCGATGCGGGTGCCGAGCGTCTCGATCACGTGGCCGCCGCGCTCGTCGAGGAGCGTGGCGAAGGCGCCGGTGCGATCGTCGAAGAGGGCGCGGATCTCGCCCATGCGGGCGCTGAGCGCGCCGACGACCGCCTCGCCGCGCTCGTCGATGACGGCGGCGAGGGAGCGGCTGGAGTCGGACAGGAGCGAGGCGATCTCGCCCATGCGGTTGCCGAGCGACGCGGCGACCTCGCGGGTCCGGGAGTCGAGCGCCGCGGCGGCCTCCTGGCCCCGGGCCTCGAGCGTCTGCGCGATCATCGCGCCCTTCTCGTCGAACACCCGTGCGAGGCCGTCGGTGCGGGCGTCGAGCGTGTCGGCCACCTCGCGGGCGCGGGCGTCGAACAGGCTCGCCAGCTCGCCGGCGCGGACGGCCAACGTCTCGTCGATGGCCCTGCCGCTCGCGTCGTAGAGCGCCGCCAGCGACTCGGCGCGGGCCTCCAGGCGCTCGTCGACCGCGCGTCCGCGCTCGTCGAGCGTGTGGGCGACGGCCTCGAGCCGGCCGACGACGCGGGTCTCGAGCTCGCTGACGCGGCTGTCGAGCGTCTGCGCGATCTCCTCGGCGCGCCCGCCGAGGACCGCGTTGATCTCCGCGGCCTTGCCCGACAGCGTCTCCGAGAGCGCGGCGGAGCGGGCGGCGACGATCTCGCCGATCTCCGCCGCACGGCTCTCGAGCGAGCGGGCGACCTCGCGACCACCCTCGGCGAGGACGCGGGCCATCTCGCCGGTGCGCACCACGAGCGCCTCGTTCAGCGCGCTGGAGCGCGCGCCGAGGCTCTGGTCGACCTTGCCGACGAGCTCGTCGAAGGTCGCGGTGATCTCGAGCGCGCGCGTCTCGGAGCGGGCCTCGAGCGCCGAGAGCTGCTGCTCGATCGTCTCGGTCGCCGCGCGGGTGCTCTGCGCCAGGGTCTCGGCCAGCGCCGCGCCCTGGACGTTGATGACGCGGTCGATCTCCCCGAAGCGGTCGACGACGACGCTCGCGAAGGTCTCGACGTCGCGGCCGAAGCGCTCCGCCAGGTCGCCGCCGCGCTCGACGATGGTCGCCTCCAGCCGTGTCAGCTTGTCGGAGATCGAGCCGTCGATCTCCTGCGCGGCGTTGCCCAGCCGCTCGGCCAGCGATCCGCCGCGCTCGACGATCACCGTCTCGAAGCCGGCGAGGCGCTGCGCCAGCAGCGCGTCGAGCTCGCCGCCGCGGGCGCCGACCGTCTCGTTGAGCCCGTCGCCGGTCTTCTGCAGGGCCTCGTTGATGCGCAGGCCCTGGGTGGTGATGGCGCGCACGACGTCGCGGCCGGTATCGGCCAGATCCTGGCGGGTGCGGCTCGCGCCCTCCTCGAGGGCGCGCGCGAGAGCCTCCTCGTGCTCGGCGACGCTGCGACCGAAGGCCTCCTGGTGGCCGCCGAGCGCGGCGGAGAGCGCGGCCGCCGCCTCGTCGAAGGCCGTGCGGAAGGCGTCCGTGCGGCTCGCCAGCGTGCCGGCGACATCGTCGGCCGCGCGCTCGATGGCGCTCGTCGCCGCGCCTGCGCGCTCGTCGATGAGCCCGGCGAGGCGATCGCCGGTCGCGGAGAGGCGCTCCTCGAGTGCCCGTCCGTTCTCGGAGATCGAGGTCTCGAGGCGCTCGGACGTCGTCTCGAGCCGGCCCGCCAGCGCGTCGCCGCGCTCGGACAGGGAGGCGACGAGATCGCTCGCCGCGTCCTCGATGCGCCCGCGGGCGGCGTCGCCGCTCGCGGCGATGCCGGCGCCGGCGCTCTCGAGCCGCGCGCCGATCTCGTCGCCGCGCGCGGCGATGTCGCCGGAGACGATCTCCCCGGTCCTGGCGAGGCGGGCGTCGAGCTCCTCGCCGCGGGCGACGAAGCTCTGCTCGAGCGCCTGCGCGGTCCGCTCGAAGGCCGCGCGCATCTCCTCGCCCTGCGTGGTCAGGGAGGCGACGACGGTCTCGCCGGTCACCGAGAGGCTGCGGGTGACGGCGTCGGCGCTCTCGCCGACGCCCGCGGTCAGTGCGCGGGCGCGCTCGTCCAGCGCCCGGGTGAGATCGTCGCCCGTCGCGGCGACGCCGGCCTTGATCTCGTCGGCCGCGCCCGCGAGGCGGACGACCAGCTCCTCGCCGCGCAGCCCGATGTCCTCCACGACCCGCTCGCCGGCGCGGCCGAGCGCGATCGTGATCGAGGCGCCCTGGGCGTCGAGGGAGCCGGAGACGCGCTCACCCGTGGCGCCGATCGCCTCGACGATGCGCGCGCTCGCGCTCTCCAGATCGGCGGAGAAGGCCTGGTGCGAGCCGGCGATGGCGCCGCGCACGCGCTCGGCGTTGCCGACGATCGACTCGCGCTGGGCGACGAGCTCGTCGACCAGCGCGCGGATGCGGATCTCGTTGTCGGAATAGGCCCGCTCGAGCGTCGCGATCTCGGAGCGCACCAGCGTCTCCAGCTCGCCCGCGCGGGCGAGGGCGCGCTCGATGCCGTCGCCGACGGCGGCGACCTCGCGGCGCACGGCCTGCGAGACGGTCTGCACCGCGTCGGTGGAGAAGGTCTCCGGCTGGCCGAGCCGCATCGCCACCTCGCGGATGGAGCGGGCGACGAGCTTCATCTCCTGCGATCGGACCGTCAGGATGGCGGCGGTGAAGAGGAAGGTGACCGGCGCGAGCACGAGCACGAGCGCCACAGCGGCCTCGCCCGGCGTCCAGGGGCCGAGCAGAGTGTCGAGGCCGGTCTCGGCCGCGGCGACGGCGACGAGGCCGGCGACCCAGGCGAGCGAGGCGGCGGCCGCCCAGGCGTAGGGCTTGCGGGAGGGCCTCGCCTGGAGTGCCTGCATCAGCGCGCCGACATGGGCGCGGTCGTCGTTGGCGACGCGGGACGTGTCGGGCCCGAAGGCGACGGCCTCGGCGGGCGTCGAGGACGGCTCGGCGACGGCGGTGCTGCCGGGCTCGTGCGCGGCCCGTGCGGAGCCGAAGGTGCGCATCAGCTCGTCCTCGCGGACCTCGGGCAGACGCAGCTCCTCGGCGAAGCTGGCCCGCACCTCGGCGATCCGCGCCTCGTCGGGGGAGGGGGCGCGATCGGCGATGGCCTCGCCGTCGGCGGCGGCCTCGCCCGCGTGCTCGCGCGCGGGATCACGCGCGGGATCACGCGCGGACGACGCTGCGTCGCCGCCCGGCGAATCCAGGTTCAGCGCCTGCTCGATCGCCGACAGCGCCGCTTTCGTCGGATCCTGGATCTTCTTTTCAGTGGCCATCTCGCCGCCTCGGTAACGCAACTCCGCGGCGGATAGCGGGCGCGTCGTCGGCGCCCGGCCTCTCCCCGTGCGCCGGCCGGCCCGCCTCCTGGCCGTCGACGCACTACCGCGATCTTGCGGGCGACTGTAGACAGCCGCGAGCCGCGAGGAAACCCGGCCATCCGGGCGATTTTAGGTTTTCGTTAACGCTATGGTTACCGGCCCTTGAAACGCTTCGGGCACAACGCTCTCAGGGACCTCGCGATGTCTGTGGACGCGCCTCTCCTCGACCGCGCGCATCTCGATGCGCAGACCTTCGGCGACGGCGATCTCGCGTGCGAGGTGCTCGGCCTGTTCGAGGGCCAGCTCGACCGGCTGCCGCCGCTGATCGGCGGCGCCGGCGACGCCGGTGCGTGCATCGACGCGGCGCACACGCTCAAGGGCTCCGCCCTCGGTGTCGGCGCGCTGCGGGTGGCGGCCTGCGCCGAGGCGTGCGAGCACGCTCTGCGCGCCGGGCGGGAGATCGCGCCCCAGCGCGCGCACCTGGCCGAGGCGGTCGCGCTGACTCGCGCCGCGATCGCCGCGGCCGTTGCGGATATGGACGGCCAGGCCGGCTGAGGCGATACGCTCACGCTTGACAGCACGCGCCGCAGCGCACACTTCCCCCGGCGAAGCGCCGCGCGCCCGCCACCGCCTGCCCGCATCATCTCCTGGGAGACCCCATGGCCAAGATCACCTTCATCGACGACAAGGGCGAGGCCCGCACGGTCGAGGCCGAGAGCGGCTCCACCGTGATGGAGGCGGCTGTGCGCAACGGCGTGCCGGGGATCGAGGCGGAGTGCGGCGGCGCCTGCGCCTGCGCCACCTGCCACGTCTACGTCGAGGACGCCTGGCGCGAGAAGGTCGGCGACCCGGAGCCGATGGAGGAGGACATGCTCGACTTCGCCTTCGACGTGAAGCCGAGCTCGCGCCTCTCCTGCCAGATCCGCGTACGAGACGATCTCGACGGCCTCACCGTGCGCACCCCCGCCCGTCAGGGCTGAGGGGGATCGCGCCGGCGGGCCGCCGGGCTCAGGCTCGGGTTCGCCCGGCGATCAGCCGATCGAGCGAGACCGCGCCCGGCCCCTTGGCGATCAGCGCCAGGAAGCAGGCCGCCCAGAGCCCGTGGGTGACCCAGGCGTTCGGGTAGACGAAGATCTGGATCGTCAGCGTCATCACGAGCAGCGCCAGCGCCGAGAAGCGGGTGGCGAGGCCGACCACGAGCAGGACCGGGAAGACGTGCTCCGCGGCCGTGGCGAGATAGGCGGCGAGCCGCGAATCGATCAGCGGCAGCGCGTATTCGTGCTCGAACAGGAAGAAGGTCGAGTCCGCCAGCCCGAACCCGTCCACCTTCGTGCGGCCGGACTGCCAGAACACCGCCGCGGGGAAGATCCGCAGCGCCAGCGCCGGTACCGACCAGGGCAGGCGCTCCATCGCCCCGATCGCGCGGGCGACGAGGCTCGCGAGTCCGGTGGTCTTCGCGCTCGTGGGCGGGGCGGCGGGTCGCGAGGACGCGGTCATGCGGGCTCTCCGGTCTCGATCTCGGGTGCGGTGATGCCGGCCGCGAGGCCGAGCGTGAGGATGCGGGCGAGCGCCCGGCCGGGGTCGAAGGAGGCGCCCCCCCCGAGCGCCGACGCGACGGCGCCGGCGTAGCTCGCCCCGCGGGCGCAGGCGGCGAGGAACGCGGCCTCGCCGGCCTCCGCCGCCGCGACGCGGACCTCAAGGCGCGGGCGCGCGACGAGCGCCGTCCCGGGGGCGCGGGAGGCGAGGGGGCCGGGCGTCGCGCCGGGCTGGTTCATCGCCCAGATCGCGACGATCGGGTGCGCCGAGGCGACGATGCGCAGCGCCGGATGCGGTGCGAGGCCCCACAGCGCGGGATCGCGCTCGGTCACGGCGGCGAGCGCTCCCGCCGCGAGCGGCGCCGCGTCTGCGGCATGGTAGGCGTGGGTGCGCGCCGCCTCGAGCCGGGCGACGTCGGCGAGGTAGGGCAGGGCCGCAGCCGGCGGAAATCCGGCGAGGAAGTCGGCGAAGGCGTCGCCGTAGAAGGTCAGGACCGGCGAGCGCGGCGGGCTCTGCGCCACGAAGGTTCGCGCGGCCGCCCGGAAGAACGCTTCGCCGACGAGGCGCTGCACCACGGGAAAGCGCGTCACCAGCGCCTCGACGAGGCTCGCGGTGACGTTGTTGCGATAGACGGCGAAGCGCCGCGCCACCTGCGCGGGGTCGCGGGCCGTCAGCCCGGCCGGCACCGCCGCACCGGCGAGCACCGCCGCGCGGGTCTCGCCGGCGAAGCGCGCGGTGGGCGTCAGGGCGCCGGGAAGCTCATCGTGCGCCGGCATGGATGCGCTCGTTCGCTGGAGCCTCGATGCGCGCCGCGCCGGCGTGGCGGCGCAGGACCCCGCGGGCCCGGGCCGCCTCGGCGTAGAGCACGGGGAAGTCTGGGACATCGTTGTCCCATTCGACCAGCGTCGGCAGCGGGCCGGTGCGGGCGATCACCGCCTCGAACAGCGCCCAGACCGGGTCGGCGACCGGCGTGCCGTGGGCGTCGATCAGGAAGGGCGCACCGTCGATCTCCTCGCTCGCATGGCCGCCGAGATGGATCTCGCCGACGGCGTCGAGCGGGAAGGCGTCGAGGTAGGCCTGCGGCGAGGTCCCGTGGTTCGTCGCCGAGACGAAGACGTTGTTGACGTCGAGCAGCAGGCCGCAGCCGGTGCGCCGGGCGATCTCGGCGAGGAAGGTCGTCTCCTCGAGGGTCGAGGCCTCGAAGGTGAGGTAGGTCGAGGGGTTCTCGAGCAGCATCCGCCGCCCGAGCCGCTCCTGCACGCGGTCGACGTGATCGCAGACCGTGCGAAGGGTCTCGTCGGTGTAGGGCAGGGGCAGGAGATCGTTCAGGTAGGCGCCGTCGTGGGTCGACCAGGCGAGGTGCTCGGAAAAGCTCTCGGGGTCGTAGCGGTCGCACACGGCCTTGACGCGGGCGAGATGCGCCTCGTCGAGCGGGCCGGCGCCGCCGATGGAGAGGCCGACGCCGTGGACCGAGAGGGCATAGTCCGCCCGCAGGCGTGCGAGCCGCGCATGCGCCGGCCCGCCCGCACCCATGTAGTTCTCCGCGTGGACCTCGAGGAATCCGAGCGCGGGCGCCTCCTCCAGGATCGCCTCGAAATGCAGGGCCTTGAAGCCGATGCCGGCATCCGGCGGCAGGCGCGTCATGGCGTGACCTCGTCTTCTGGAACCTCGTCGTCCGGAACGCCGGGGCCGGCGCGTGCGACCCGGCCGGAGGAACATCCCCGGCCGGGTCGAGCCCGGCGGCGATCAGGCCGGGCGGTCGATCTCGCTGAGAGAGCCCATACCGAGCGGCGTCTCGATGTCCTCGCAGGTGCCGGCGGGGACGAGCGACCAGGCGTTGCCCTGGTAGTCGACGGTCGAGGTGCCGGCACAGGTCGTGCCGGGGCCGGCGGCACAATCGTTCTCGCCGGCGAGCGCCACGCCGAAGCACTTCTCCATGTCGCCGGACTGGGCGAAGGACGGTGCGGCGGCGAGCGACAGCGCGGCGGCGACGGTGCCGGCCAGGGCGAGCTTGGTCTTCGGGGTCATGCGGTGGTCCCTCCGGTTGGTCTCGGTCGTCCGGGACGATCGGGCTGCGCGATTCGTCCCACGGCCTCTCTCGGCGAGGCGCGTATTCGGGGTTCGCCGCCGCCGCCCACGACATTACACGCTCACGCGCACTTGATCGCCACGTGATCGCCACGTGATCGCCACGGTGCGGCCACGTGGTCGGCCGTTGGCGGGCCGCCGAGGAAACCCCGAGCTCTTGCCGGACGTTGGCCCGGCGACCCGGCCGTGCGCCTTGCGCGGCCCCTTCGCGACAGGAGACCATCCATGACGCTGATTCGCACCGCCCTCGCGCTCGCCGCGGCCACCGCCCTCTCCGCCGCCACGCTGCCGGCGCAGGCGCAGACGGACACGATGACCGGCACGATGACCGGCACCACGACGATGGAGTCCACCGGCGCACTCGGCGAGGTCTCCCGCGTGTTCATGACCGCCGGCGACATCGACGACATCGAGGTCGTCGGCATCAACGGCGAGGACATCGGCGAGGTCGAGAACGTGATCGTCGGCGCCGACGGCACGCACTACGTCGTCGTCGACGTCGGCGGCTTCCTCGACATCGGCGACGAGCCCGTCGCCATCCCGATGGCGCGCCTCGCGGCCGGAGCCGAGGAGGAGGAGCTGATTCTCCCGAACATGACCGCCGATACGCTCGAGGAGCTCGTGGAGCTGACCGAGGAGATGGATCGCGCGGGCATGCGGGTCCTCGGCCCGGACGACGAGATCCAGATCCGCATGATGCAGTGACGCACGCCGCGGGTACGCGGCAAATCGGCACGACGCGCGGCCGCCCGGAACCTCCGGGCGGCCGTTCGCGTCTTCGGGTGATGAGATACGCACCCAGCACCACGATCACCGCCGGCGCCCTCGCCGCCCTTCTCCTCGCCGGACCCGCGCTGGCCCAGAACACCAGCGCCGCGCCGGACCGCCCGCCGCCGCGGGGAGAGGCCTATGTCGAATCCGGCGGCTATGCCGACGCATTGCGCCTCCTCGGCGACGATGTCCGCCTCCCGCCCGGCGCGTCGGGTGACGGCCGCGTCCTGACCATCACCGACCTCGACGGGGAGGATCTGCGCGCGCCGTCGGGCGAAATGATCGGCCGGATCGACAAGATCGTGCTGGGGCCCGACCGGGAGCGTTGGGTCGTGTTCGACCACGGCGGCGTGCTCGGCTTCGACGAGCGCACGGTGGCGCTGCCGCTGGCGCGCGTCACCCGTCGCGGAGACGACTACTACGTCCAGGGCGTCACCGAGGCGGACGTGCGCAACCTGCCCGGCGTCACGGGACGCTGGGAGGAGTA
>JBNPEA010000048.1:0-11990 GCA_051117315.1 Salinarimonas sp. | reverse complement strand
ATCCGTTATACGCGCCTCGCCGTTCCTGCCGCCAATCCATCCCGACCACCTCGCCCAGCAAACGAGGTGAAAGCTATCCTCATGCCGAACCCCCGAGAAGTACGGGGCGCTCGTATCGCTTACGGTCAACCTCTTCGCGCCGAAAGGCGAGAAGCCGAAGGCGATCCTGCGCGCCGTCGCCGCGGGCATGGGCGAGAGCCCCGCATTCCTGGAAGCGGTCGAAGTGCTCACCCACGACGAGGACGCCTGGCAGCTCCTGGCCGAGCCGCGCCGCAGCCTCGCCGTCGAGCTGTCCCGCCCGGCGAACGACAATCTCGCCGCGGTGACGCGCCGCGCACTGGGCGATACGGAGCTCACGATGCAGCTCGCCGCCTTCTGCGAACTCGGCGCCGCGGACCGCGCGAGCCTGCTCGCAGCGGCGCGCGATCCTGTCCTCCTGCGCGTGGTCTCGCGGTACAAGACGGACGAGAGCTATCGCCGCATCTTGCGGGCGCTCGACGGGGCCGAGGAGCAGGCGTCGAAGGGCGCCCGGATCGATGCCGAGACCGCGCTCACGATGGAGACGCTGCTCGGCCCGGACGGCGCGCCGCTCCGGAAAGCGATCGCGCGCGTCCCGGAGAGCCGGAGCCTGCCCGGCAACATCGAGTCGTTCTGCGCCCTCGACTTCCCGGTCAGGTGGGGAGCCCTGACGCTGGCGCGCAGGGCGCCGGCGGTTCTCGCCCGGATCGTCGAAGCGCCGGATCTCGCCGATGTGCTCGCGACCCTTGCCGTCCTTCCCGAGGCGCGGGCGCTGCTCAGCTGGTTCGCGACCGCCGACGCGGCGGGGACCGAGCCGGGCGAGAGCCTCGAACCCGACGCGAGCGGGGCGGAAGGCCGGCGAGCCGCGTCCGCCATCGCGGGCTCCGCGCTGCTGCGCTGGCGTCGCGATGCGGACTTCCGGCAGGCTGTGCAGGCGATGAACGGGGATTGCGCGGCACGGCTCGTGTCGAGGCTGCCGGGTTATCTCGTGCGCGAGATCGCCATGCGGCTCGACGGGCCCGGCGCCGAGGAGCTCGAGGCGCTCATGGCGCTCCTGCCCGACGGCGCCTTCTGGCGGCAGACGCCGCCCCTCGCGCGTCTGCCCATGGAGGTACGCACGGCCGGCCTCGATCTCCTGGCGCGCCACCCGAGACTCCTCGCCCGCCTCGCCGCCGATCGGGAGCTGCTCGCGAGCCTGATGCGGCTTGCCGACGATGCCGAGCTGGCGCAGCTCGTCCGCGACGCCGGCGAGGCGCTCGCGACCCGCTCCGGCCGGTGGTCGCTCGCCCGCAAGATCGCGTTCGGGCGCAAGGGCGCGCTCGGGCCCAAGGTTGGGCTCGGGCGCAAGTAGCCGCCCAGCATGGCCGGGCGCCGGCGCCCGTCTCGCGCGAGACGGGCGCGCCGGCTCCGGCGATGCCTCCGCTATACCTCAGTTCGACCCGGGCGACGACCAGCGGCATAGCCGCCTCACGGCTCGTTAACCAATCGGGCAAGGAGGCGCGAGGCGCCTCTGGCGGTCCCGGGGGTGGTGTCCTACCTCGAAGGATGGCGGAGGATCTTCCGCCGAAGCCGGCCAGGCAATCGGATCGGCGTCCGCCTTGTCGCAGGGGCGGCCGCCGAGCGGGGTCGCAGTCCCGTCCGGCAGCCTGGCCATCGATCGACTCCGTCACCGGGAGTTTCACGATGGTTGTTTCCACCGATAGCATCTGCGCGCCCACGCGCAAGACGGCGCGCGTCGCCGCCGCGACCCTGTCCACCGCCGTCGACCTCGACGCCGCCGCCGGCCCCTGCGCCGCCGGCGCGCCCGCGGCCACGTTTAAGGCCATGTGCAAGGCCACGTCCACGGCCACGGCCACGGCCACGTCGACGCCCACGCGCGCCCCCTCCGTCCACGGCCGCATCCCCGCCGGCGTCCGCCCCGACGAGCTCGTCGCCGTCCTTAGCGCGCTCGAGGAGGAGGGCGGCTGCCGCACCCTCGGCGACCTCGCCTGCGCCATCGCCGCGAGCCCGAGCCCGGTCGCGACGATCGTGGCGCTCGCCAAGGCGGGCCTCGTCGTCCTCGACGAGAACGATCCCTTCGACGCCATGCTCCAGGTGCGCCGCGCCTGAGGCCGCTGCCGCATCGTCGACGCGCACCCCCGCGAACCTCGGGTTCGCGGGGGTGCGCGAGGCGTCCCGCCCGCTCGTCACAGGGGTCTCAATGTCCGCATTGCTTCGTCTCAGCGCCGCCGAGAGGCGACGCCTTCATGTGATCCAGCGCCCCGGCCTCCTCGCGCGCCTCGTCATCGCGGCGTCGCCCGCCTGCACGGCCGAGTTCCGCCATCACGCCATGCTCAGAAGCCCGGCTGCCTATCTCGGCCTGTGGGACGATGCCGCATCGCCGGGATCGAGCAGGACCCCGGGCGTCCGGGCGACCCGCACCGCCTGGTCCGGGGCCGCGCCGCCGCCGGCCCGCATCGCCATCCTGCCGTCGCAGGGCGCGTTCGCCGAGGAGGAGGCGCGCATGCTGGAGCGCCTGATCTTCTGCGCCCTCGAGGATCGTGTCCCGCTTCTGGTGGACCTGCCCAACGGCGCGCCGCTCGAGCAGGATCGCTACGCCCGTCTGCATGCCGTCTGGGCCAGCGCCGTCGTCCTTCTCGGCGACGTCGCTCCGCGCCTCGCGGCGCCCTGGCCGGGGCCGCCGATCCTCAGAGGGCGCCTGGAGAGCGGCGGCGCGCGCCTTCGCAGCACCACCTGCGGCCTCACGGCCACGATTCGCCGGACGCAGGGCGGCTGCGTGATCGAGGCCGGCAGCCACGCGCGTCGCGTCTTGCCGGACTGCGCGGATCCGGGCGTGCGCGTAATCCGCACCGAGCTGGTTCACGTCGGGGCCCTCGCGCCCATCGACGAGCACGCCTTCGTCCTCACCCGCGATCTCGCGATGCCCAGCCTGTCCGCGGCACGTCGCTTCACGTTCGGCCAGCGCGGCCGGGCGGTCGACTGGAACCCGGTCGATCACCGCGCGAGCGCCCCCGTCATGACGTGCTCGGGAGGAGCCCGATGATCGAGGACTTCACCGACGACTTCTATGATCCCTACGAGGACGAGGCGGCCACCGACCAGGAGCTCGACGGCGCGCCCGTATCGGTGCCGGACGCGCTCTGCCGGGTGCTTCTCGACGAGACCTTGCCGATCGACCTGATCGATCGCCTGTGCGCCGGCGAGCCGCTCTGCGTGGTGATCTCCGCGCGGGGGCCGGGCTGGGGCGTCCTCCTGCGCACCGAAATGCGACGCCGGCTCGCCGTCCGCGGCCCGTGCGAGCCGCTCGTCGAGTTCCTCGTGCGCGAGGCGGCGGTGCGGTCGGACGGCGATCTGGACGTGCTGCGGTGCCTGTGGGAGGGCATCTCGCTTCTCGCGATCGCGCCGGACCCCGGCGCGATGCTGCCGGCGGCGATCGTGCGTGCGGCCGATGTGCGTCTCGCGATTCCCGCGATCTCAGGCCGCCATCTGCGCGCCGTCGTTCTCGCGGTCACCGGAGAGGACCCCGGAGACATCCCGGACGCGCGCCTCGGCGGGCTCGAGCTCGTCGACGTCGCCGCCAGCGTGCGGCGCGGCGCCACGGGCGCCGCCTGTACGGCGCGCCTCATCGCCATGGCGGAGGCGCGCACGCGATCCCGGTCGGAGGGAGCGCCCCTGCTCGAAACCCTCGCCGGCTACGGCGACGCGAAGGTCTGGGGCATGCAGGTGGTGCGCGAAGTCGCGCGCTACCGCGCCGGCGCGATCGGCCTCGCCGACCTGCCCCGAGGCGCCCTTGTCTCGGGTGCCCCCGGCACGGGCAAGACGCTCTTCGCCCAGTCGCTCGCGCGCAGCGCAGGCCTTCCTCTCGTTGCGACATCCTTTGGGGAATGGATGGGCGCCGGGCACCTCGGAGACTCGATCGCGCGGATGCGCGCGACGTTCGCCGAGGCAAGGCGGCTGAAACCCTGCATCCTCTTCGCCGACGAGATCGACGCAGCCGTGGATCCGGCGAGCGAAACAGGCTCGAAATCGTACTGGATGTCGTTCAGGTCCGCGCTCCTCTCGGAGGTCGACGGCGCGAGCAGCGAGCCGGGCATCGTTCTCATCGGCGCGTGCAATCACGAGTCGCTCGTCGATCGAGCCCTGCGCCGCGCCGGACGCCTCGACCGGCACATCGAGATCGGCTTGCCGGACCGCGACGCCCTGGTCGAGATCCTGCGCCACCACCTCGGAGAGGACCTGCCGGAGGCGGACCTCGCCGGGCCCGCGCAGCTCGCCCTCGGTCGCTCGGGCGCGGACATCGCGACGGTGGTCCGCAGCGCCCGGGCGCGGGCCCGGGACGCAGGTCGCCCGGTCGCGATGGCGGACGTCCTCGCGGAGCTTTGCCCCGATGACGAGCGGGATGGCGCCGCACTGCGCCGTGTCGCCCTGCACGAGGCCGGGCATGCGGTCGTCGCGACGGTTCTCGGCTACCCGATCGATCACGTCAGCATCGTGCAGGAGCAGGGCTCCGCGGGGCGCATGGCGCTCGCGGCATCCTCGATGCCGACGCTCGCCGAGATCGAGGGGCATGCGACCATCGCGCTCGCGGGTCGGGCCGTCGATGTCGTCGTCTCGGGGAGCCCCTGCGCCGGCGCTGCAGCGGACCTCGTCATCGCGACGCGCCTCCTGGCCGCATCGCATGCGCGATGGGGTCTGCGGCAAACGCTCCTCGCATGCGCCGACGACGAGGCCGTCGCACGCAGGCTCGAGTGGGACGCCGAGCTCCGCCGCGCGGTCGAGAGCGATCTCGACCGGCTTTGGACGACGGCCGTGGGCCTCGTCGAGGCGCGCCGCCCGGCGATCGACGGGATCACCGACGCGCTTCTCGAGCGGCGGATCATCCCCGGAGCGGAGGTGCCGCAGCTCATCCGCTCCGCCGAGGCTCGCGCGCGGCGCCGCATGGGGAGGCCGCCGCCGGCGCCGGAGGCGGCGCCGTAGCCGGTCGCGCCGGGTCGGCCGCGATGCTTGCCCCCTCGCCGCTGAACCCGAGCCGATCCCCTGTCCATCGGTGCCGGACTTCCCCGCCGATCGGCGCGGGGTTCCGCACCTGAACAATTCGCCGCGCGCAGGCGAGGTCCCGGACGGCGCCGAGCGACACCCGGGCGGAAGGAAGACGAAAGCAGGGGCTTGACGGAGGCGCAGAAGTACGGGGCAGGAGAGCAGCGGGCAGTGCAGCGAAACGGGCCCTTGCGCTGGCGCGGGGGGCGGTGCGCGCACCCTGCCCGTAGCCGCGGGCTGGCCGGTCGAGCCGAGGTTTCCGGCTTCGTCCCGAATGCTGACGCCTAGTGGGTAAAAACCTGCGGATAAGCCGGCGCCGCGGCAATCGCCGAAACGATGCCGGCGCCCCTTGCGGCGAGGCTGGTTCCTTGCGGAGCTGCGCGGCAAAGTGCGCTCGAGGAGGAGCCTTCATGACGTTCTACAGCTTCGTGCGCTGCAAGCCAATCACCTCTGTGCGCCAGCTCGGCGCGATGTCCCGGCACGCCCGCCGCCACGACCGCTCCGTGGTCCGCCCCGGCGCCGAGCCTGGAGCCGGCCTCGACTTCGCGGGTCCATCGTCGGCGGACGTCCGCGACTACGGGGCCCTCTGGAGGTCCTCGATCGCGCTTCGCGGCCTCGCCCTGCGCAAGGGCGCGGCGATCGCCGCGCACCTGCTCGTCGGCGTCTCGCCCGGCTGGGTCGCCGAGGCCGGCGATCTGCACGACCCGTGCAATCCCCGCAATGTCGCCCTGCTCGAGGCGGTGGTGGCGTGGGGCGAGGCCTGGGGCGGGACCGGAGCCGTCGTCGCGGCGCGCCTCGACCTCGACGAGGAGGGCGGGGCCGTGGTCGATCTCCTGCTCGCCCCGGCCCGGGAGGAGCGCCACCGCAGCGGCGTCGTCCGCACGGTGGCGAGCCTGAACAAGGCGCTCGCGGAGCTCACGACGGCGACGGACGAGACGCTTTCCTACGGCGCCCTGCAGACCTCGTGGGCGGAGTTCGTGCAGGCGCGGCTCGACCCGGCGCTCGAGCGCGGAGAGCGCAAGCTGGTGACCGGGCGCCGGCATCTGCCGGTCGCAGCCTTCAAGCAGGCCTGCGATCTCCTCGCGGCGAAGCGTGACGCAATCAGCCGCGCCCAGGAGGAGGCGGACGCCGCTCGGGCGCAGGCGGCCGAGCAGGTGCGCGCCGCGCAGGACCGCGCCGACGCTCTCGCGCGACGCGAAGAGGCGCTCGCGCGACGGGAAGACGCGCTGCGGCAACGGGCGCGGCTGCTTCTCGCACGCGAGAGGGGTGCGCAAACGGGGATCGCGCATCTCGAGAAGCTCGACGTCCGCGACGGGGTTCTCGTCGGCCCCGCCCACCTCGCTCGGGAGCTCGCGCCGGCGCGCGAGCTCCTGATCCCGATAGTGTCGGCCTCCAAGCGTCGGCACGCCTGTCTCGATGCGCTCGAGGCAAGGCTCGAGCGGGTGCTCACGGCCGCGGAATACGCGGACCTGCAAGCCTCGATCAACACGATGCGACCCTGACATGGGCGCCCGCCTGTCGCCGCCGGACCGGCCGAACGCTGCCGACGGCCCGCGGGTCGGCGGCGGATCCCGGCGCGTCGGCCGGGCAGGTGGGCAGGCCTCGCTCGCGCGACATTGTGGACACGCTAGGTGTCGGGGTCGCTGATATGCCGCGGCAGCGGACCGTCGTGGCACGAGCGGATCGGAACTCGCCTGGCGAGCCGGCAGCGGCACACCCCCGTCCGACATCGCCCGCATCGCATCGGTGCTGCCGAGAGACGGCGGCGCCCGAGAACGAGGCGCTCGAGGCCAAAGCAAAGCTTTGCGAACGGGATCCGCACAGCTCCGAAATGGAGCGAGAGAAGCGATGTCGAACCCCGACGCGGCCTGGGTAACCCTCGCATGCCTTTGGATTGTAGAACTAGCCGGGCCGCTCATGCGGCTGCAGGTTCGAGTCGTGCCGGGCCCACCACCCCCCGCTTTTTCGCGCCTTTCTCCGGCGCGCCGGATGCAGTTTCCGCCCGGGCGAGACCTCCCGACCGGAGACCGGTTCGCGCGACGGCGGAGACCAGTTCGCCCGCGCGCCCGGCCGTACGTCGACGTTGCGGTCGCGCAGAACGCGCTGGACTTGTTCTCGCAACGAGGACCGGGACCCCACGCCGATCGGCGCGGAACCCCGGCGCCGATGCACAGATCCACCTCGCAGCCGAAACCCACGAGGACGACGGATTCGATAGTCAGTGGAGGATTGCGGAAGTGCTCGGTGAGGCACGAGGGGGCGTCCAGGCTCTCGCCGATGCGGACCGCGACTGTTCCGTCGGGTGTGCCGCCGCAGACCACGCGTAGAACGTCGCGTCGCTGATCCCGTGACGCCGGCACACGTCCGCCGTCTTCGCACCAGTCTCATGCTCGCGCAAGATGCCGATGATCTGTTCCTCGCCGAAGCTCGATCGCTTCATGGTCCGGTCCTCTCGTCGAGCCGGACTCTACCTGAAGGAGATGGCGGGGGTCACAGCATGAGCTATGCGGGGAAATGGGTGATGACGAGGTGGGAAGGCGGCGTATCGTGGCGGTTGCTGAGACTGCCAGAACCTCCCGAAGGAGCGATACGCCATGGAGAAGACTACCACCGTCGTGCCTTTCCGTCAGGCCGATTCGATCGACGATCCCCTGACCGAGATCGCCCGCGAGGGCGCGCGGCGGATGCTCGCCGAAGCGCTGCGTGCCGAGGTGGACGCGTTCGTCGCCGAGTTCGCGGGCGAGACGCTGCCGGACGGGCGCCAACGCGTCGTGCGGCACGGCTATGCCCCGAGCCGATCGGTCCAGACCGGGATCGGGCCGATCGAGGTCACGCGGGCCAAGGTCCGCGACCGTGCCGAGGTGCCGAGCGACGAGAAGATCCGCTTCACGTCGGCGATCCTGCCGCGCTGGGCTCGGCGGTCGAAGAGCCTCGACGCGCTCCTGCCAATCCTCTACCTGCGCGGCATCTCGACCGGCGACTTCCCCGAGGCGCTCGCGGCGCTGCTCGGCAAGGACGCGCCGAACCTCTCGCCGTCGGTGATCACGAGGCTCACGGCAGCCTGGCAGGCCGAGTACGAGGCCTGGCAGCAGCGCGACCTCTCGGCCCGGCGCTACGTCTACGTCTGGGCCGACGGCGTCTATCTCCAGGCCCGCATGGAGCCGAGCGCCGAGTGCATGCTCGTCGTGATCGGCGCCACGCCGGAGGGCAAGAAGGAGCTGGTCGGCTTCTAGGTCGGCACCCGCGAGAGCGCCCAGAGCTGGCGCGAGCTGCTCGTCGACCTGAAGGCGCGCGGGCTCGCCGTCGCCTCAGCGCTTGCGGTCGGCGACGGCGCGCTCGGCTTCTGGAAGGCGCTCGAGGAGGTGTTCCCCTCGACCCGCCATCAGCGCTGCTGGCTGCACAAGGTCGCGAACGTGCTCAACGCTGTGCCGAAATCCATCGGGCCGCAGATCAAGGCCGACCTGAACGAGATCTGCCGGGCTCCCGACCGCGCGAGCGCCGCTGTGGCCCTGGACACCTTCGTCGAGAAGTACGGAGCCAAGTACGCCAAGGCGGTCGCATGCCTGACCAGAGATCGCGATCCGCTGCTGGCCTTCTTCGGCTTCCCCGCCGAGCACTGGGACCACCTGCGAACATCAAATCCCATCGAGAGCGTGTTCGCCACCGTTCGCCACCGGACGGTGCGCACCAAGGGCGCGCTCTCGCAGCTCACCGCGAAGCTGGTGGTCTTCAAGCTCGTCATGGCGGCCGCAAAGACCTGGCGGCGCCTGCAGGGACAAAACCTGTTGCCGAAGGTGATCGAAGGCGTCACCTTCCGCAACGGCGTCGAGGAGACCCCGACGTCGAGCCAGCGCGCCGCCTGATCCCAGCGTCACCCAGAATCCCGCATAGCTCGTCACAGCATCATGCGCGAGCACATTGATCGTCGGACGGCACACTCTTGTGTACGGACGCACATAACCTCATTGCAGGCGTGCTACGCGCTGCGTGGGCGCCGTCGACCGGCCGTGAATGAAGCTCGCGTGCGCGCTCACGGAATAGAGTGGTTTGTAATCAGCCAGCGCGTCGTCGCGGACGATCCGATTGCGGACGTTGTCGAGAATCCAGCTCTCCCCGTCGACATGGACCGCGAGCACGGCGTGATCGAGCTTGCGACGGGTGTCGCGCAGGACGGTGACCTGCATCGCCTCCATCGGGACGCCCGCCGCCGCGAGCAGCCAGACCTTGGCGAGAGCGTAGTCCTCGCAATCGCCAGCGCCCCGGACCACGATCTCAGCGAAGGAGGCCCAATGGTCGCGCTTTCCGTACAGAGCCGCGTCGCTCCGGTAGGCGACGAGGCGGTTCACCGCCGCATTAACGTAAGCGAGCTTTTCGGCTCCGTCGAGGGCGCGCGCCGCCTTCGCCGCCGCATCCCAGCGCGCCCACTTGCCGCTGGCGCATGTCGCCGCCGGCAACGCCCGTTCGCAGGTCTCGAAGGCAGTCGTCGCCTTCTCGGCGAGGAGCGCGCGCCAGCGCGCCGAAGCCGCGACGCGGCCGAAGGGCACGGCCACCGAGCCGAAGACGTTCGGCCCCGCCGCGACGCGGCCCCAGGCGACTGCGTCGGAAGGCCGCAGCGTTTCGGCGAAGGACGAGAGGGGATCGAGCCGCGCGAGCCGCAGGGGCACCTCTATCGCGAGTCGGGGTTCGGGACGCGGCGGCGGGAGCACGGTCTCCGCCGCTCGCGCCGTCGGCGCCAGTGTCGTCAGCGCGACCACGAGCGCAGCGATTCTCGTAAAGCCCGATCTCATGGAAATCCTCCCTTGCGAAGACCGGGTGCAGTCTTTCCGCAGGGGCGTTGAGCTTCGCGTGAGGCGATCGGAACAATTTTAGACGTATCGAGAATCGGCGCGATCGTCCGCTCGCCATGGTCGATCGATGGCAAATCGATTGCCGTCAATTCGAAGCGTTCTCCAGGGGCTCGAACCACCCTCCGCTCCGCCGCGGGTCTCGCCGTCCGCCCGATCGGTCGCGGGGGTGCGGAGGCGCTCCGACCCGTATGCACCAAAGGATTGGAAGTATTGGGATTTCAGAAACGCTCGTGTATCGCGTTAACGCCGATCGCCGCAGAATCGTCGTGATTTATACGCGCGTATAAACCTCCGCGAGACATCGCGTTGACACTCCATGGCGCCGCGGACTATCGATCATTTTAGAGATTAACGCTTCGTTAAGTTTCGCGAACGACCGGCGCCACGCGCCCGGACGAGGGGCAAGCCATGCGTAACGACGACCTCATCGCCGCTCCGGTCAATCCCGCTTCGGGCGCCGGGGAGGAAGCTTCGCAGCCGGTCACCCAGCGTCCGATCGTGCTCGCCCAGGCCGATCTCGGTTCGCCCGAGACGCCTCCGAGCGAGGGTCCTGGAGAGACGGTCCGTCTCGTGGTGGTCGCACGCGACGGCGAGGTTGTGACGCTGCCCGCCGGGACGTCGCTCGACGAGATCGAGATCCGCGACGGCGACATCGTCCTCGTCCAGCCGGACGGTAGCGTCATCGTTATCGAGAACGGTGTCGAGGTGGTTCCGACCATCGTGGTCGGAGACGTGGAGATCCCGTCCGAGACCATTCTCGCCGCCCTTGAGGGAGTCGCGGCCGCGGCCGGTGCCGAAGGCGGCGCACAGCAGCAGGGCGGCTCCGGCGGCGACTTCAACGATGTCGGCCAGCAGGACATCGGCGATGGCTTCGGCCTCAGCGACGTGCTAGGGGACACCGAGTTCGGCGATAGGGTCGGCGCGACAAACGAGACCGACATCGACAATTACGCGGCGCCGTCTATCGGCGAAGGCGGCTTCGCTTTCGCGATCGTCGCTGAGGCGTCCCTGGACACCACCGCCGACGGCTTCGATCTCGCGCCGGGTGGTGCGACGGGCCGCCTCGCGCTGTCCGATGCGGGCGAGAGCGTGCAGATCATCGGCCCGCTCGTCTCAGCCGGCACCCGTCCCTTCACGATCGCCTTCGCCGATCCGGTCGGCATTACCATCATCGACGCGACCGGCGAGCCGGTTTCGGGCCTCGTGATCGAGTGGAATCTCGTCGCCGGCGGGACGCGGCTGGAGGGCTTCATTCGTGGCCCGGGAGCGTACGCCACCGAGCCGGGCACCGGCTCACCCTCGATCATCCTTGAGCTCACCGGCACCGCCGCGGAGGCCTTCGGCTCAGCGACACCGGTCCTGACGGTCACGCTCGTTGACGCGTTCCCGCACACCCAGGCCGGTCTCGACGCGCTTGCGGTGAACGGCATTTTTATTCAAGTCGATGACGGCTTTGCCCCGTCGGCGACGATCTCGGCTCCCATTCTACTCTCCATTGGGGACGACGTCCCGGAAATCGGCAGCCCTGCCCCGGCGGCGATCGACGACGACAATCTCGCCAATGGCACGAGCCCTGACGTGCCAGCGACGACGCAGACCGGCTCGCTCGCAATCACGTGGGGCGCCGACGCGCACGACGTCGCGGACGGCGCGGCGGGCCAGGACGCGCCTGGCGGTATCGGCGACCGCTCCGCCACCTTCGCGGCGATCGCGGCCCAGCCGACGCTGCCGACCTCGGGCGGTGCCGCGCTAGAATACGTGCTGCTGGAGAACGATACGATAGTGGAGGTGCGAAAGATCGGTGCGGCTGAGGTCGTGCTGCGCGTATCGCTCTCCGACGACGGCGTAGGCTCCTACACGGTAGAGCAACTCGGCAGCCTGGATCATGAGGGCGACACGCTCGCCCTCAGTTTTGCCTTCGTCGCGACTGACGCCGACGGCGACACAGCTCAGGGCGTGTTCACCATCACGGTCGAGGACGACGCGCCGGTCGCGACGCAGGTCGTCGAGACGGGCTCGGTTTCCGAGGCGGCTCTCGACACGAGCCTGTCGCAGGGGACCGGCGAGGACGGGCAGGCGGACGGCCCC
>JBNPEA010000066.1:0-55730 GCA_051117315.1 Salinarimonas sp. | reverse complement strand
CGTGTCGTCGACATCGAAGAAAGCCCAGCCCGGCGTGTCGCGCGTCGTCATCGTTCGGGTTCCTCGTCGTATCTGCGCCGCCTGCTGCGTGTTTGGAAGTCGGGCGCGCTGCCGACGACGCCGGCATCGACCCAGCGGGCCGGCGAGACCTCGATGACGAAGCAGCTGATCTTGTCGAGCGGCACGCCTGTCACGCGGTGCATGGCGGCGGTGACCTCCTCGAGCAGAGCCCGGGCCTTGGCTTCGTCCTTCATCTCGAAGGTGGAGATCTGGATTACGGGCATGACGGGTCCTTTCCTCGTCGTGGCGGGGATGCTTCAGCCGCTGGTTCGCAGGTCGTCGAAGACCGGCCGTGCGAACTTCAGCTGTGCATGGATGTCGCCTCCCAGGCCCCAGCGGCCGATCGCGCCGCCGTGGGCCAGCTGGTAGGACATGAACAGGACGACGATGTTGACGATCCGGTTGCCCGGTGCACCGGGCTCCGGGAACGGGTCGGGCAGGATGACGTCGTAGCGCCCCGCACCCTCCGCGTCGGTGACGAAGACGTTCGGCACCCCGAGCGGCGCCGGCCGGGTCGGCCCGGCAGGGTCGAGGTCGCGCTCGCGCAGGCTCATGATCGTGTAGAGCGCGCGCGGCACGAGCCCGGCGAAGGTGAAGGCGAAGCGTGCGGAGCGGGCGTGCGGCGGAATGGTCAACGTCAGGTCGCCGCTTGCCGCGACCCAGTCGCCCAGCGTCACGGGCGCATGCACCTGGCGCTCTTCCGGTCGGCCGAGATCCGGGATCGGCGTTTCGTGAAACGGGTAGGATGGCCGTTCGTCGGCGTTCGCCTCCGGGTGCTGCTCGGGTGCGAAGCGCATGGGGTAATTGTTGCACGGCAAGGGCAGCGGTAGCGTGTGTAGGACCTTCGCCGCCGTGGCGGGCGGCAGCTCCCCGTCGCCGAGCTCTTCCAGGATGCGATAGGGCGCCCGCTTGCCGAAGGGCGGCACCGAGCTGTCGGGCGCGACGATCGCGCGCCCCCAGCGAGTCTCGACTCCGTCGGGCCCGTCTCGGTTGATCGCTCCGATGACGATGAAGCGGCCGTCCTCGTCCATGACCTCGCTCGGCGGGTAGAGCGGACCCTGCGTCGTGATGTCGAGCGTGTGCGTGCGTATGAGCATGTCTCGGCGTCCTCGCGCGTCTGCGCCGGCCCGATCCGGGCTGGGATCTCGGGTGAGCGGGGCCCGCGCCGAAGCCCCGCTCTACGTCAGGAGACGTGACGGTGCGCCGGGGCGCCCGCGCCCATGGCGACGGCCGCCGCGACGGCGGCGCGTGCGAGCTCGTCCTCCCGCTCCGAGATCACCTCGTGCGGGTAGACGGTGAAGGCGAAGCCGACCCGCGTGCGCAGCTCGCCGCCCTGCACGAAGTCGATCTCGACCTTGAACTTCTGCCGGCGCTCGTTGATGTCCCGCTCGACGATGCGGTAGGCGATCCGCGCCGGCAGCGGGAAGACGAAGCCGACGAACTCAGTCGTCATCGAGTTGATGACGAAGAAGGTCTTCTCGGCTCCCGCGAAGGGGAAGAACGTCTCCGTCACCGCGAGGAAGGCCTGTCGCGCCGCCTCGAGCAGGATCATGCCCTGGACGTGCTGGCCGGTCTGATGGTCGCTCATCAGCTCGCAATCCTCGTCGATGCACACCGCGAGGTCGTAGAGCTCCGCCTCGATCTGCTGAGGTCGCGAGATCAGGGTGTTGCAGGTCTGGAGCTTGTGCGAGAGTTTCGCCTCCGCGCGCGGCGGCGCCGCACGCAGGCCGTCGGCGTTCCAGCGGCGCCCGCCGGGATCGCGCGCCGCGATCAACGCGAGGAGCGCGCCGACGTCCTCGTCGGCCAGTCCCTGGCCGCGCAGCAGCCGGACGTGCCCGGGCAGGATCTCCTCCGGCAGGTCGAGCATCGCCCGCAGCTGGCTCGCGACGACGGCGTGCTTGCCGCGGGTGAACGCCATGAACTTGTCGGCGACGACGACGAGTGTTTCGGGTCTCATGGTCGGTCTCTCCACTTTCGGTGGGGCGTGACGTCAGGCCGCGACCGCGGCCGGGCTGCGGTAGATCTTGGTGTAGAGGCCGTCGGTGCCGCCGGTTATGTACCGGTTGCCGGCTTCCTCGACGATGCCGCGGTACCGATCGGAGGCGAACACCGCGCCGTAGATCTCGGGCTCGACCGAGAAGCCGGACACGAACATCACGCCCGGCTGGCCGCTGACGGTGGAATGGTAGGCCAGGAAGGCCTCCACCTCCTCGGCCCCGCGGACGACGTCGAAGATCGTCTCGTCGCGCCAGGCGCGGTAGCCGTTCATGGCGTCCGGCCTCACCTCGACATGGCGCAATTGCAGGTAAGGCGTGTCGGGGAGCGGCCCGCGGCAGGGCTTGGGCGCCTCGACGAAGGCGAGGAGCTCGCGGCGCACGTCGCCGGACAGCCACGTGGCGAGTTCGGTCGCGACCTCGGCGACATCGTCGCGCAGCGCTTCCAAGGTCGCGTCGGCGGCGATGGCCTCCAGCGTCACCACCTCGTCGCCGTCGAGCGCGAGCAGGACGCGCGCGTCCGGCCCCGCCTGCATGGTGGCGGCGAGGCCGGCGGCCTTGCCGGGCTTCGTCGGATAACGCGAGATCAGGATCATGTCGGCGGGCATGGCGAAGTTCCCTTCCGGTCCGTAGGGCGATGCCGATCGCCGGAGGGCGATGCGGCTTGATCGGACCAAATTACGGGTTGAGACTAGACGCGAGGTGGAACTCGAATCACTACCGAAGGGCGAGAATTGGTTTTCCGAAATCGGAAGACCGGGCGCCGGGCGCCCTCACCAGCCGCGCAGCCGCGAACGCTCCCGGACCACCAGGTCGGAGAGGAAGTCCGCCAGCACCCTCGTGCGGCGGGACTGCGACAGGTCGGACTGGATGACGAGATAGATCGGCTGGTCGACGCCGATGTCCGCCTGGACGCAGACGAGCCCGGCGTCGCGGGCGAGGAAGTGCGGCAGGACCGCGAGGCCGAGGCCCGCCGCGACGGCCGCGACCTGGGTGCTGAGCGAGGTGGTCGAAATCGCGGGCTGCCGCCCGCGCAGGATGCGCTCCACCCATTGCGCTGCGGGAAGGTGCGCATAGGCCTCTCCCCAGGCGACGAAGGCGTCGTCGTCGAAGGCGGCGAGGTCGGGGCCGCCGCGCCGGCACGCGGCGTAGCCGGCGCTGCCGTAGAGCCCGTAGCCCAGCGTGCCCAGTCGCTTGAGCGAGACGTTGCCGCGCTCGGGCTTGACCATCCGCAATGCCAGGTCGGCGTCGCGCCGATGCACGTTGATGGTCGTGATGTCGGTGACGAGCTCGATCACAATCTCGGGATGAGCGGCCGCAAAGTCCGGGAGCGCCGGCAGGACGAGCGCGGTGGCCAGGTTCTCGGCGGTGGCGAGGCGGACCTTGCCCGAGAGCTGGGCCTGCACGTCCGCGCTGGATGCGAGCGCGTGCGCCGCCGCCTCCATCGCCGTTGCGGTCTCCATCAGCACGGCGCCGTCCTCGGTCAGCTGGTAGCCCGTCTGCTGGCGCAGGAACAGCGGCATTCCGAGCGAGGCCTCGAGCCGGTCGAGCCGCCGCGACAGCGTCGCGATACCCACGCCGAGCTTACCCGCCGCCGCGCTCAAAGTGCCATGGCGTGCGACCGCGAGCAGAGCCCTCACGTCGTCCCAGACGATCGGGCGGGTCGTCCGTTTTCCGCGTGCGGAAAGCGCATTACCGACATTGGGTGGTTTTGCCATGCCCTCGGCGTGCCACAGTAGCGGTGACTAGGGCAAGGAGAAAAGCATGGAGATGCGACGATTGGGAACGAGCCTGGAGGTGTCCGCCATCGGGCTCGGCTGCATGGGGATGAGCGAGTTCTACGGGCCGCGCGACGACGGCGAGTCGCTCCGCGTCCTGGCGCGTGCCGTCGAGCTCGGCATCGACTTCCTCGACACGGCGGACATGTACGGCCCGCACCACAATGAGGAGCTGCTCGGCGTCTTCCTGCGCGAGACGTCGGCGTCCGTGAAGGTCGCGACCAAGTTCGGGATCGTGCGGCGGCCCGGCGCCTACGAGCGCAGCCTCGACAATTCCGCGGCCTACGCGCGCGCCGCCTGCGAGGCGTCGCTGAGGCGCCTCGGCCGCGAGCGCATCGACCTCTACTACGTCCATCGCGTCGATGCGCGGCACCCCATCGAGGAGACGATGGAAGGGCTCGCGGGCCTCGTGGAGGACGGCAAGATCGCGCACGTGGGTCTGTGCGAGGTCAGCGCCGAGACGCTGCGTCGGGCGCACGCCGTGCATCCGGTCGCGGCGGTCCAGACCGAGTACTCGCTCTGGACGCGCGGCGTCGAGGACGAGATCCTGCCGACCTGCCGCGCGCTCGGCATCGGCTTCGTCCCCTACTCGCCCCTCGGGCGCGGCTTCCTGACCGGACGCTTCCAGGCCGGGGACGATTTCGGCACCGGCGACTTCCGCGCCGGGCTTCCGCGCTTCGCTCGAGGCGCCATCGTCGAGAACAGGCGCATCGCAGACGTCATCAGCGAGGCGGCCGAGGAGAAGGGCTGCACGCCGGCACAGCTCTCACTCGCCTGGCTTCTCGCCAAGGGTCCCGACATCGTGCCGATCCCGGGCACGAAGCGGTTGCGCTACCTCGACGAGAACGTCGCCGCCGCCCGCGTCGCGCTCTCGCAGGCCGAGTGCGACTCGCTCGAGCGCTCCCTCTCGCGCCTTCCGGTGATCGGCGAGCGCTACACGCCCGAGGGCATGAAGGGAGTGAACGCATGAGCCCGACCGACTCGACAAGGCGGCGGGAGCGGGCGCTCGCCCTGCTCGAACGGCTCCAGCCCGGCGCGCCCGAAACCGTGTGCGCCAATCTCGACGCCTTCGACCCGCAGGCCGTGGAGCTAATCCTCGGCTTCGCCTTCGACGACGTGGTCTCGCGCGATGGCATCGACCTGCGCACCCGAGAGATGCTCACCGTGGCGATGCTCGCCGCGATGGGGACCGCGCCGGGGCAGCTCGACTTTCACATGCGTGCGGCGCTTCACGCCGGCGTCACCCGCGGCAAGATCGTCGAGATCGCCTACCAGGTCGCGGTCTATGCCGGCGTCCCCGCCGCGATGAACACCATCGCCTCGGCCCGCAAGGCCTTCGAGGCGGGCGCGCCGAGGGCGCGCGAAACCCCCGAAAGGACCCCGACATGACGGACATTTCCCGACGCGCCAGCTGGCGCGACTGGATCGCCGTAGCGACGCTCGGCGTCGCGAGCTTCGCGATCGTGACCGTGGAGCTCGCCCCCATCGGCCTCCTGACCGGGATCGGCGACGATCTCGGCCGCCCCGCGCATCAGGTCGGCCTCGCCGTGACGCTCTACGCCTGGATCGCGGCCGGGGCGGCGCTGGTATCGGCCGTGGCGCTCGGCGCCGCGCCGCGCCGGCCGCTGCTCGCCGGCCTGCTCCTCGTGCTCGCCGCCTCGGCTGCGGCCTCGGCGATGGCGGAGAGCTTCGGCGCGCTCCTCGCCGCGCGGGTCGTCGGCGCCTTCGCCCACGGCGCGTTCTGGGCGATGATCGGCACCCTCGGTGCGCAGCTGGTGCCACCGCACCGGGTCGGGCTCGCGACTTCCATCGTCTTCGGCGGCGTCTCCGCCGCCACGGTGATCGGCGTCCCGCTCGCGAACACGATCGGAAACGCCGCCGGCTGGCGGACCGCCTTCGGCGTGATCGCGATCCTCGCGATCGCGGTCGCGGTCGCGGTCCGGCTGGCGGTGCCCCCGCTCGCCGGGACGGGCGGCATCGACCGTAGGCGTTTGTGGCGGATCGCCTGCGACCCGCGCTATGCGCGCGTGTTCGTCGCGACCCTGCTGGCCATCACGGCGCATTTCATGGCGTACACCTACGTGGAGCCCTTCCTCGGCGAGGGGGCGGGGATCGCGCCGGCCGCGGTGGCGCCGCTTCTGTTCGTCTTCGGCGCGGCTGGGCTCGCGGCGAATGTGCTGACGGGCGCGCTCATCGACGGCCGGCTCAAGGCCATCCTCTTGCTGTCGCTCGTTGCCGCGGCGGGCGCGCTCGCCGGGCTCGCCGGGCTCGGGCCGGCGCTCGGCGCGGGTGCCATCGCCGTCCTGCTCGTGCTCTGGGGAGGCGCCGTCGCCGCGATCCTCGTCGGCTTCCAGACCTGGATCCTGAAGGAGGCGGGTCCGGATGCCCTGCCGGCGTCGGCGATCTACGTCGCCTTGTTCAATGCCGCGATCGGGCTCGGCGCCATGATCGGCGCCCTCGTCCTCGATCGCGGTGGGCTCGTTGCGGTGTACGCCGTCGCCGCGCTGTTCACAGCGACGGGGCTCGCCGCGATCGCGCTGATGCGCGCACCCGAAGCGGTCCCGGCCGAGTAGCGTCGGCGGCCCCGACGAGCCGGACCCCTGGGCGCGAGGGGTTCGGCCCGGCGGCCGTCGCGCGCCGCTCGACCCCGCCATGCACCGGCCCGGCTTGATTCCCCGGCCCGCGGCTGCGACATGGGAGCGGCGCCGCGCCCGCTCCCGAACCGACCAGAGATTGCTCGATGACCGCTCCCCTCTCCCTGTCCAAGGACAAGATCAAGATCCTGCTGCTCGAGAACGTCAACGACAGCGCGGTCGCGCTGATGGAGGCGGCGGGCTACGCCTCGATCACGCGGCTGAAGACCGCGCTCGACGGCGAGGCGCTCCAGGAGGCGGTGAAGGGCGTCCACATCCTCGGCATCCGCTCGCGCACCAAGCTGACCGAGGAGATCTTCGCCGCCGCCGACCGGCTGATCGCGGTCGGCTGCTTCTCGGTGGGGACGAACCAGGTCGATCTGGACGCGGCGCGTCGGCGCGGCGTGCCGGTGTTCAACGCGCCGTTCTCGAACACCCGCTCCGTGGCGGAACTGACCCTCGCCGAGATCGTGATGCTGATGCGCCGGGCGATCCCGCGTTCCAACGCGGCCCACGAGGGCGGCTGGGACAAGTCCGCCACCGACAGCCACGAGGTCCGGGGCAAGTGCCTCGGCATCGTCGGCTACGGCAACATCGGCTCCCAGCTCTCGACCCTGGCGGAGAGCTTCGGCATGCGGGTGATCTACTACGACCGCACCGACAAGCTGCGCCACGGCAACACGGAGCCGGTCGACACGCTCCAGGAGCTGCTGGCCTGCGCCGACGTCGTCACCCTCCACGTGCCCGAGACGCCCGAGACCGAGGGCATGATCGGCGAGCGGGAGATCCGGGCGATGAAGCCCGGCGCCTACCTGATCAACAATTCCCGCGGCACCGTCGTCGATCTCCAGGCGCTCGCGGCGGCGCTGAGGGACGGGCACCTGCGCGGCGCGGCCGTCGACGTCTTCCCCAAGGAGCCCGGCTCGAACAACGAGCCCTTCGAGAGCCCGCTGCAGGGCATCGAGAACGTCATCCTCACGCCGCACGTGGGCGGCTCGACCGTGGAGGCGCAGGAGCGCATCGGCGTCGAGGTGGCGCGCAAGCTCGTCGAGTATTCCGACGTCGGCGCGACGCTCGGCGCGGTGAACTTCCCGCAGGCCCAGCTGCCCGGCCGCGCCCACGGGACGCGCTACATCCACGTCCACCGCAACGAGCCTGGCATCCTCTCGCGGCTGATCGGCATCTTCGCCGATCGCGGCATCAACATCGCCGGGCAGTACCTGCAGACGGACGGGGAGGTCGGCTACGTCGTCGTGGAGGTGGACGGCGTGCCGCCCGACAGCCGCGAGATCCTGGCGGACCTGCGCGCGCTCGACGGGACGATCCGCGCCCGCATCCTCTACATGCGGCAATAAGGCCACAGCCGGACAGGAAAACCGTCCGTCGCCACGGCGCAGCTTGCGGCGCGGTAAGCGATCCTTAAGAGCGTTCGTTAACCATGCGGGTGCTCGCGAGTCGTCGCGGGCGCGTGCCATCGCTTCACGGGTCCTCGCTCATGCTCGCGCGTCTCCTCCTCGTCCTGACGATCGGCGCCCTCGCGGCGTGCAACACCGCCACGACGGCGGAGGGGCCGGCGCGCGGGGACTGGGTCTCCCCCGCCGTGCTCGCCCAGGCTGTGGACGGGACGACGGCCTGGTACACCGGCTACCGGGACGACGAACCCTTCGACATCCCGCTCGTCAACCGCGCGCTGATGAAGCCCGAGCTGATGCGCCAGCGCGTGTCCTACACGGGCGGCGAGGCGCCGGGCACCATCGTCGTCGATATCGACGCGCGCTTCCTCTACCTGGTGGAGGAGGGCGGCAAGGCGATGCGCTACGGCATCGGGGTCGGCCGCAACGGCTTCTCCTGGCGCGGTGCCGCGCGCGTCGGCCGCAAGGGCGTCTGGCCCGGCTGGGGCCCCACCGACAACATGCTGCGCATCAACCCGGATCTGCCGACCTACATGGAAGGCGGCATCGACAATCCGCTGGGCGCCCGCGCGCTCTACCTCTACCAGGGCGACCGCGACACGCTGTTCCGCATCCACGGCACCAACGAGCCCTGGTCGATCGGCGAGGCGGTCTCCTCGGGCTGCGTGCGGATGCTCAACGAGGACATCGTCGACCTCCACGAGCGCGTGTCCGTCGGCGCCCGGGTGCTGGTGCGCCGGGGCTGAGGGCGCCCTCTATCCCAGCCCCGCCACCAGCGCCTTGAACCGTTCCCCACGCTCCTCGAAGTTGGCGAACTGGTCGAAGGACGCGCAGGCCGGGGAGAACAGCACGACCTCGTCCGCCCCCGTCGCCGCGGCGTCCGCGGCGGCCCGGGCCACGGCGACGTCGAGCGTTCCGCAGCGCTCGAGGTCCACCTGCCCCTCCAGCGTGGCCGCGAACGCCTCCGTCGCGGCGCCGATCAGGTAGGCCTTGGCGATCCGGCCCCAATGCGGCGCGAGCGCCGTGATCCCGCCGGCCTTGGGCTTGCCGCCGGCGATCCAGAACACCCGCTCGTAGGCGGCGAGCGCCACCTCGGTCGATTCGGCGTTCGTCGCCTTCGAATCGTTGACGAAGCGCACGCGCCCGCGGGCGCCCGCCTGCTCCATGCGGTGGGCGAGGCCCGGGAACGTCCGTACTGCGGCGCCGATCGCCTCGGGCGGCGCGCCGCCGAGCCAGGCGGCGGCGCAGGCGAAAGCGGCGTTCTGGGCGTTGTGGCGCCCGCGCAAGCTTTCGACGCCTGCGAGATCGGCGAGCACGATCGCCTCCTCCAGCGGCTCCCCCGCGTTGCGGGCGCGGATCTCGCTGCCCAGCGCGAAGAAGCCCCAGGGCCGCTCGCCCGCCGCCGAGACGGGGTAGACGTCGGCGTCCTCGCGCTCCGACAGCCGCCGGCCGATGGCGTTGGTCGGGTCGTCGTCGACGCCGACCAGCGCCGTGCGCGCGCCGGCGACGAGGCGCTCCTTGATGGCGGCGTAGGCCTCGAGCGTGCCGTGACGATCGAGATGATCGGGCGTGATGTTGATCAGGCAGCCGATCGTCGGGTCGAGCGTCGGCGTCAGGTCGATCTGGAAGGAGGAGACCTCGACCACGTGCACGCGCTCCTCGGAGGGCGGCGGCAAAGCGAGGATCGGCGTGCCGATGTTGCCGCCCATGGCGACGTCGAAGCCCGCCTCGCGCAGGACGTGGGCGAGGAGCGCCGTCGTCGTCGACTTCCCGTTCGTGCCGGTGATGGCGATGAAGGGCGCGTCCGGTGCGGTCTTGCGGCGCTCGCGGCAGAACAGCTCGATGTCGCCGATGATCTCGACGCCGGCGGCGCCCGCGCGCTCCACGGTCCAGTGCGGGGCGGGGTGGGTGAGGGGGACGCCGGGCGAGAGCACGAGGGCGGCGTAGGCGGACCAGTCCGCCGTCGCGAGATCGATCACGTCGATGCCGGCGGACGCAGCCTGCGTGCGCCGGGGCTCCGAATCGTCCCAGGCCGCGACCGTCGCGCCGCCGGCGACGAGCGCCTGCGCTGTGGCGAGCCCCGAGCCGCCCAGCCCGAAGAGCGCGACCGAGCGCCCGGCGAAGGTCGTAGCGGGGGTCATCGCGGCGGACGTCATCGCGCCGGTCCCCTCAGCGCAGCTTGAGCGTGGCGAGCCCGACCATGGCGAGCACGACGGCGATGATCCAGAAGCGGATCACCACCTGCGGCTCGGTCCAGCCGAGCTGCTCGAAATGGTGATGGATCGGCGCCATCTTGAACACGCGCCGGCCGGTGAGCTTGAACGAGACCACCTGGATGATGACCGAGGCGGCCTCCAGGACGAACAGGCCGCCGACGATGGCGAGCACGATCTCGTGCTTTGTCGCCACCGCGATGGTGCCGAGCATCCCGCCGAGCGCCAGCGAGCCCGTGTCGCCCATGAAGACCTGGGCCGGGGGCGCGTTGAACCACAGGAAGCCGAGCCCGGCCCCGATCAAGGCGCCGCAGATGACGGCGAGCTCGCCGGTGCCGGGCACGAAGTGGATCTGCAGGTAGTTGGCGAAGATGGCGTTGCCGACGAGGTAGGCGATGAAGCCGAAGCTCGCGGTGGCGATCATCACCGGCACGATGGCGAGGCCGTCGAGCCCGTCGGTCAGGTTCACGGCGTTGCCGGCGCCGACGATGACGAGCGCGCCGAAGGCCACGAAGAACCAGCCGAAATTGATCAGCACGTCCTTGAGGAAGGGCAGGGCCAGGTGATTCGCCAGGGCCGGCGTCGCGACATAGGCGATCGCCACCACCGCGGCGCCGGCGATCAGCCCCTCGATCGCCAGCCGCGAGCGGCCGGAGAAGCCCTTGTGGGACTGCTTCGTGACCTTCAGGTAGTCGTCGTAGAAGCCGATGGCGCCGAAGCCGACGGTGACCATCAGCACGATCCAGACATAGGCGTTCTCGAGGTCTGCCCAGAGCAGGGTCGAGACGATCAGGCCCGCGAGGATCATCAGCCCGCCCATGGTGGGCGTGCCGCGCTTCGTCAGCAGGTGCGACTGCGGCCCGTCCTCGCGGATCGGCTGGCCCTTGCCCTGGCGCACCCGGAGCGCGGCGATGATCGAGGGGCCGAACCAGAACACGAAGAGGAAGCCGGTCGCCGTCGCCATCCCCGTGCGGAAGGTGATGTAGCGCAGGACGTTGAGGAGGCCGAGCGTGTCGGAGAATTCGGAGAGCCAGACGAGCATGGGAGCGGGTTATCCTCGGCGCTCCACGGGAGCGGCATCGGCGGCGCCGATCGGGGCGGAGTTGGCGGCCGGACCGCTATAGCGCTCCTCGATCGCCTTGACGATCCTTTCCGTGCGCACGCCGCGCGAGCCCTTGATCATGACGATGTCGCCGGGCCTCAGCGCGCCGACGACGGTGCCGATCAGTGCGTCCGACGTGGTTGCCCAGCCGCCGCGGCGCTCCGGCGGCAGTGCGCCGTGAAGGCCCTTCATCAGCTCGCCGACGGTGAAGACGAGGTCGATCCCGGCGCCGAGCGCGATCGGGGCGAGCTCGCGGTGCTGGCGCGGGCCGTCGGGCCCGAGCTCCAGCATGTCGCCGAGTACCGCGATGCGCCGCCCGCGCCAGGGCAGCGCCATCTGCCCGAGCGTCTCCAGCGCCGCGCGCACGGAGGCGGGGTTGGCGTTGTAGCTCTCGTCGACGAGGGTGATCGTGCCGCCGACGAGCGGGAGCTCGCGCCTCGCCCCGCGGCCGGCGGGCGGCTCCACGTCGGCGAGCGCGAGCGCGGTGAGCGCGACGTCGAGGCCGAGCGCCTTCGCCGCGGCGACGAGGGCGAGCGTATTGAGCGCGATGTGCCGGCCGGCCATGCCGATCCGGTAGGCGAGGCGCTCGCCGAGCACCGAGGCGTCGACGATGGAGAGGTCGGGTCGCGTCACGATGGTGACCGCGCGGACGTCGGCGCGCGGGTCCTCGCCGAAGGTGAGGATGCGCCCGGCGTTGCTGGCGGAGGCGAGCGCCGTGAGCCGGTCGCAATGGGGGTTGTCGCGGTTGACGATCGCGACGCCGCCGGGCTCGAGCCCGAGGAAGATCTCGCCCTTGGCGTCGGCGATGCCGCGCACGTCGCGGAAGTTCTCGATGTGCACCGCCTCGACCGTGGTGACGATGGCCACGTGCGGCCGCACCATGCGGGCGAGCGGGGCGATCTCGCCGGCATGGTTCATGCCGATCTCGAAGACCCCGAACTCGGTATCCGCCGGCATGCGGGCGAGGGTGAGCGGGACGCCCCAGTGATTGTTGTAGGAGGCGGCGGCGGCGTGCGTGCGGCCCGAGCGGGAGAGGGCGACCCGCAGCGCTTCCTTCGAGCCGGTCTTGCCGACCGAGCCCGTGATCGCGACGATCCTCGCGCCCGTGCGCGCCCGCGCGTCGCGGCCGAGATCCTCCAGCCCCCGCAGCGTATCGGGCACGGCGAGCAGCGGCCCTGCGACGGCGAGCGCGTCCGCGCGATCGTTCGCGACGATCGCGGCGGCGGCGCCCTTGGCGAAGGCGTCGGCGACGTAGGCGTGCCCGTCGTTGCTGTCGCCGACGATGGCGACGAACAGGTCGCCCGGCCGGAGCGTGCGGGTGTCGATGGAGACGCCCTCGATCCGCGCGGGGAGGGTCCCGTGGACGGTCGCGTCCATGGCGGCCCGCGCGGCGTCTCCCGTCCAGAGCGGAGGGGCGGTCTCGGTCGTCATCGCATCCTCGCCTCGATGGCCGCGCGGACCTCCGCGTGATCGGAGAACGGCAGGGTCCGGTCGCCCACGATTTGGCCGGTTTCATGACCCTTGCCGGCGACGACGAGCACATCCCCCGGCGCGAGCATGCCGACGGCGGCGCGGATCGCCTCGGCGCGGTCTCCGATCTCGCGCGCGCCCGGAGCGGCGGCGAGCATGGCGGCGCGGATCGCGGCCGGATCCTCGCTGCGCGGGTTGTCGTCGGTGACGATCACGACGTCCGCGCCCTCCACGGCGACGCGGCCCATGATCGGGCGCTTGCCGGGATCGCGGTCGCCGCCGCAGCCGACGACGACCACGAGCTTGCCCGTGGCGAAGGGTCGCAGGGTAGAGAGCACGTTGGCGAGCGCATCCGGCTTGTGGGCGTAGTCGACGACGCACAGCGCGCCGTCCACCTCGCCGACGCGCTCGAGACGACCGGGGACGCCGACGAGGCCGGAGAGCGGCGCCAGCGCCTCCTCCGGCGCGGCGCCCGTGGCGACGGCGAGCCCGGCCGCGACGAGGGCGTTCTCGATCTGGAAGCCGCCGATGAGCGGGAAGTCCAGCGTGACGGTGCCGCCCTCGTGGGCGATCTCGAGGCGCTGGGAGAAGCCGGCGCGCGCGGCGGAGACCAGCCGAAGGGTCTCGCCGCGCCGTCCCGTGGTGAGGACCCGCCGGCCGGTCTCGCGCGCCACCGCGAGGGCGCGGTCCGACCAGTCCCCGTCCAGGTTGATCACGGCCGGCCGGTCCGGGGCCAGCAGCGCCCGGAACAGGCGCATCTTGGCCTCGAAATAGGCCTCCATCGTCGGGTGGTAGTCGAGATGGTCGCGACCGAGATTGGTGAAGGCGCAGGCGGCGAGGCGCACGCCGTCGAGCCGCTTCTGGTCGAGGCCGTGGGAGGAGGCCTCCATGGCGAGATGCGTGATCCCGTCCGCCGCGAGCCGCTCCAGCGTCCGGTGCAGGGCGACCGGGTCCGGCGTCGTCAGCCCGCCATAGGCGGCGCCGGACGCCGTGACGATGCCGAGCGTGCCGAGGCTGGCCGAGGCCGCGCCGCGCGCCGCCTCGATCTGGCGCACGAAGTCCGCGACCGAGCTCTTGCCGGCGGTGCCGGTGACGGCGACGATCGTCTCCGGCTGGCGCGGATGCATCCGCGCCGCGGCCTGCGCGAGGGCGGCGCGGGCGTCGGCCACGCGGACCCAGGCGACCTCGCGCGGCAGATCGGCGGGACGCGCCGCCTCGCCGGCGACGGCGCGGGCGCCGCCCGCGACTGCGGCGGGCACGAAGCGCATGCCGTCCACCCGCGTGCCGGGCACCGCCACGAACAGCGAGCCGGGCGTCACCGCCCGGCTGTCGACCGCGACGTCGTCGACGACGAGACCCGCGACGTCCGACGGGGCCTCGTCCAGCAGCGCGCCGAGGCGCGCGCCGCTCATCGCGTCGTCCCCCAGGCGCCGGCGCGCGCCATCGCCGGGAACGGCGACGCGGGCGGCTCGAAACGGGGCGGGATGTCCAGCATGGGCGCGACGCGCTCGATGATCCGGCCGGTGGTCGGGGCGGCGTTCCAGCCCGACGTGGCGAAGCCGTGCGTCTCCGGCAGGGCCTGCGGCTCGTCGAGGATGATCAGGAACAGATAGCGCGGATCGTCCGCGGGCGCGACCGCGAAGAAGGTGTTGAGCCGCTTGTCGCGGGCGTATCGGCCATCGACCACCTTCTCGGCCGTGCCGGTCTTGCCGCCGACGTAGAACCCGGCGATCGCCGCCGAGCGCGCCGAACCCTGCTCGGCGTTGAGCCGCATCACGTAGCGCAGCGCCTCGCTGGTCTCGCGCGAGATCACCTGGTCGGCCAGCGCCTGCGCGTCCTCCTGCGTGCGCGTCAGGAAGGTCGGCGGGATCAGGTAGCCGCCGTTGACCATCGCCGCGGTGGCCATGGTCGCGGCGAGCGGCTGGACGGCGATGCCGTGGCCGAAAGAGATGGTCGCGGTGTTGATCTCGCCCCACCGCGACGGCACGATCGGGGCGGCGCTCTCGGCGAGCTCGGTGCGCAGGCGCCCGAGCAGGCCGAGCTCGCGCAGGAAGTCCTGCTGGTGCTGCGGCCCGAGCGCCAGCGCCATGCGCGCGGTACCCACGTTCGACGAGTGGATGAAGACTTCCGGCACGGTCAGCGGGCGGTTCTCGCCGCGGTAGTCGCTGATCGTCTGGCGGCCGAAGCGCAGCGAGCCGCGGGCGTCGATGACGGAGTTGACGCTGAAGCGGCCCGATTCCAGCGCCTGCGCGGTGGTCACCGCCTTCATCACCGAGCCCATCTCGTAGACGCCGACGTTGATCCGGTTGATCCGGTCGGGCCGCTGCGCGTCGGCGGGTGTGTTGGGGTCGAAGTCCGGCAGCGAGACGAGGCTGAGCACCTCGCCGGTGCGCACGTCGAGCACGAGGCCCGCCGCCGCGATGGCCGAGAACTTCTCCATGGCCGCCACGAGCTCGGCGCGCACGGCGTGCTGGACGCGCAGGTCGATCGACAGCCGCACCGGCGCGAGCTCCGGTGTCTCGCCGGGCGCGATCTCGTCGCCGGGGAGGGCGAGGTCCTGCCGGTCGATCCACTGCTCGATGCCGGCGATGCCGACATTGTCGATATCGGCGAAGCCCAGCACGTGGGCGGCGGCGACGCCGTTGGGGTAGACGCGCTTCATCTCCGGCAGGAACCCGACGCCGGGGATGCCGAGCGCGTGCACCTCCGCCTGCTGGCGCGGGGTGATCTCGCGCTTGACCCAGATGAAGCCGCGGTTCGTCGAGAGATCGTTTCGCAGTGCCGTCGCGTCGAGATCGGGGAAGACGGCGGTGAGCAGCTCCGTCGCCTCGTCCGGATCGATGACGTTGCGCGGCTCGGCGAAGACCGAGACCATGGTGATGTCGGTCGCCAGGATCTCGCCGTTGCGGTCGAGGATGTCGGGCCGCATCGTACCGATCTCGCTCGAGGCGGCGCGGCGCGGGCCGGTCTCGGCGTCGGGCTCGATGCCGAGCAGCACGAGGCGTCCGGCGATCACGATGAACAGGCCGGCGAAGCAGACCATGCCGAGCGCGATGCGGGCGCGGCTCTTGTCCGCGCGAAGCTGGAACAGCCGGCCGAGGAAGCCCGGGCCGTGGGGGCCCGGCGCCTCGTCGGCCCCGGCCGCGTCGTCGTCGCGGGTCTCTCGCGGCGTCTTGCTGCGCATCGGCACGGGCTACCTCGCGGGCGTGCGGGTGGTGGGCGTGGTCCCGGTGTCCACGGGCACCGAGCCGGTGGTGCCCGGCGTCGCCGTCGGCGCGCCGAGGCCGAGCGCCTGCAGCTTGGCGCCGATCTCGTCGGCGGCCGGCGGCCGCTCGGGCAGGTCCTCGAAGCGAGCGAGATGCTCGACGCGCATCGGCACGATCTCGGGCAGATGCGCGTCGGCGAGCGCCTCGACCCGGTCCGGCCGGTTGAGGAAGGCCCATTCGGCGCGCAGCACCGCGATCATCTCGCGCTCGCGCACGATCTCGCGCTCGAGCCGGGTGAGCTCCTCGGTCTGGCGGATGGTCTCGTACTTGATGGAGTAGGCCCAGACGGCCGAGCCGATCAGTCCCGCGATCGCCGCGACGTGCAGGATCTTGATCATCGCCGGGCTCGCTGACGGGTGGGGGCGGGGAGGGCTGCGAGCGCGTCGATCGCCGCGAGGGGCGCCTGCGCCGGCGCGTCGAGCCGCTCGCCCGCGCGCAGCTTGGCCGAGCGCGCGCGGGAGTTGGCGGCGAGCTCCGCCTCGCCGGGGACCACCGGACCCTTGGTCGCGAGGCGGAAGCTCGGCTGCGGCGCCTCGCCCGCCGGCAGATGCCGCGAGCCCGTCGGCGCGCGGCCGGAGCGGGCAGCGAGGAACTGCTTGACGATGCGGTCTTCCAGCGAATGGAAGGTGACGACGACGAGCCGCCCGCCCGGCGCCAGCACCCGCTCGGCCCCGTGCAGCGCCCGCACAAGCTCGCCGAGCTCGTCGTTCACGGCGATGCGCAGGCCCTGGAAGGACCGCGTGGCGGGATGCGGGCCGTGCGGCTCGGCGCGCACGAAGCGGGAGACGAGGTCGGCGAGCTGAGTCGTCGTCTCGAAGCGCATCTTCCGGCGCGCCTCCACGATGCCGCGTGCAATCGCCCGGGCCCGGCGCTCCTCGCCGTAGTGGTAGAAGATGTCGGCGAGCGTCGCTTCCTCGGCCTCGTTGACGAGGTCGGCTGCGCTCGGGCCGGCTTTCTCCATGCGCATGTCGAGGGGGCCCTCGAATCGGAAGGAGAAGCCGCGCTCGGCCTCGTCGAGCTGCATCGAGGAGACGCCGATATCGAGAACGACGCCCTGGAGCCCAGCGGGAGCCATTTCGCCTGCGATCCGCTCGAGATCGCCGAAGCGTGCTTCGACGAGCGAGAGCCGCGGCGCGTAGGCCGAGACCAGCGGCGCGCCGCCGGCGATCGCCTGCGGGTCGCGATCCAGCGCGATCACCCGAGTCTGCGGATGGGCGTCGAGCAGGGCACGGCTGTAGCCGCCGGCGCCGAAGGTGCCGTCCAGGATCGTGCCGCCCGCGGCCGGCGCGAGCGCCGCGACGACCTCCTCGAGGAGCACGGGTGCGTGACGGGCCGGTCCGCCAGCGGCTCCGGCCAGGCCGTCGCCGCGGCCCGTCATCGCACCCGTGCTCCCGGAGATCCGTCCCCCGACGGGGCCGAGGCCCCGAGAGACGTCGTTCCGAGCGTCGCCGCCCCGATCGAACGCTTGAGCTCCCGTACCTTCGCGCGCGCCTCCTCCAGATGCACGCGAAAGCGCTCGGGCTCCCAGATCTGGAACTTCTGCCCCAGGCCCACGAACGTCACGCTGTCGGCGATTCCCGCATGGGCCTTCACGCTCTCCGTCAGGATGACCCGTCCCTCCGTGTCGACCTTGAGGATTTCGCTCGTCCCGAAGAGCGCCGTGGAGAGCTGGTCGCGCTCGTCCGAATAGGGCGAGAGGCTCGACAGGAACGCGTCGATCTCCTCGAGCAGCCGATTGCCCCCCGCGTCCAGGGCCGGCGCATCGAGCGCCGGATGGACGTAGAGCCCCTCGAACCCGTCGCGCGCCAGCACGGCACGGAACGTCGCCGGGATCGACACGCGCCCCTTCGCATCCAACCGGTTGGTGAAATTGGACACGAAGCGGTGCATCGGCCGCCCTGACGCTCCTCGAACCGAGCCCGCCGGCAGATACGCCGCCGGACCCCGTCCACGACGCCGCGCGCACACGCTCGGGGCCGCGTTCGCGGCATCCGTGCGGCTGGCGAAGCAGCGTGACCGGGATGATTTGGGATACCATGGGCAGGTATGGTCGTCAACGAAAGCTGCACGGGATGAGGCACCCGCGATCCTGGCTTCGATGAGAGCGCCATAGGGTTAACGAAGTCTCACCCGCCGGGGTCCAGGCGCCGAAAGGAAGAAGCCCGCCAAGGCCAGAAGGTCCGAATGCCACGCAATCCGGACATGCAAGCAGCTGAGGTTCTCGCGGAGACTGCTCGACGAGTGCGCCCATCCTTGTCCTTCCCTGTAGGGAAGGTGGCTCGGCGAAGCCGAGACGGATGGGGCGCGCGGGACGCGCGTTCGGCGAAGCCGAAATGGACGGCCGTAAACGGATGCGGAGGCTTCCGCTTCGCGGAACGCGTCGCTCTCGCGCCGCGCCCCATCCGTCACGCCGCCTGCGGCGGCGCGCCACTCCCCTACAGGGAAGGAGAAAGCCGGCATCGGCATGCGGCGCAAACCCGGCGCCGCCCGCGTACTGCAGGAGATGTGTGCATACCCTAGCCACCAATGGAGAGGGGCGCAGGCGCTATCCCCGCAGCCGCGTCGCGATCGCCCCGAGCTTCGGCAGCGTCTTCAGCGGACCTATCGCCGCGAGCGTCGGGGCGCCGTGGAGGAGCGCAGCGCCGGCGGCGCGGGCGGCGGCGACGTCCACCGCCTCCACCCGCTCGACGAGTTCGTGCATCGGCACGATCCGACCCCAGGCCAGCGTCTGGCGTGCGAGGCGCTCGATACGGCCGCCGGGGGTCTCGAGCGCGGCCAGCAGGCCGACCTTCACCTGCGCCTTGGCGCGGGCGAGCTCGACCTCGGTGAGGCTGTGCGCCGTCTCGCGCAACGTGTCGACGGCGACCTCGGCGAAGGCCTTCGCGTCCTCCTCGGCCACGCCGGCGGCGATGCCGAACAGGCCGGTGTCCGAGAACGGCCAGTGGAAGGCGTCCACGGAATAGGCGAGGCCGCGCTTCTCGCGCACCTCCTGCCACAGCCGCGAGGAGATCGAGCCGCCGAGCACCTGCGCGAACAGCTGCGTGGCGTAGTAGTCCCGGTCGCGGAAGGAACGCCCGGGAAGGCCGAGCATCAGGTTGACCTGCTCGTGCTTGCGCGAAAGCCGCGTCTCGCCGCCGCCGTAGGTGGCGGGCGGCGCGTCCGGCCCGGCGCCCTCCGGCATGGCGCCGAAGAAGCGGTGCGCGGCGTCCACCACCGCCTCGTGCTCGACGGCGCCCGCGGCGGCGATCACCATGCGCCCGGGGCGATAGTGCCGCTCGACGAAGCCGCGGATGCCGTCGGGCGTGAAGGAGGAGACCGTCTCCGGCCGCCCCAGGATCGGCCGCCCCAGCGGCTGCCCGGGAAAGGCGGTCTCGACGAACAGGTCGCCGACGAGGTCGTCCGGCGTATCCTCGACGGCGGCGATCTCCTGGAGGATGACGCCGCGCTCACGCTCGAGCTCGGTCGGGTCGAAGCTCGACGCGGTGAGGATGTCGCCGAGCACGTCGAGCGCGAGGCCGACGTCCTCGCCCAGCACCCGTGCCGTGTAGCAGGTGTACTCGACCGAGGTCGCGGCGTTGATGTCCCCGCCGACGTTCTCGATGTCCTCGGCGATGGCCTGGGCCGAGCGGCGCGCCGTGCCCTTGAAGGCCATGTGCTCGAGCAGATGCGAGAGCCCGTGCTCGTCCTCGCGCTCGTCGCGGGTGCCGGCACCGATCCAGACGCCGAGCGCCACGGTGGCGACGTGCGGCATCGCCTCGGTGACGACGACGAGCCCGTTGGCGAGCCGCGTCTCGCGGTGGTCCTGCGAGGGCAGGCTCATGCGCGTGCTCCAGAAACTCTAGCACCCGGGATGCGCGAGCGGTCGCGGATGAAGCGCTCGATCGCGCCCTGGTCGTTCGGCTGCACGTCGAAGCGCTCGGTCCGGTCGTACAGGTCGGCGAGGTGCGGCGGCAACGGCGGGCGCACGCCGCACGCGGCCTCGACCGCGTCGGGGAACTTGGCGGGATGGGCGGTGGCGAGCGCCACCATCGGCGTCCCGGGCGCGCGGGCGAGCGCGGCGCGCCCGGCGGCGACGCCGATCGCGGTGTGCGGGTCGAGCAGGTATCCGGCCTCGCGCCAGGTCCGCGCGATCTCGGCGCAGACCGCGTCCTCCGGCACGGCCTGGGCCGAGAAGGTCCGGCGCAGGCGGGCCAGCGGCTCCTCGGCCATGGTGAACGCCCGCGCCTGCGCGAGCTGGCCCATCAGGCCGCGGACCGCGGCGGCGTCGCGGTCGTGCAGCTCGAAGAGCAGCCGCTCGAAATTCGACGAGACCTGGATGTCCATCGACGGCGAGGTCGTCGGCATCACGCTCGTGACGGTGTAGGCGCCGGTATCGAGCGTGCGCGGCAGGATGTCGTTGGCATTCGAGGCGATCACCAGCTCGGCGATCGGCAGGCCCATGCGCCGGGCGATGTCGCCGGCGAGGATGTCGCCGAAATTGCCCGTCGGCACGGCGTAGGAGATCGGCCGGTGCGGCCCGCCGAGCGAGACGGCGGAGGTGAAGTAGTAGGTCGCCTGCGCCGCCACGCGGGCCCAGTTGATCGAGTTCACCCCCGAGAGCAGCAGCTCGTCGCGGAATCGGGCGTGATTGAACATGCCCTTCACGATGGCCTGGCAATCGTCGAACGTACCCTCGAGCGCTACCGCGTGGACGTTGTCGGCTCCCGCGGTGGTCATCTGCCGGCGCTGGACCTCGGACACCCGGCCTTGCGGGAACAGAATGAAGACGTCGACCTGGTCGAGCCCCGAGAAGGCGTCGACGGCGGCGGAGCCGGTGTCGCCGGAGGTGGCGCCGACGATGGTGGCGCGCTGGCCCCGCGCCTTCAGCACGTGGTCCATCAGCCGCCCGAGCAGCTGCATCGCCACGTCCTTGAAGGCGAGCGTCGGGCCGTGGAAGAGCTCCAGCACGAACAGGTTGTCGCCGATCTGCACGAGCGGGCAGGTCGCCGGATGGCGGAAGCCGGCGTAGGCGTCGTCGATCATCGCGTCGAGGGCGGGCGTCTCGATCTCGCCCTCGACGAGGGCGCCGAGCACGCGCTTGGCGGTCTCGGCGAAGGAGAAGCCGGCGAAGCCGGCGATCGCCTCTCGCGGCAGCGTCGGGTAGGCCTCCGGCACGTAGAGCCCGCCGTCGCGCGCGAGCCCGGTGAGGAGCGCGTCGGTGAAGCCGATGGCGGGGGCCTCGCCGCGGGTGGAGATGTGGCGCACGGGGATCTCATCCTTGCTCGAACGCGGCGGACCATAGGGGGAGCGCCGGCCCGGGACAAGCGCGAGCGCGCGCGCGGAACGTGGTCCGTGCGGGCCGCGTTCACCTTGTCGAGAGACACCAACCGACGCACACGATCGAAGGAGGATCCCATGCACGATCCCCGCTCCGAGGAGGAGAAGGCCCGGGCCGCGCTGAAGCGGAACCAGGAGATGGGCCACGCGCCCAAGCAGAGCCCGCTCACCCGCGAGCCCTCGACCACGAGCGAGGCCTTCGGCGAGCATCACGGGCGCCCGCCGGAGGACTATGCCCCCGATCGCGCCTCCGGCACGGGTCCGGGCACCCCGAACGATCCGGACCAGAAGGGCCACGGTCACGCCGACACGCGGATGGGCCACGAGCACGTCTCCGACATCTCCGATGTCGAGCGCATCGTCACCGGCGAGCCGGCGGTCGAGAAGAAGACCGACGGCACCGAGAGATAGAGGGAGCCGCAGCATGTCAGGCGAGAAGACCGAGCAGCAGAAGGCGGCGGAGAAGGCGCTCGAGATGAAGCGCAAGAACGACCCGCACGCCCACGTCCCGGAGCATCGCACGTCCGACAAGGGCATGCAGCCCAACGAGGCGCCCCCCGGGCCGCCCTCGGGTGCCCTCGACCACGAGGGCGCGGCCCCGGCCCAGTCCCGGTCCCACGGCGCCCGCCAGAGCGACCAGGGCTGACGGACCGCGGCATCGGCCGCCACGCCGCGCGGGTCCGTCGCGCGGCGTGGCACGCCCGCCCGCCCGTTCCTTACGCAGACTTAATCTGCGGGTAAGCGGCCCGTCGGCGCCGCTCGGCTAGAACCTCCGGCGACCCTCGGCGTTACGCGCCGAGTGAGAACGTCCAGCCGACCCAGCCGACACAGAGGTTCCATGACCCAGAATTCCCCCGACCGCACGCCCGGCCGCCGTTTCGCGTCCCCCCGCACGGCGCTCCTCGCGGCCGTCGCCGTGGGCGCGCTCGGCGCCGCCGGCATCGGCGCGGGCCCGTTCCAGGCGGCGCCCCCGGCCCAGGCCCAGACCTCGGAGGCCCCCTCCGGCGCCCTGACGCTCGAGGCGCCGCAGACGCAGGTGGCGTCCTTCGCCGACGTCGTGGAGCGCGTCCGCCCCGCCGTCGTCTCGGTGCGCACCCGCATCGGCGCTGACGCCGCCATGGCCACCGGCCGCGGCTTCCCTGGCCTGCCGCCGGGGATGGACATTCCCGAGGACAGCCCGCTGCACGAGTTCTTCGAGCGTTTCCGCGGCGGCGGCAACGGCCTCGCCCCGCGCGCGCCGGCTCCGCGCCGCGGCGCCCAGGGTTCGGGCTTCTTCATCTCGGGCGACGGCTACCTCGTCACCAACAACCACGTCGTCGAAGGCGCCGAGACGGTCGAGGTGCTGATGGACGACGGCAGCACGTTCGACGCCGAGATCGTCGGCCTCGACCCGAAGACCGACCTCGCCCTGCTCAAGGTCGAGGAGCGCGACGAGGCCTTCCCCTTCGTCGAGTTCGCGCCGCAGGCGCCGCGGGTCGGCGATTGGGTGGTCGCGATCGGCAACCCGTTCGGCCTCGGCGGCACGGTCACCGCGGGCATCGTCTCGGCGCGCGGGCGCGACATCGGCGCCGGCCCCTACGACGACTTCCTGCAGATCGACGCCCCGGTGAACCAGGGCAATTCCGGCGGCCCGGCCTTCGACCAGACCGGCCAGGTCATCGGCGTCAACACGGCGATCTCCTCGCCGACGGGCGGGAACGTCGGCATCGCCTTCGCGATCCCGTCCGAGACCGTGCAGCGCATCGTCGCGCAGCTGCGCGAGGACGGCGAGGTCGAGCGTGGCTTCCTCGGCGTGCAGATCCAGCCGGTGAACGAGGATCTCGCCGCCGGGCTCGGCCTCGACGAGGCGCGCGGCGCCATCGTCGGCCAGGTCACCCCGGACAGCCCGGCCGCCGAGGCCGGCCTCGAGGTCGGTGACGTCGTGCTCGCGGTGAACGGCGACGAGATCGAGGACGCCCGCGACCTGTCGCGCACGATCGCCTTCATGGACCCGGGCGAGACCATCGAGGTCACCGTGTTCCGGGACGGCGAGCAGCGCACGATCGACGTCACCATCGCCCGCATGCCGACGGACGAGATCGTCACCGCCGGCCGCGAGCCGGAGGCGCAGCCCTTCAACGATCTCGGCCTGCAGCTCGCCCCGGTCGAGGGCGACATGCAGGGCGTCGCGGTGGTCGAGGTGGACCCGGACGGCCCGGCCTTCGAGAAGGGCATCGCCGAAGGCGACGTCATCGCCGAGATCGGCGGCGAGCCGGTGGCGAACCCGCAGGACGTCGAGCAGGCGCTCGCGCAGGCCGAGGAGTCAGGTCGCGAGGCGGTCCTGGTGCGCGTCGAGCGAGACGGCGCCTCCCGCTTCATCGCCTTCCGCCTGCCGATCGGCTGATCGGCGCGGCCATCGGCCGACGAGACGGAGCCGGCGCGTCCGAGAGGGCGCGCCGGTTTTGCGTGTCTGAGCTTTCGAATGCGTCGCCTCACCCCGCCAGCATCACCACCGCGAACGCGAGCGCGAACACCACGATCAGCGCGACGAAGCCGGCGACCACGCGGCCGCGGCCGGTGCGGGCGATGCTCGTGGGGGAGGGCTCGTCCGTCTTCGGGGCGTTGCGGGCCTGCGCCTCGCGCGCGAGACGGATGCGCTCGGGGGAGGCGGGATTGCCGGCGACCTCGTCGTCGGTGCCGAGCATCGACATGCCCGGGTCGAACACCTCGTTCTTGTCGCCGGTGCGGCCGGAGTTCACGTCCGCCTTCAGCATCGCCGGGTTCGGGCGGGCGTCGTCGACGGGAGCGTGGTCGCCGGTCATGCGCTCCGAGGAGGCGTGGGGGACCATGTCCGGCGTCGGCGGCTTCTCGGTGGCGTCCGCCGCCGTCGCCTTGCGGCCGGTGCGCGGCGTGCCGGACTTCGGGTCGCGCGGGGTCCGGTCCTTCGCCCGGGATGCGGTCTTCGGGGACGGCGTCTTGCTGGAGGGCGTCTTCGCGGCCATGGGCGCCTCGTCTCGTCTCGATGCCATCGATCGATCTCGAGACGGCAACGCGGCGGGAGCGCGGGCGTTCAGCCGAGCCAGTCGGGCATGCGGTCGCGGCCGATCAGGTCCTCGTAGCGCTCGCGCGGGCGCACCACGGCGTGGCGCGCGCCGTCGACGAGCACCTCCGGCACCAGAAGGCGCGTGTTGTAGGTCGAGGCCTGCACCGCCCCGTAGGCGCCCGCCGTCATCAGCGCCACGAGGTCGCCCGCGGCGAGGGCCGGCATCGGCCGGGCCAGCGCCAGGTAGTCTCCGGTCTCGCAGACCGGGCCCACCACGTCGACAACCCGCCGGGGCGCGTCGGCATTCGGGCGGCGCACGGGCTTGATCTCGTGGTGCGCCTCGTAGAGCGTCGGGCGGATGAGGTCGTTCATCGCCGCATCCACGATGACGAAGGTCTTGCCCTCGCCCTCCTTCACGTAGACCACGCGCGAGACCAGGACGCCGGCGTTGCCGGCGATCATGCGGCCGATCTCGAACAGGAGCTGGAGCCCGAGGTCCTTGGTGTGGCGCTTGATCGTCTGCGCGAACACCGAGGGCGCCGGCGGCGGCTCCTCGTCCTCGCGATAGGGCACGCCGAGCCCGCCGCCGAGGTCCATGTGGTGGAGCGGATGGCCCTGCGCCATCAGGTCCCGGGCGAGCTCGGCCATCAGGGCGGTGGCGTTGTCGAAGGGCGCGAGATCGGTGATCTGGCTGCCGATGTGCATGTCGACGCCGGTGATCGCGATCCCCGGCAGCGCGGCGGCGCGGGCGTAGACCTCCCGGGCGCGGGAGATCGGGATGCCGAACTTGTTGTCGAACTTGCCCGTCGAGATCTTGGCGTGGGTCCTGGCGTCGACGTCCGGGTTGACGCGGATCGAGATCGGCGCCTCGACGCTCATCTCGACGGCGACGGAGGAGAGCGCCTCGAGCTCGGGCTCGCTCTCGACGTTGAAGCACAGGATGCCGGCGGCGAGCGCGGCCGCCATCTCGGTGCGGGTCTTGCCGACGCCGGAGAAGACGATGCGCTTGCCCGGCACGCCGGCGGCGAGCGCGCGGCGCAGCTCGCCCTCCGAGACGATGTCCATGCCCGCCCCGCGGCGTGCCAGGGTCTTGAGCACCGCCTGGTTGGAGTTCGCCTTCATCGCGTAGCAGACGAGGGCGTCCATGTCGGCGAAGGCCGAGGCGAAGACGTCGTAGTGGCGCTCCAGCGTCGCCGTGGAATAGCAGTAGAAGGGCGTGCCCACCTGCGCCGCGATCGCCTCGAGCGAGACGTCCTCCGCGTGCATCACGCCGTCGCGATAGGCGAAGTGGTGCATGGCGCGGCCTTCAGAGCAGGACGTCGAGGACGAAGGGCCGGTCCGGCTGGGCGACTGGGACGCTCTCGGGCTCGCGCGGCTGGCCGACGGGGACGTCGGTCAGCGGGTCGGGCGGCACGCGCGCCTCGTCCGCCAGCGGCGCGGGGCCGGCGCCCGGGGGCGGCTGCAGCACGCCGCGGCGCCCGCAGGCGGAGAGCGCCAGCGCCGCCGCGATCACCAGAATGAGACCCACGCTCGCCCGTCCAGCACGCATCGTACCCCTCCGCTCGTCGCGGCGAGCTAAAGCACAGATCGTGCGGGCTGGCGAGAGGGGAGGGCGGGACGCCTTCGTCACCAAGGGGCACGAAGCGGCGACGGGCTCCGGACCCGGCCCCGAGCCGCCCTAGAGGGCGGGATCGGCCTCCAGCCGCTGCAGCAGGTGCTGGGAGGCGGCGAGCCGGGCGAAGCGGCCGCCCGCGGCGAGGAGGTCGTCGTAGGCGCCGTCCTCCACGATGCGGCCCTCGTGCAGCACGAGGATGCGGTCGGCGTCGCGTACGGTCGCGAGGCGGTGGGCGATGACGAACACCGTGCGCCCGCGCATCGCCTCCGCCAGCGCCTGCTTGAGCCGCGATTCGGTCACGGCGTCGAGCGCGCTCGTCGCCTCGTCGAGGACGAGGATCGGCGGGTCCTTCAGCAGCGCGCGGGCCACCGCGATGCGCTGGCGCTCGCCCCCCGACAGCGAGCGGCCGCGCTCCCCGATCTCGGTGTCGAGCCCCGCGGGCAGGCGCGCGAGGAAGGCGCCGGCCTGGGCGCGCTCCAGCGCCGCGACGAGCTCGGCGTCCGTTGCGTCCGGCTTGCCGACGAGCAGGTTCTCGCGCAGCGAGCGGGCGAACAGCATCGGCTCCTGGAAGACGACGCCGATGTTGCGGCGCAGGCCCTCGAGCCGCCAGTCGCGCGCGTCGCGCCCGTCGATCCGCACCGTGCCCGCGTCCGGGTCGAAGGCGCGGTAGAGGAGGGCGAGCGCGGTCGACTTGCCCGAGCCGGTCTCGCCGACGAGGGCGACGGTCTCGCCCGGGGCGACCTGGAAGCCGAGCTCACGCACCGCGGCGCGTGCCCCGTCGTAGGAATAGGAGACGCCCTCGAACGCGACCGCGCCCGAGAGGCGGCCCGGGTCGCACGCGCCCGGCCGGTTCGCGACGGCGGGCGCCGTGTCGCTCACGGCGAACAGCTCTGCGATCTTCGGGGCCTGCAGCAGGAGCCCGTTCACGAAGAAGACGAGCTGCTCCAGCCGCCCGATCAGCATCGTCGCCAGCGTGACGAAGGTGACGATGTCGCCGATCGTGGCGAGGCCCTGGCGGAACAGCGCGATGCCGACCAGCAGGATCGCGAGCACGGTGAGCGTCGCGGCGCTGCGCGTCGCCACGGCCGCGAGCGCCCACCAGGAGAGGACCGGGTTCTGCGCGGCGAGGAGGTCGCCGACGATGTCGCGCAGGCGCCGCGCCTCCGCCTCGTGCCGAGTGAAGGACTGGACCACGGCGACGTTGCCGAGCGCGTCCGAGGCCGTGCCGGCCAGTGCGGTGTGATGGCCCTCGACGGTGCCCTGCAGACGCTCGGTGCGGCGCAGGACCGCGTGGGTCAGCACGGCCGTCGCCGCCACGAGGCCGACGAGGAGGAGCCCGAGCCGCCAGTTCAGAAGCAGCGTCAGCGGCAGGAGGACGAGCACCGAGACGAGCGCCGCCGCCTGGTCGCGCAGGAAGGAGAGCCACAGCCCGAACAGGGCGCCGGCGCTCTCCAGCATAACCTTGAGCGCGCGGCCGGAATGGGTCGTGACGTGGAAGGCGAGCGGCAGCGCCAGCGCGTGCTCGAAGAAGCCGGCCATGACGCCGAGCCGGCGCCGATGCGCCAGACGGTCGGCGTGGAGCGCGACCAGCACGCCGGCGGCGATTGTGAAGACGCCGGCGCCGACCCAGGCCGCGAGCAGCGGCGCAAGCCCGTCGAGCCCCTCGCCGGGGGTCCGCGCCGCCTGCGCCCGCGCCAGCCGATCGACGATCATGCCGAACAGGATCGGCACCGCGAAGGCGGCGGCCGCCAGCGCCACGTTGGCGAGGCCGAGGAGCCAGGCGAGGCGCCGCTCCGGGCCGAGGAGCGCGAGCGAGCGCAGGAAGACGCGGGAGAGCGGCATGGCGGGTCCGGGAACGGTGCGGCGGGGCGTCGCCTCGCGCGAAAGCTAGGGCGCCCGCGGCGTCCCGTCACGTCCGGGTTCGACTAAACCATTTCTTCAGCACGCGGCGACTAGGCTCGTGAGCATGCGGGGCGGCGCCGGGAATGCCGTCGCATCGGAGCAAGATCCATGGATTTCGCAACCGCGATCGGCCTCTTCGCCGGGGTCGCGACAGTCGTCGGCATGATCCTGATCGGGGGCGGCAGCCTCGCGTCGTACTTCGACGCGGTCGCGCTCGTGTGCGTCATCGGCGGCTCCTTCGCCTCGACGATGGTGCGGTTCACCTTCCCCACCATGCTCTCGGGGCTGCCCATGGGCATCCGCTACGGGCTGAGCATGCTCAAGACGAGCCCGCGCCAGCTCCTCGACGAGATCACCCAGGTCGCCGACGTGGTTCGCAAGTCCGGCCCGATGGGCCTGGAGAACGTCCAGGTCGAGAACCCCACCCTCGCCCAGGGCCTGCGCTACATCGCCGACGGCTACGACCGGGACTTCATCAAGGACGCGCTGGAGAAGGATCGCGACAGCTTCGTCCAGCGCCTCGACGACGGCTCGAAGGTCTGGCGCGGCATCGGCGATTGCGCCCCGGCCTGGGGCATGATCTCGACCGTGGTCGGCATGATCATGATGTTCGCCAACATGGAAGACCCCTCCAAGCTGGGGCCGGCCATGGCGGTGTCGCTTCTCGGCACGCTCTACGGCTCGCTCGTGGCGAACCTCGTGGCGCTGCCGGTGGCGGACAAGCTGACGCTCCGGCTCAACTCGGAGGACGTCCTGCGCTCGATGATCATCGACGGCGTCCTCCAGATCCGCGATCAGCGCTCGCCCACGATCGTTCGCGAGATGCTCACGGCCTACCTGCCCGAGCACCACCGCGCGGACCTCGCCGAGGCCTGAAGGCCGCGAGCCGTACGCGAACGAGGAGACCACGATGCCGCGCAGGAAGCAGGACCCGCCCGCCGGCGCGCCGATGTGGTTCGTCACCTTCGCCGACCTGATGGCGCTCCTGATGAGCTTCTTCGTGATCCTGGTCGCGTACTCGACGCAGGATCAGCGCAAGATGCAGATCGTCGCCGGCTCCGTGCGCGAGGCTTTCGGCGTGAATCCCGAGTCGCGCTTCTCCGGCATCATCGAGCAGGATGGCCTGCCCACGCTGACCGCGCTCCAGAACGTGCGGCAGGTGAAGCCGGAGGAAGCCTCCGATCACACCGTTCCCAACGAGCTCGACAACCAGGAGCAAGGGCTCTTCTCGGTGACCTTCGACCGCGGCTTCGGCACGGCGGCGGCGTCGCTGCGCCAGGCGCTGCAGGACATGCCGGAGATCGCCGAGCTGTCGCGTAACCTCGTCATCCAGGAGACCGAAGAGGGGCTCGACGTCTCGCTGGTGGACCAGGACGGGCGCTCGATGTTCCCCGAGGGCTCCGTCTATCCCTACGAGCGCACCCGGCTCGTGCTCGAGGCCATCGCGCCGGTGATCCGGCGCCTGCCCAACCGCCTCTCCATCCGCGGCCACACCGCCGCGCTGCGCCCGGGGGAGACCGCGCAGGTGGACGGCTGGAGCATCACCGCCGGGCGGGCGCTCGCGGTGCGCGAGATCCTCGCCGGCGCCGGAATGCCGGAGGAGCGTTTCGCCTCGGTGGCCGGCAGGTCCGACACCGAGCCGGCCTTCCCGGACAACCCCTACATCGCCCCAAACCGGCGCGTGACCGTGACCCTGCTGGCCGAGGATCCGCCGATCCCGCCGAGCTTCCGGCCCTGAGCGAGCCGCTCGCCGATTTCGGCGACGCCGAAGCGCGCCTTGCGGCGCAACCCCTTTCGTCTCGTCGCTTCGCGCCGATCCACCGCTCCCGATCGGGGGATCGGGTCACGCCGCCTCCGGTGTCGCCCCAATAAGGCGGCGCGCCTGGAGCGGCGACATCGGCTCGCCGAAGACGGGCCCCTGCGCGTAGTCGCAGCCGAGGTCGGCGAGCGCCGTCGCCTCCTCCTCGCTCTCCGCCCCCTCGGCCACGACGTCCATGCCGAGCTCGCCGGCGAGCCGCACGATGGCGCGCAGGATCGAGGGCCGGCCGTTGCGGGCGAGGTCGCGCACGAAGGAGCGATCGATCCGGATCGTGTCGAAGGAGAAGCGCTGGAGATAGGCGAGCGAGGAATAGCCGGTGCCGAAATCGTCGAGCGACAGCCCGGCGCCGAGGTCGCGCAGGCGCGCCAGCATCTGCGCGGCGTATTCGGGGTTCTCCATGACGAGGCTCTCGGCGAGCTCGAGCTTGAGCGAGCCCGGCAGCACGCCGGCGCGGGCGAGCACGGTCTTGACCTCGCCCAGGAAGTCCTGCCGCAGGAGCTGGCGCGAGGGCAGGCGCACGCTTGCGAAGATCGGCGGGTCGACGTCGAGCGCCGCCTGCCAGGCCGCCAGCTCCTGGGCCGCGCGCTCCAGCGCGAAGCCCGCGAGGCTCGCGATCGTGCCGGTCTCCTCGGCGATCGGCACGAAAGTCGCCGGGGAGAGCCGGCCGAGCCGCGGGTGATCCCAGCGCAGCAGCGCCTCGAAGCCCGCCACCGTGCGATCCTCCAGCCGCACCACGGCGTGGAACTCGACCTTCATCTCGCCGCGCTCCAGCGCCCGGCGCAGGTCGGCGGCCAGCGTCAGCCGGTCGTCCCGCCCGGTCTGCATGGTCGGCTTGAAGATCTCGATGCGGTTGCCGCCCTGGCGCTTGGCGTGCGCGACGGCGATCTCGGCCTTGCGGATCACGTCCTCGCGGCGGGTGTCTGCGGTCTGGTCGTGCAGCGCGACGCCGATCGAGGCGGTGAGGAACATCTCGCGCTCGGCGTGGGTGACCGGCGTGGAGAGCGCGCGTCGCGTCATCTCGGCGAAGGCCATCACCCGCTCGGGATCGCGCTCGGAGAGCAGGATCACCGCGAACGCGTCCCCCGCCATCCGCGCCAGCGTGTCCTGCGGGCGCAGCAGGCGGCCCATCCGCCGGGCCAGCGTGAGCAGGATCGCGTCCCCGCCGGCGAGGCCCGCGGCCTCGTTCACCGCCTTGAACCGATCGAGATCCACCATCAGCACCGCCGGCCGCAGGCTCTGGTCCTGGGCGGCGTAGGCGAGGGCCGCGTCGAGGCGGTCCTCGAAGAGCTGGCGGTTGGGCAGGCCGGTGAGGTTGTCGTGCACCGCGTCGACGAGGAGGCGTTCCTCGGAGGTCTTGTTCTCGGTGACGTCCGACAGCGTGCCGACGATGCGGATCGCCTCGCCGTCCGAGCCGACGACGGGGCGGGCCTTGAGCCTGAACCAGTGATACGTGCCCTGCGCCGCGCGCAGGCGGAAGTCCTGGGCCACGCGCCCGCGGCGCTGCTCGATCAGGGCGTCGAGGGCCGCGCCGGAGCGGTCGCGGTCGAAGGGATGGATGGCGTCGAGGAAGTCCCGGGCCGGGCCGGCGAGGGCGCCGCGGGGCAGGCCGAGCAGGCTCTCGACCTCGGGCGAGACGTAGATGCGGTCGGACACGACGTCCCAGTCGAAGACGACGTCTCCGGAGCCCGAGAGGGCGAGCGCCCGGCGCTCGGCCTCGCTGGCCGAGCCGTGGGCGAGCGCGCCGCCGGAGAAGGCGTGCTGCGTCACGGTGAAGCCGATCAGCATCACGATGAGGACGAGCCCGCCGATCAGCGCCGGCGCGACGAGGTCGCTCTCGAGCCGTCCGAGCACGGTGAAGCCCGCCGCCGTCACCCAGACGACGAGGAGGAGCCAGGTCGGGATCAGCATCACCGCACGGTCGTAGCCGTGCGTCGCCAGATGCAGCACCAGGATGAAGCCGATGCCCGCCACCGCCGCGAGCGAGATCCGCGCCACGCCGGCGGCGACCGGCGGATCGACGACCGCGAGCGCCACGAGCCCGGCGAGGAAGGCGAGCCACAGCAGCGTCACGTGCCCGTAGCGCACGTGCCAGCGGTTGAGGTTGAGGTAGGCGAACAGGAAGACCAGCAGCGTCGCCGCCAGGATCGTTTCCGCGGCGGCGCGGTAGATCCGCTCGGCGTCCTCGGCCAGCGGGAAGACGCGCTGGAAGAAGCCGAAATCGATGCCGGCATAGGCCAGCACCGCCCAGGCGAGGGCGGCCGCGGCCGGGAAGATCAGCGCCCCCTTGACCACGAAGATCACCGTCAGGAACAGCGCGAGCAGCCCCGCGATGCCGATGATGATGCCCTTGTAGAGGGTCAGCCCGTTCTGCTTCTCGCGATAGACGCCGCGCTCGAACAGGAGGAGCTTGGGCACGTCCGGCCCGCGCAGCTCGGCGACGTAGGTCACCGTCGTCCCCGGGTCGAGGGTGAGCAGGAACAGGTCCGCCCCCGGCTCCGCGATCCGGTCCGGGCGGATGCCCTGGCTCGCGGTGATGGCGGCGATGCGCGAGGCGCCGAGGTCCGGCCAGATCACGCCGGAGCCCGGCAGCAGGAAGTGCGGCGCGACCAGCAGCCGATCGATCTGCTCGTCGCCGTCGTTGGTGAGCGCGAAGACGATCCAGTCCGGCCGCGTGCCCGCCTCGCGGGCGCTCACGGCGATGCGGCGCACGATGCCGTCCGCTCCCGGCGCGGTCGAGATCTGGATCACGTCGCCGTCCGAGCGGTAGCGCTCGATCGCGGGGGTGAGGTCGATCGCCGTCACGTCCCGGTTCACCCGCACCGCATCGACGGCCGCCGCGGGGCTCGCCGCGGCGAGGAGCCCGAGGGCGGTCAGGAGGAGGGCGAGGGCGAGTCGGACGGCGCGCAACGCTCGATACTCTCGTGCGCCCGGGCGTGCGTCCGCTCGGGCGTCGGCTCGGGACGGGAGGCCGGCGGCGGGCATCCGCCGCACGGCCCCTCGGTTGGTAAAGCGGGCGGACGGGTCGCGCAAGCACGCGGCCCCCACGCGGGAACCGGGGTGCGCCCGCTTTGCGGCCGGAATGGGGAGCCGGGGCTCCTCAGCCGTCGATGCCCACCTCGATGATGAAGTTGTCCCCCACGGAGAGCGGGATCTCGAGCCCCTCCTCGACGAGCACGAAGTCCGCCAGCGTCTGGCCGGCGGGCACGCTCACCGGGACGCGGCGGGCCACGTCCTCGTAGACGGTGGAGGGCGTGCGCACGCGGATGCGAACCGGCGCCGTGAAGCCGCCGGGGGAGCCGGCGGGGCCGATCAGCACGCGGCCCTGTACGCCGACCTTGATCCGGTTCTGCCCCTCGGGCGTCGTCACGCATTCGCGGGCGAGGTCGATCACCGAGATCTGGTAGCGCAGGTCCTGGTTCGAGCCGGAGCGTCCGCCGCGATAGACGCGCTGCGCGGCCGAACCCTGGATCACCTCCGGGCGCGGGCAGGGCGTCGGGTCGGAGCCGACGAAGTCCTCGAAGCTGGTGGCGGCCGGCGCCTCGGTCGCCGCGGGCTCGGCGACGCCGCCGAAGAGGCCCGCGAAGGGACCGCCGCCGCCCGAGACGGAGCTGCAGCCCGATAGGGCCAGGAGCGCGGCGAAACCCACGCTGGCAACGAGACCACGATGCGCCGACACGGTGAATGCCCCCTTCACGCGAACGGAAATCCTCTGTGCCCAAGCTCTAGCCGTGCCGGGGCGGGGTGTCGATGGGCGCGCCGGCTCGATGCGTGTTTCGAGCTCCGCTCGGCGGCTCACGGCCGCTCCGCCGGCACGGCGGCGACGGCGAGCGTCTCGAAGCCCTCGGCGAAGCCGTCGAGTGAGACGGGGATGCCGATCCCCTCCTCGGGCGTCTGGAAGATGATGAAGGTGGCCTCGCTGCCGCCCGAGAGCAGCTCGACGAGGGCGTCGTCCATGATCACCTCGGCGACGCAGCCGGTAGGCAGGCAGCGCACGAAGCCAGCGGAGCCGACGTCGACCGCGTCGACCCGCAGCCCCAGGCCGGCGGGGAGCAGCACACCGAGCGGCGCCACCACGCGCAGGAGCTTCTGGTTCGTGTCCGCCGTCGAGAGGACGATCACGAGCAGGGTGACGTTGGGCCGATCCGCGGCCGCGACGTTCTGCACGATGGCGCATTGCTCGACCTGCGCACCCGGCGGCATCTCGCAGCGCTGCTGCCAGTCGCCGTAGGTGGCGCGCACCGTGCCCTGCGCCGCCGCCTGTGGCGCGAGCGCCACGCTCGCGGCCAGGGCGACGAGCCCGCCTGCGACAATCGCGCGCAGGCGGGTCGGCAGCCGGAGCGGCCGGCCGGCGGGCCTCGGGGCGGCGACAGCAAAGCCTGCCATGGATGGGTCCTTCAGCTCGCGGACGGCCCCGCGGGGCCCCGCGTCGTACGGGATACACCTGCAAGGAACTGAATGCGTCCCCGCGGCTTCACCCGTTGGGATCACCGCCACGGCGCTTTGTCAAGGAACGGTGCCCGCCCGCGCGGCGCGTCGACGCGGCGGGCTGGCGCCGGTCGGCGAAAACGCCACCTTCCGGAGCGTCGCGGGGTCGAAAAGTGGCAGGCACGGTTCGGATGTGCGACGTCGGGGCCGTTGCGCTCGTCACCCTCTTGTGATTTTGACGTGGATCAAATCCTGCGCGCACGCCCGCCGGCCCGCCGATTCCCCCGCGAGACGGGTCTCGAGATGCGCGGACGCTCCCGCGACGGGTCCGGGGTGCGCGCGAGCGCGAGAGTTTTCAAGGGGTGCGCGCCAGCGCACGCGGAGCTTCGAGGTAGACGATGCGCATTGGTCAGTTCAGGTGCTTCAAGGCGGCTCGCCGGACCGTCGCGGCCGCGCTCTCCGGCGCGGCCGCCCTCGGGACCGGCCTCCTCGCCTCGGGCGCGGCGCTCGCCCAGGTCGGCCAGCCGGTCGACTGGCAGATCGCGATGCAGACGCCGGTGACGGCGACCGCGCAGAACATGTACGGCTTCCACACGGCGCTCGTTTGGATCATCACCGTCATCACGCTGTTCGTCGGCGCGCTGCTCCTGATCGTGATCGTGCGCTACAACGAGGCCAAGAACCCGACGCCGTCGAAGACGTCGCACAACACCATGATCGAGGTCGCCTGGACGGTGATCCCGATCCTGATCCTGGTGGCCATCGCGATCCCCTCCTTCCGCATCCTGCGCGAGCAGCTCGTCATCCCCGAGCCGGACGTGATCGTGAAGGCGACGGGCCATTCCTGGTACTGGTCCTACGAGTACCCGACCGACCAGGGCGGCTTCATCTTCGATTCGCTGATGCTCGAGGACGACGAGGCGGCCGCCGCCGGCCTGCCGCGCCTGCTCGCGGTGGACAACGAGGTCGTCGTGCCGGTGAACCAGGTGGTCAAGCTCCAGGTCACCTCGGCCGACGTGCTGCACGCCTTCGCGCTCCCCTCCTTCGGCCTGAAGATCGACGCCGTGCCCGGCCGCCTCAACGAGACCTGGTTCGAGGCCGAGCGCGAGGGCGTCTACTACGGGCAGTGCTCGGAGCTGTGCGGCGCGCGCCATGCGTTCATGCCGATCGCGATCCGCGTCGTCTCCGAGGCCGAGTACGCCTCCTGGCTGGCGGAGGCGCAGACGCGCTTCGCCTCCACCGAGTACGGCGCGACCCGCGTCGCCGCCACGATCGAAGAGCCGGCGCGCTGAGTGCGCCTGCCTGGTGAGTTCTCGGCGCCGATCGCGCCGAATCTGGTGAGTTCTCGGCGGCGCTCCCCCGGTGCCGCCGGCGAGGTCAACACGCGAGACCGGCCCGCGAGGGGCCGAGAGGGTTAGGACGACATGGCTACCGCGACCCACGCCGCGCACGAGGGCGCGCACGACCATCCCACCGGATGGCGGCGCTGGATCTACTCGACGAACCACAAGGACATCGGCACGATGTACCTGATCTTCGCGTTCATCGCGGGTCTGGTCGGCGGTGCCTTGTCCATCGGGATTCGCCTGGAGCTCCAGGAGCCCGGGATGCAGTTCTTCACGAACCCGCAGACCTACAACGTGTTCGTGACCGGCCACGGCCTCATCATGGTGTTCTTCATGGTGATGCCGGCCCTGATCGGCGGCTTCGGCAACTGGTTCGTGCCGATCATGATCGGGGCGCCGGACATGGCGTTTCCGCGCATGAACAACATCTCCTTCTGGCTCACGGTCGCGGCCTTCTGCCTGCTGGTCCTGTCGCTCTTCGTCGAGGGCGCGCCCGGCTCTCTCGGCTTCGGCGGCGGCTGGACGGTGTATCCGCCGCTGTCGACCATGGGCCACCCCGGCCCGGCGCTCGACTTCGCGATCCTGTCGCTGCACCTCGCCGGCGCGGCCTCGATCCTGGGCGCGATCAACTTCATCACCACGATCCTGAACATGCGCGCGCCGGGCATGACCCTGCACAAGATGCCGCTGTTCGCCTGGTCGATGCTGGTGACCGCCTTCCTGCTGCTGCTCGCGCTCCCGGTCCTCGCCGGCGCGATCACCATGCTGCTGACCGACCGCAACTTCGGCACGACGTTCTTCGACCCGGCCGGCGGCGGCGACCCGATCCTCTACCAGCACCTGTTCTGGTTCTTCGGGCACCCCGAGGTGTACATCATGATCCTGCCGGCCTTCGGGATCGTGTCGCACATCATCGCGACCTTCTCGAAGAAGCCGATCTTCGGTTATCTCGGCATGGCCTACGCCATGGTCGCCATCGGCGTCGTCGGCTTCGTCGTGTGGGCGCACCACATGTACACGGTCGGGCTCTCGCTGCAGACGCAGGCGTACTTCGTCTTCGCGACGATGGTGATCGCGGTGCCGACCGGCATCAAGATCTTCTCCTGGATCGCGACGATGTGGGGCGGCTCGATCAAGTTCTCGGCCGCGATGCAGTGGGCCGTGGGCTTCATCTTCCTGTTCACCGTCGGCGGCGTGACCGGCGTGGTGCTCGCCAACGCCTCGATCGACCGCTACATGCACGACACCTACTACGTGGTGGCGCACTTCCACTACGTGCTCTCGCTGGGCGCCGTGTTCATCATCTTCGCGGGTGTGTACTACTGGTTCCCGAAGATGAGCGGCTACGTCTATCCGGAGTGGATCGGCAAGCTGCACTTCTGGATCTCGTTCATCGGGGCGAACGTGCTCTTCTTCCCGATGCACTTCCTCGGCCTGGCCGGCATGCCGCGCCGCTACGCGGACTATCCGGACGCCTTCGCGGGCTGGAACTTCGTCTCCTCGGTGGGCTCCTACATCTTCGGGCTCGGCCTCCTGGTCTTCATCTACGGGATCGTCGTGGCCTTCCGCCGCAAGGAGCTCGCGGGCGCCAACCCCTGGGGCGAGGGCGCGACGACGCTGGAGTGGACGCTGCCGTCGCCGGTGCCGTTCCACCAGTTCGACGAGCTGCCGAAGATCGCGGACACCCGCCACTGATCCTGACGACCGGCCGGGCGGCCATGCGCCGCCCGGCCTCTCCCCGCAGCGTCGCCCGCGGCGCTGCGGGGAGAGGCCCGACCGGGACCCCTTCCCGAGATCCGCGCACCGTCCGCGCGGATCGATCCCGTGACGCGGGGCCGCGCGCCCCTTCGAGAGAGACGACACCCGATCTCATGACCGTGATGACCGACCATGCGCCGCAGGCGCGGCCCGCGCCCACCGCCATCGGCGGCTCGACGGCGGAGGCCGGCGACTACCTCGCGCTGCTCAAGCCGCGTGTCATGTTCCTCGTCGTGTTCACGGCGCTCGTCGGCATGGTCGTGGTCGAGCCGGCCGTCCACCCGGTCGTCGCCTTCGCCGCCCTGGTGGCGATCGCGGTCGGCGCCGGCGCCTCTGGCGCGCTCAACATGTGGTGGGACGCCGACATCGATGCGGTGATGACCCGCACCCGCAAGCGCCCGATCCCGGACGGGCGGGTGACGCCCGGCGAGGCGCTGGCCTTCGGGCTGACGCTCTCGGTCGGCTCGGTGCTGACGTTGGGCCTCGTGGCGAACTGGCTCGCGGCGGGCTTCCTGGCCTTCACGATCTTCTTCTACGCCGTCGTCTACTCGATGTGGCTCAAGCGCGCGACGCCGCAGAACATCGTCATCGGCGGTGCCGCCGGCGCCTTCCCGCCCATGGTGGCGGACGCCGCGGTCACCGGCTCGCTCGGCATCGAGACGCTGGTCCTGTTCGCCATCATCTTCCTGTGGACGCCGCCGCACTTCTGGGCGCTGGCGCTGGTGAAGTCGGGCGACTACGCCCGCGCCGGCGTGCCGATGCTGCCCAACGTCGCCGGTCCCGACGAGACCCGCCGGCAGATCTGGCTCTACACCCTCGTGTTCGTGCCGGTGACGCTGGCGCCGATCCCGCTCGGCTTCGGCGGGCTGGTCTACACGATCGTCGGCGGCGCCACCGCGCTCGCGATGCTCGGGCTGACCTGGCGCGTGTATCGCATCCGCGAGGGCGACGAGGCGGCCAAGGCTGCCCAGCGCCTGTTCGGCTTCACCATCCTGCACCTGTTCATCCTGTTCGCGGTGCTGCTCGCCGAGCACGGGCTCGGGCTCTTCCGCGCGGTCCCAGCCCTCGTGATCCCGGGGTTCGCGTGATGGCCAAGGCGGGCGACACGCACGAGCGGGCTCCGCACGAGACGGCCGAGCCGACCGCCGAGGAGCGGGAGGCGGAGGCCTTCCGCAGGCGCCGCCGCGGGCGCTCGATCGCGCTGGCGATCGCGCTCGCCGCCCTGGTGGCGCTTTTCTACGTCGTGACCATCGTCAAGATGGGCCCCGGCGTGCTCGACCGGCCGCTCTGAGACTGGAGGAGGCGACGCGATGACGGACACGACAGACACGACGACCACGAAGCCGTCGCACGACCAGTCCCGCGCCGTGCGCCGCACGGTGGTCACCTGCGTCAGCGTCGTCGCCGGCATGATCGGCCTCGCCTACGCTTCCGTACCGCTCTACGACCTGTTCTGCCGCATCACCGGCTTCGGCGGCACGCCGATCGTCGGCACGGCGGAGGCCGGCACGGTGCTGGACGAGACGGTGAAGGTGCGCTTCGACGCCAATGTCTCGCGCGACCTCGGCTGGACGTTCGCGGCGGAGGCGCCGCAGGTCGAGGTCCGCATCGGCGAGACCCAGACGGTGTTCTATCGCGTGTCGAACCCGACGGAGGCGCCCCGCGCCGGCATCGCCACGTTCAACGTCACGCCGGCCGTGGCGGGGCAGTACTTCGTCAAGCTGCAGTGCTTCTGCTTCACCGAGAACACGCTCGCCGCCGGCGAGACGATGGACTCGGCCGTGATGTTCTACATCGACCCCGCGATCGTCGAGGACCCGGCGGCGCGGGACATCTCAACGATCACCTTGTCCTACACCTATTTTCCGTCCAAGAACGGCCTGCCGGAGGAAGACCTGGCGGACCTGGACGGCGAGACCCTCACCAATGCGGCGGCACCCATCCTCGAGGCAGCGCCGCCCACCCTCTGAACGACGCGGGACGTCCCCCTCGCCGGGGGCGCGAGAGAAGGCACCGGAGACCTAGAGAGCCATGGCCGACGCCCACGCCAAGAAGCACGACTACCATCTCGTCGACCCGAGCCCGTGGCCGTTCATAGGCTCGGTCAGCGCCTTCGTCCTCGCGGTCGGGTTCATCACCTTCATCCGCGGCATGCCGATCGCCGGCCTGCAGATCGGCGGGCTGATCTTCGGGCTCGGCCTGATCGGCGTCCTCTACACCATGGCCGGATGGTGGATGGACGTGATCAAGGAGGCGCGCCAGGGCGACCACACCCGCGTGGTGCAGCTGCATCACCGCTACGGCATGATCATGTTCATCGCCTCCGAGGTGATGTTCTTCGTCGCCTGGTTCTGGGCCTATTTCGACGTGGCGCTCTTTCCCGCCGCCGAGAACCAGTTCCTGCGTACCGAGATCACCGGCGGCGCGTGGCCTCCCGCGGGGATCGAGACCTTCGACCCGTGGCACCTGCCGCTGTTCGGCACGCTCGTCCTGCTCACCTCCGGCACCACCATCACCTGGGCGCACCACGCGCTGCTCGAGGACGATCGCCAGGGCCTGAAGTGGGGCCTGTGGCTCACGGTCGTGCTGGGCGTGTTTTTCACCATCCTGCAGATCTACGAGTACAGCCACGCGCATTTCGAGTTCTCGGGCCACATCTACGGCGCGACCTTCTTCATGGCGACGGGCTTCCACGGGGCGCACGTCATCATCGGGACGATCTTCCTCGCCGTGTGCCTGTGGCGGGTCTACCTGAACCACTTCACCACGACACAGCACCTCGGCTTCGAGTTCGCGGCCTGGTACTGGCACTTCGTCGACGTGGTCTGGCTGTTCCTGTTCGCCGCGATCTACGTCTACGGCTACGGCGGCCATTGACGCGCGCCGCTGACATCCGCCGGGCGAGACCCCATGTGAAGGGCGGCGGCAGCGCCGCCCTTCGTCGTTTCACGCAGGAGTACGCCAGGTCATGGCCCATCGCCCCGGTTCCGAGCCGCCCCCGATCTCCGCCGGGATCAGATGCCGCTGCCCGCGCTGCGGCGAGGGCCGGATGTTCGACGGGTACCTGTCCGTTCGGCAGCGCTGCGAGGCCTGCGACCTCGACTACGGCTTCGCCGACGCCGCGGACGGGCCGGCCGTGTTCGTGATGTTCATCGTCGGCTTCCTGGTCGTGGGCCTCGCGCTGTGGCTGGAGTTCGCCTACGTGCCGCCGGTGTGGGTGCACGTCGCGCTGTGGTTCCCGCTCACCGCGATCCTCAGCCTCGCCATCATCCGCCCGCTCAAGGGCGTGATGATCGCGCTGCAATACCACCACAGGGCCGAGGAAGGCCGTCTGGAGAGCAAGTGAGGGAGAGGCCCGTGGCGGCTCGGACCCTGAGCGAGAAGGAGAGCGTGCCGCCGCCCCGCTGGCGGTCTCTGATCATGGCGGGCGTGGCGACCCTCGTGTCGCTCGCCATCCTGATCGGGCTCGGCACCTGGCAGCTGCAGCGCCTCGCCTGGAAGGAGGGCGTGATCGCCCGGATCGAGGCGCGGGCCCACAGTGCGCCCGGCGAGATCCTGCCCGAGGCTCAGTGGGACGCGTTCTCCCGCGACGAGCAGGAATACCGGCGCGTCGCGCTCACCGGCGCCTTTCGCTTCGAGGAGGAGGTCGCCGTGCACGGCCTCCTGCCCGGCGAGACCCGCGGCCAGCCCCTGCAGGGCTACTACCTGCTCACGCCTCTCGTGCTCGACACGGGCGCCGTCGTCGTGGTCAACCGCGGCTTCGTGCCCACCCCGCTGCTGGGCGAGGCGGCGCGGCCGCAGGGCACGGCGACTGTGGAGGGGCTCGTGCGCGCCAGCGAGGAACGCACCCCCTTCGTGCCGGAGAACGATCCCGAAGCCGGCGAATGGTTCACCCGCGACCTCGCCGCCATCGCGCAGGCGCGGGGCCTCGAGCGGGTGGCGCCGTTCTATGTCGACGCCGTGCGCGACGAGGCCGCCGCGGCCGCGTGGCCGCGCGGCGGGGCGACGGTGCTCGAGCCGCCGAACAATCATCTGCAATACGCCTTCACCTGGTTCGGTCTCGCGGCCGTCCTCCTCGCCGTCTTTGTCGTCTTCTCCTGGAAGTGGCTGCGCGGCCGCGCCGCGTGAGCCCGGGCGCCCGGCGTTTCGCCGCACTGGACCGCGGGCCGCGGCGCAGGCTACGCAGGACGGAGTCCGCCACGGGCACGGGAGCCGATTCGTGGATTACTGCGTCCTCGACGTCGAGACGGCGAGCAGCGACTGCGCCTCGATCTGCCAGATCGGGATCGTCACCGTCTCGGACGGCGTGATCGTCGAGGAGCACGTCACCTTCGTCGATCCGGCCTGCACCTTCTCGCCGTTCAACATTCGCGTCCACGGCATCCGCCCGGAGGACGTCGCCGGCGCGCCGCGCTTCCGTGCGCTCTACGCCGAGCTGCGCGAGCGGCTGACCGGCCGCCTGGTGGTGCAGCAGGGCGGCTTCGACAAGACCGCGCTCGCCCGCGCCGCCGAGGCCTGCGGGCGCGCGGAGATCGCCGCGCGCTGGATCAACAACGTCTCGGTCGCGCGCCGCGCCTGGCCCGGCCTGCCCGGCTACGGGCTCGCCAAGCTGGCCGCACGCCTCGAACTCAGCTTCCGCCACCACGACGCCCTGGAGGACGCCCGGGTCACCCAGGCGATCTTCGCCCGTGCCGTGGCCGACACCGGCATCCCTCCGGACGACTGGCCGGCCCGCCTCGCCGCCCCGGTGCAGCGAAAGGCGCCCGTGCGGAAGCCGACGGTGGCGCAGCAGGCGAAGGCTGCGGCTGCGGTGGAGTGATGCTACCATGAATCGCGCCCCGCCGCGGCCTGCCCACCGTACGGGCGTCGCTGCCCGGCTTTTGCTCACGCCCGCCGATTGACTTCCCGGGGGGCAGGGCTACAACGTCACGAGCCGCACGATCCCCGCGGGAGAGACCGGGCCGCCGAGCCCGGCGCCGAAGGCGCAACCGCCCCGGAAACGCTCAGGCAAACGGACCGCGGGGAGCTGGCACTCTGGAAAGCGGCGGGGCCTCACCACCCCGCCCACCGAAGGGCGTAACCGTCTGTGGACCTGCCGGGAGCACCCCGGCGCCCGCGGCGGGAAATCTCTCAGGTCGAGGACAGAGGGGGCGCGCAACGAAGGTCCGGGCAGGGCCGTCGGCGCGTCCGTCCACTGTCGACCGAGAGGCACCCATGGCCGAGGCCGGATCCGCTGAAACGCTGGCGCAGACGCCGCTCCACGACCGGCACGCCGCCGCGGGAGCGCGCATCGTGCCCTTCGCCGGCTACGCCATGCCGGTGCAGTACCCCACCGGCATCCTCGCCGAGCACCTCTGGACGCGCTCCCAGGCGGGCCTGTTCGACGTCTCCCACATGGGCCAGGCGACCCTCGTCGGCCCGGAACACGAGACGACCGCCCGCGCGCTGGAGACCCTCGTCCCCGCCGCGATCGTCGAGCTCACGCCCGGCCAGCAGCGCTATACCCAGCTCCTCACCGACGAGGGCGGCATCCTCGACGACCTGATGGTCTCGCGCCCGCTCGCGGACGAGGACCAGGGCAGGCTCCACCTCGTCGTCAACGCCGGCACCAAGGAGGGTGACTACGCCCACATGGCCGCGCGCCTGCCGGCGAACGTCCGGCTCGAGCGGCACGACGACCGCGCGCTCCTCGCGCTCCAGGGTCCGGCCGCCGAGGCGGTGATGGCGGACGCGGGTGCGGCCGACGCCGTCGCGCTGACCTTCATGCGCACCGCCCACGTCGTGCTGCACGGGCACGACGTCAACGTCTCGCGCTCGGGCTACACGGGCGAGGACGGCTGGGAGATCTCGGTCCGCGCCGCCGACGCGCCCGCCTTGTGGGACGCGCTCCTCGCCGACGACCGGGTCAAGCCGATCGGTCTCGGTGCGCGCGATTCGCTGCGGCTCGAGGCGGGCCTGTGCCTCTACGGGCACGACATCGACACGACGACGAGCCCCGTCGAGGCGGGGCTCACCTGGTCGATCCAGAAGCGCCGTCGCGCGGAAGGCGGCTTCCCCGGCGCAGCGCGCATCCAGCGCGAGCTGGCCGAGGGGCCCGCGCGCAAGCGCGTCGGCATCGCGCTCGAGGGTCGCGCGCCGGCCCGCGAGGGCGCCGCGATCACCACGCCGGACGGGGAGGGCGTCGGCGTCGTCACCTCCGGCGGCTTCGGCCCGAGCGTCGAGCGCCCGATCGTCATGGGCTACGTCAAGCCGGACTGCGCGCAGATCGGCGCCGCGCTGCATTGCGTCGTGCGCGGCAAGCCGCTCGTCGGCCTGGTCGTGCCGCTTCCCTTCACGCCTGCGCGCTTCAAGCGCTGACCCGAACAAGAGCCGCCCTTCGCGGGGGATACCAGGAGGCCGTCATGACCGTTCGCTACACCAAGGATCACGAATACATCCGCATCGACGGCGACGTCGGCACGGTCGGAATCACCGACTACGCCCAGAGCCAGCTCGGCGACGTCGTCTATGTCGAGCTTCCCGAGGTCGGCAAGATCATCGCCAAGGGCGGCGAGGCCGCCGTGGTCGAGAGCGTCAAGGCGGCCTCCGAGGTCTACGCCCCGGTCTCCGGCGAGGTGCTGGAGGTCAACGGCGACCTGGAGGGCACGCCCGCCGCCATCAACGAGGATCCGCTCGGCGGGGGCTGGTTCCTCAAGCTCAAGCTCTCCGACGCCTCCGAGGTCGACGCCCTGATGAGCGAGGCGGACTACGAGACCTACGTGAAGTCGATCAGCTGACGGAGGATCGGATGGCCGAGGACGGCGAGCACCTCTACTCCGCGACCATCCGCTGGGCGCGCGACGGCGGCGACTTCCTGGGCTCCGCCTACGATCGCGGCCACACCTGGAGCTTCGACGGCGGCGTCACCGTGCCGGCGTCGTCCTCCCCGCTCGTCGTGCCGCTGCCGCATTCGCGGGAGGACGCCGTCGACCCGGAGGAGGCCTTCGTCGCCGCGATCGCGAGCTGCCACATGCTCGTCTTCCTCTCGATCGCGGCGAAGAAGCGGTTTCTCGTCGAGCGCTACGAGGACGAGGCGCGCGGCGTCATGACGCCGAACGCCGCAGGCAAGCTCTGGGTCTCGCGGGTCGTGCTCGACCCCCGGATCGACTGGGCCGGCGAGCGCCGGCCCGACCCGGCGACGATCGCCGCCATGCATCACCTCACGCACCGCGAGTGCTTCATCGCGAACTCGGTCCGCACCGAGATCGTGGTCGCGGGCGTGGACGACACCCCTTCCCACTGACGAGACGGCCGCCCGATGCGCTACCTTCCGCTTTCCCCCGACGATCGCGCCGAGATGCTCGCCAAGGTGGGCGTCTCGCAGATCGACGACCTCTTCGTCGACGTCCCGAACGACAAGCTCTTGACGGAGCCGCTCGACCTGCCGCGCCGCAAGGGCGAGCTCGAGGTCGAGCGCATCCTCGGGCGGATGGCCGCGCGGAACGTGCCCGCCTCGAGCGTGCCGTTCTTCGTGGGCGCCGGCGCCTACAAGCACCACGTCCCGGCCTCGGTGGACCATCTGATCCAGCGCTCGGAGTTCCTGACGAGCTACACGCCCTACCAGCCCGAGATCGCCCAGGGCACGCTGCAATACCTGTTCGAGTTCCAGACCCAGGTCGCGGCGCTCACCGGCATGGATGTGGCCAACGCCTCCATGTACGACGGCTCCACCGCCGCCGGCGAGGCGGTGCTGATGGCGCATCGTGTCACCAAGCGCGACAAGGCGATCCTCTCCGGCGGCCTGCATCCGCACTATGCCGAGGTGATCGAGACCCTCTCGGAGATGGCGAACGATCGCGTCGAGCGCCTCGCGCCCGACGTCACCGCCGCCGAGGACATCGTCTCGCGCATCGACAAGGAGACGTCCTGCGTCGTCGTGCAGACCCCCGACGTGTTCGGCAACCTGCGCGACCTGCGGGCGATCGCCGACGCGGCGCATGCGAACGGCGCGCTGCTGATCGCGGTCTTCACCGAGGTCGTGTCGCTGGGCCTCGTCACGCCGCCCGGCGCCATGGGCGCGGACATCGTGGTGGGCGAGGGCCAGTCGATCGGCAACGCGCTCAACTTCGGCGGCCCGTACGTGGGCCTCTTCGCCGCGCGGCAGAAGCACGTGCGCCAGATGCCGGGCCGGCTCTGCGGCGAGACGACGGATGCGGAGGGGCGGCGCGGCTTCGTGCTCACCCTCTCCACCCGCGAGCAGCACATCCGCCGCGACAAGGCGACCTCGAACATCTGCACGAATTCGGGCCTCTGCTGCCTCGCCTTCACCATCCACATGACGCTGCTCGGCCAGGTCGGCCTCCAGCGTCTGGCCCGGATCAACCACGCCAATGCGGTGAAGCTGGCGGATGCGCTCGCCGGCGTGCCGGGGGTGGAGGTCGTGAACCAGGCCTTCTTCAACGAGCTGACCCTGAAGCTCTCCAGGCCGGCGGCCGCGGTGGTCGAGCGCCTCGCGGGCGAGGGCGTCCTGGCCGGCGTGCCCTACTCGCGGCTCGCGCCGCAGGCGGGGCTCGACGACCTGCTGCTCGTCGCCTCGACGGAGGTGAACTCGGACGACGACCGTAAGGCGCTGGTCGACGGGCTGAAGGGGGCGCTGTCATGAACGCCGCCGCCCGCCACCTCCCCGCCGGGGAGGTCGACGGCCGCAGGTCGGCGGGAGGGGGCGAGCCACGCCCGTCTTTCGCCCCCACCGGTCCTCGCGTTGCTCGGCCCACCTCCCCTGCGGGGAGGTCTCGGCGCCGAGCCCTTCATCGAACCCATTGCCATCACGGAGCCCTCTCATGCTGAACCGTCAGGGACGTCCCACCGCCGCCGGCTCGGCCGAGAGCGCGGAGAGCGCGGGCACCTTCACCGGCAACCGCGCCCTCATGCAGGAGGAGGCGCTCTCCTTCGAGATCGGCCGATACGACGTCACCGGCGTCGACCTCGACGAGCCCGACGACTTCGCGCCCCGCCTCGGCGGGCTCGCGCGCACGGGCGAGATCGGCATCCCCGGCCTCTCCGAGCCGGAGACGATGCGCCATTTCGTCAAGCTCAGCCAGAAGAACTACGGCATCGACACAGGGCTCTTCCCGCTCGGCTCGTGCACGATGAAGCACAATGCCCGGCTCAACGAGAAGATGGCCCGGCTGCCGGGCTTCTCCGACGTGCACCCGCTCCAGCCGGTCTCGACCGTGCCGGGTGCGCTCGCGCTGATGAACGAGCTCGCCCGCTATCTCGTGACGCTCACCGGCATGACCACCGTCGCGCTCTCGCCCAAGGCCGGTGCGCACGGCGAGCTGTGCGGGATGATGGCGATCAAGGCCGCGATCGAGGCCAAGGGCGAGGGCGAGACCCGCACGGTGGTGCTCGTTCCCGAGAGCGCCCACGGCACCAACCCGGCGACCGCGGCGCTGCTCGGCTTCACCGTGCGCGAGGTCCCCGCCGGCGAGGACGGCACCGTGCGCGTCGAGGCGGTGCGCGAGCTCCTCGGCCCCGACGTCGCCGCGATCATGCTGACGAACCCCAACACCTGCGGCCTGTTCGAGCCGCAGATCGTCGAGATCGCGCAGGCGCTCCACGACGTCGGCGCGTATTTCTACTGTGACGGCGCCAACTTCAACGCCATCGTCGGCAAGGCGCGGCCCGGCGACCTCGGCGTCGACGCCATGCACATCAACCTGCACAAGACGTTCTCGACGCCCCACGGCGGCGGGGGGCCGGGCTCGGGGCCGGTGGTGCTGTCGCAGCGGCTCGCGCCCTACGCGCCGGTGCCGTTCATCACGGAAGGAGCCGACGGCGCGCTGACGCTGGTCGAGCACGAGAGCGCGGTCGCGGACGGCGCCCCCTTCGGGCGCATCACCGCCTTCCATGGCCAGATGGGCATGTACGTGCGCGCGCTCGCCTACATGCTCTCGCACGGCTCGGACGGCATGAAGCAGGCCTCCGAGGACGCGGTGCTGAACGCGAACTACATCCGCGCGGGCCTCGTCGACCTGATGAGCCTGCCCTTCCCGGACCACCCGTCCATGCACGAGGTGCTGTTCGACGACGAGTGGCTGAAGGACACGGGCGTCTCCACCCTCGATTTCGCCAAGGCGATGATCGACGAGGGCTACCACCCGATGACGATGTACTTCCCGCTCGTCGTCCACGGCGCCATGCTGATCGAGCCGACGGAGAGCGAGTCGAAGGCCTCCCTCGACCTGTTCGTCGCGGCGCTGCGCGACCTCGCCATGGCGGCGAAGGCGGGCGAGACGCAGCGCTTCTCCGGCGCGCCCTACCACGCCCCGCGCCGGCGCCTCGACGAGACCCGCGCAGCCCGCCAGCCGATCCTGCGCTGGACCCCGCCGGAGCCGGTGCGCGAGGCGGCGGAATAGCGCGCGCGGCTCAGCCGCCGAGCAGCAGGGCGATGCCCACGAGGACCAGGATCACCGCCGCGAGCAGGGTCAGGGCTCGGCCCGCGGTGGGGCCGATCAGGAGGCCCGCCTTCGCCGCCGCGACCGCGTAGGCGAGCTTCACGCCCCCGACGGAGACGACGATGACCGCGACGAGGAGCGCGGTCTCGCCGGGGCCGATCTCGGAGAGGTCGACGAAACCGGGCAGGAAGCCGAGGTAGAACAGGACCGCCTTCTGGTCGGCGAGCGTGATCGCGAGCCCGGCCGAGAAGCTCGCCGCCCGGCCCGGGCTCGCGGGTGGTGCGGTCGCGGCCGGTCCGGCTCCCGCCGATCGGGCGAGGGCGACACCGACGACGATCACGTAGGCGGCGCCGACGTAGCGGATCAGCGCGGCCCAGTCCCCGAGCGCGCTCTCCAGGAGCGCGAGCCCGAACAGCGCCACCAGGAGCCAGATCACGTCGCCGGCGACGACGCCGAGCGCGGTGGCCGCGCCCTGCGCCAACCCGCCGGCGGCGGCGCGTGCGGAGACGGCGAGCACGCTCGCGCTCGGCATGGCGGCGAGCACCGCCATCGCCGCGAACAGCGCCGCGAGGCCGCCGGCCGTCATCCGGCGCACCGCCGGTCGGTGATCGTCTCGCGACTCATCGCGGCATCGCCCCCCATCCTGCCCATCATAGTGCAGCGGAGCCGTGATCGGCGGGCAAGGTGCGGGGAGGCATGGGAGAGCTGCGCCGTACGCGTGACCTGTCGAATGGCGGCGGCGGGCGCTCGGTTGCGTCCGGTCGGCGCTCACCTGTCGCAGGCCCGTGCGAGACCTCGAGCGGTCCGCCGTCAGCCGAGCGGGTAGGCGGCCTCGACCACGTAGGGCCCGCCGCCGGTCTGCTCGCGGGCCGAGAACACCGCGATGCGTCCGGCCAGGAACTCCCGGCGCTCGAACGGCGCGCGCGCCGTGATCCAGGCGGCGACGTCCCGCGGCGGCACCTGCCGCAGCCGCGCCAGGGTCACGTGCGGCTTGAACTTGCGGCGCTCCGGTGGCAGCCCCGCACGGCGCACCAGCCGCTCGGCCTCGTCGTGGAGCGCAACCAGCGCCTCGCTGGCGTGCACGTTCGCGAACACCGCATGCGGCTTGTCCCCACCGAAGCAGCCCAGCCCGTCGAGCACGATCTCGACCGGCTCCCGGGCGCGCCGCTCGGCGAGGAGCGCGTAGACGTCCTCGGCGACGTCCTCGTCCACGTCCCCGATGAAGCGCAGGGTGACGTGGTAGTTCTCCGGCTCGATCCAGCGCGCCCCCGGCAGCCCGCCGCGGCAGGCGGCGAGCGCCGAGACGACGTCATCCGGAATCTCGAGCCCGACGAACAGGCGTGGCATGGCGCTCCCCCTTCGCGCTTGCGAACCGGTCGATTTCACAATTCCATAAGGACTTTATGCCGTAATCGTGGCCGAGAGGAGCCGAAAGGTCCGACATGACGGCACTGATCAGCGTGATGGACGAGATCGACGACATCGTGTCGAGCGCCGACGCACGTCGCCGGACCGCCATGCTGCGCAAGGTCACGAACCTCTTCCTGGAGAAGGCACCCGAGCTCGACGAGGAGCGTGTCGGGGCCTTCGACGAGGTGATCCTGCGGCTCGCCCGCAATCTCGAATTCCGTGCGCGCATCGAGCTCTCCGAACGGCTGGCCGATCAGGCGATGGCGCCGCGGCGGGTGGTGCGCGACCTCGCCTTCGACGAGGAGGTGGCGGTTGCCGCCCCCGTGCTCGCCCGCAGCCGGCGCCTGTCCGAGGACGATCTCGTCGCCGTGGCGAGCACCAGGGGGCAGGGGCACCTGCTGGCGCTCTCCCTGCGGCAGAGCCTGCCCGAGCGGCTGACGGACGTGCTGATCGACCGCGGCGACACGGTGGTCGTGCGCTCGGTCGCGGACAATGGCGGCGCGCGCATCTCCGAACGCGGGTTCTCGACGCTGCTCGAGCGCGCCCGCGCCGATTCCGCGCTCCAGGAGGTGCTCGAGGCCCGCAGCCATCTCTCCGCCGAGCAGGTCGCCAGGCTCGTGGAGATCGCCCGCGAGCGCGTGCGCGAGACGCTCCAGGACGAGCTCGGCCAGCGCATGCAGCGCGCCATCGATTCCGTGGTCGACGACCTCGCCCGCCGCATGGTCGATACCGACGGGCCGGAGGTCGCCAAGGCCGATCTCGCCGGATCGGTCGACTTCGTGCGCAGCCGCTCGCGGACCCGCAAGCTGGAAGAGCGCGACGTCGTCGACTGGCTCAACCGCAACCGCATCGAGGATGCGCTCGCGGCCATCGCCGAGATCGGCGGGGTGCCGGTGGAGATGGTGGCCAACGCCTATCACGCGCCGGACTGGGAGGCGCTGCTCTTCGTCGTGCGTTCCGTGGACTTCACCTGGTCCACGCTGAAGCTGCTGCTCACCAGGAAGGCCGGCCGCACGCCGCCGCTGGAGTTGACGCAGGCCGCCTTCGAGGCCTTCGAGCGCCTCTCGGTGCAGAGCGCGCAGCGCGTCCTGCGCTTCGCCGCCGCCCGGGATCGGTTCGGGCGTGAGGGGGGGATGTGAGAACGGCTTGCGGGCGGAGGAGGTCGTCGAGCACCGACTGCACGTCGAGAGAAATGTGCGAGTGAAGGAAGTCGATGCCACTGGATCGACCTTGCCTCACGACGATGATTCTTCGTGCGGCAAGTAGCCCGGACGTGATCGGAGTCCTCGCCCCCGCTCAATAGCCCGACGCCGCCTCCCGCGCCGCGCCGCGCATCGCGGCCGGCGGGCGGGGGAAGCCGGTGCGGTCGCGGTAGTCGGCCAGCGGCGGCTGCGGGCGCCGGTCCTCGCCGGCGAGCGTCGTCGCCACCGCGAGGTCGAGGAGCGCGATGGCCGCCACCCCGCCCATGGCGATGCCGGCGCGCTCGCGCCGGTCCGCATCGCCGTCGAGGCCGGTGGCGAGCACGCCGAGATCGACCGCGTCGCCCGCGACCCGCGCCCACATCCACGGAGCCGGATCGCCGCCGGCGAGGAGCGCCACGCCGGTGGCGACCTCGCGGGTGCCGCAGGCCCGCACCAGCCCCTCGCGCCCGGATAGCCCGACGGCACGCGCCACTGCAGGTGCGACGGCGAGCTCGACGATGCCGAGCGCCAGGGAGAACAGTCCGAGCCCGCGGGCGAGCCGGTCGGTCTCCCTGTCGGGATGCCCGCGCCGCGGCGAGCCCGTCGATTCGAAGCGCATGCGAGATCTCCTCGGGGTATCGAGCACGTCAGGGCTTGAGCACGACCTTGACGCAGCCGTCCTTCTTGTCGCGAAAGGTCTCGTAGAGGGCGGGACCGTCGGCGAGGTCGGCGACGTGGGTGATCACGAAGGTCGGGTCGATCTGGCCCTCCTCGATCCGCCGCAGCAGGTCGTCCGTCCAGCGCTGGGTGTGGGTCTGCCCGGTGCGCACGGTGATGCCCTTGTTCATCAGCGCCCCGAGCGGGACCTTGTCGGCGAGGCCGCCGTAGACGCCGGGCATCGAGATCGTGCCGGCCGGGCGGATGAGGTAGATGATCTCGCGCAGCGCGTGAATGCGGTCGCTCTCGGCCATCACCGCCTGCTTGGCGCGGTCGACCATCGAGTCGAGATGGCCGGACGCGTGCGCCTCCAGTCCCACCGCGTCGATGCACTTCTCCGGCCCGCGGCCGCTCGTCAGGTCGTCGATGCGCTCCATCACGCTCTCGACCTCGAAGTCGATCGGGATCGCGCCGCCGGCGGCGGCCATGTCGAGCCGCTCGGGCACACGGTCGATCGCGATCACCTGCCGCGCGCCGAGCAGGACCGCGGCGCGGATGGCGAACTGGCCCACGGGTCCGCAGCCCCAGACCGCGACCGTGTCGGTCTCCTCGATGCCGAGCTGCACCGCCGCCTGCCAGCCGGTCGGCAGGATGTCGGACAGGAAGAGCAACTGCTCGTCGGAGAGCGTCGAGGGGGCCTTGACGTGCGTGCGGTCGGCGAACGGCACGCGGATGTACTCGGCCTGGCCGCCGGCATAGCCGCCGGTGAGCTGGGTGTAGCCGAACAGGCCCGCAGTCGTGCGGCCGAAGGCCTTCTCCGCCAGCGAGGCGTTGCGGTTCGAGCGCTCGCAGACGGAGTAGTTCCCGCGCAGGCATTGCGGGCAGTCCCCGCACGCGATGGTGAAGGGCACGACCACGCGGTCGCCGGGCTTCAACGCATGCCTGGAGCCGGGGCCGACCTCGACCACCTCGCCCATGCACTCGTGGCCCATGACGTCGCCGGGCAGCATCCCGGGGATGAAGTTGTCGTAGAGATGCAGGTCGGAGCCGCAGATCGCGCAGCTGGTGACGCGGACGATGGCGTCGCGGGGATCCTCGATCTGCGGGTCGGGTACGGTGTCGCAACGGATGTCGTGCTTGCCGTGCCAGCTCAACGCTCTCATGCGGTGCCTCCGGTCGTGCGGAGGCTCCGGCCGTCCGCAGCCCTGTGAACACCGAGGCCGCGGAGGCGTTCCGACGGCCGCGCTCCCGCCGCGCGGCCGGCCGGTCACTGGGTCAGGCGGGTCGAGCCGATGCGCCGGGCGATCTCGTCGAACACCCGCGTGAGGTCGGAGGCCTGCGAGACCTCGTAGTAGAGATCCGGCGAGCTGGCGCAGCGGCGCAGCAGGTCGCGGTTGCCGTTGATCACCCGCACGGTGACGACGGTGATTCCCTCGTCGAGGGCCGCCTCGCAGGCCAGGCGCGTGCGCGCGTCCATATCGTTCCTGCTGTCGCCGAACTTGTTCTGGGTGTTGTCGCCGTCGGTCAGCAGGATCATGAAGCGCTCGATGTCGTCGCCGGCGATCGTGCCGGCCTCGACGAAGGGCTCGCGGGCGGTCAGCATCGCCATGCCCCAGGCGGCGCCGATCGTCACGTTGGTGTTGCCGGAGGGGCGCATGTCGCGCAGGGAGCCGATGATGGCGGCGTTCGCCGTCCAGACGTCGGCGAGGGGCGCCATCCGCGCGAGGCCGTTGTTGCGGCAGTTCACCGCCGGGAAGAGCGTGCGCGGATCGTCCGTGTCGACATCCGCGTCGGTCACGTCCAGGTCGTCGGGGATCCTGTCGCGATCCCAGACGCAGCCATCCCAGCTCGCCGGCCTCGCGCGTCCCGAGGTGTTGCAGCCCGTGCGCGGGTCCGCGTCGGCGGCCGCGAAGCGCAGCCAGGAGACGCGCTCCACGTCGGTGGGGCCGCCGGGCACCGTGCAGAACCCGCGGCCGCGGGGCGGCACGGTGACGCGCGAGGTCAGCGGCCGCTCGGTGCGCACCACGTCCTGGACGGATTGCGGGACGCGCACGGTGAGGTCGAACGGCACGAGGCCGACGCGGATGCGGCTCGGCCCGCCCGCCGCCTCGCGCATGATGTGCATGAAGCCGCTCGTCGGCGTGGCGTTGGTGCAGGAGGTGTCGCCGCACAGCGCGCGCTTGAGCTCGTTCATCTTGCTGCGCGAGCCCATCGATCCCGTATTGTCGAGGACGAGCGCGATGTCGATCGACTTGCGGCCGTAGCTGGCCTCGCTGTAGCGGGTGACCGGCATGTCGTCGACGTTGACCACGCGCATGAAGGTCGTGGCCACCCGCACCCGCGCCTGCAGCCAGACCGTCTCGCCGACCATGTCGCCGTCGAGCTCGGCAATCGCGAGCGAGCCGTCGGGGCCGAGCACCGTCTCGAGCTGCCTGCGGGCGAACGCGAGCATCGAGGCTTTCGTCGTGGAGTCGGGATCGCGCACGGCGGCGAGCGCCGCATTGTCGAGCGCGACCTGGATCTTGTCGGCGGCGTTGCGGGCCCGAGTGTAGTCGACCGCCGCTCCGATGACGCCGAGCAGCGGGACCATGATCAGCGCGAACGCGATGACCACGTTCCCGCTCCTGTTCGCGATCGCCTCGCGCAGCCCACGCATGAGACCCATGTCAGCACCTCCTAGAGTGCTGCAATGAATGCGCCGGGACCGATTAATTCTGCCCTAAAGCAAGACTTCGCAAATCCGCTGAATGCGATCTGCATTTGCACCGTCGTTGACGCTTGGTTTACACGATCCCGCACCTGGGGGAGCGCGTCACCCCGCGTCGCGTACCGTCGCCACGATCTCCTCGCCGTAGCGCGTCACCTTGGCCGAGCCGATGCCGTGGCAGGCGCCGAGCGCGTCGAGGGTGTCGGGCCGGCGCTCGGCGATGTCGATCATCGTGCGATCCGTGAAGATCACGTAGGCAGGCACGCCCTCGTCCTTGGCGAGGCGCGTGCGCAGGGCGCGCAGCGCCTTCAGCAGCGGATCGGAGGCGAGCCCGGAGTCGGCGAGCGCCGCCGCGCGACGGGCCTTCTGCGTATCCTTGGGCGCGTGCACGTCCGCGCGCAGCGTCACCGTCTCGCGCCCGCGCAGGACGGCGTCGCCGCGCTCCGTGATGCGCCAGGAGCCGTAGCCGGTGAGGTCGTTCTCGATCAGCCCGCCGGCGTAGACCTGTCGAACGAGCCCGCGCCACTCGGTCTTCGCCTTGTCGCGCCCGACGCCGAAGGTGCGCAGCCGCTCGTGGCCGAAACGCCGCACCTGATCCGTCTCGTCCCCGACGAGCACGCTCACGATGTGCTCCGAGCCGAAGCGCTCGCCGGTGCGGGCGATCGCCGAGAGGATCATCTGCGCCTCGCGCGTGGCGTCGAAGAGCTTCACGCCGCCTTCGCACAGGTCGCAATGGCCGCAGGGCTCGGAGGCCTCGCCGAAATAGGCGAGCAGCGTCTGCCGGCGGCAGCGCGGCGCCTCGCACAGGGCCACGAGCGCGTCGAAGCGGCGGTACTCGATGCGCTTGACCTCGTCCGGCGCCTGGCTCTCGGCGATCTGCTGGCGGCGCAGCCGCATGTCGTCGAGGCCGTAGAGGGTGAGCGTGTCCGCCGGCGCGCCGTCGCGGCCGGCTCGGCCGATCTCCTGGTAGTAGGCCTCGATCGTCTTGGGCATGGCGGCGTGGGCGACGAAGCGCACGTCCGGCTTGTCGACGCCCATGCCGAAGGCGACGGTCGCGACCATGACGATCCCGTCCTCCTGCAGGAACGTGTCCTGGTTCGCCTGGCGGACCTCCTGGCCGAGCCCCGCATGGTAGGGCAGGGCGCGCAGGCCGAGGCCGGAGAGCTTCTCGGCGAGCTTGTCGACCGCGTTGCGGGTGGCGCAGTAGACGATGCCGCTCTCCTCGCGATGCTTGGCGAGGAAGGCCGCGATCTGGCGCGACGCGTCCGTCTTCGGGCTCATGGCGAGGCGCAGGTTGGGCCGGTCGAAGCCCTGCACGAAGGTGCGTGGCGCGGTCGGGAACAGGCGCTGGGCGATGTCGTCGCGGGTGGCCGCGTCGGCGGTCGCGGTCAGCGCCATGGTCTGCACGTCGCCGAGGCGCCGTCGCACGTCGCCGAGGCGCGCGTAGTCGGGCCGGAAATCGTGGCCCCATTGCGAGACGCAGTGCGCCTCGTCGATGGCGAGCAGCGAGACCCCGCGCCGCATCAGGAAGTCGGCGAGGCTCTCGGAGCCGAGCCGCTCGGGCGAGACGTAGAGCAGCTTCAGCGAGCCCTCGCGCAGCTCGTCGCGCACTCGCGCGGCCTCCGCCTCGTCGTTCGCCGAGTTCAGCGCGCCGGCGGCGACGCCGTTGTTGCGCAGGGCCGCGACCTGATCGCGCATCAGCGCGATCAGCGGCGAGACGACCACCGTCAGGCCGTCGCGGACGAGGGCCGGCAGCTGGTAGCACAGCGACTTGCCCGCGCCGGTCGGCATGACCGCGAGCACGTCCTCGCCCGCGAGCACGGCCCGTACGACGTCCTCCTGCCCGGGCCGGAAGCCCGGATAGCCGAAGACGTCCTCGAGGACGCGCAGCGTGTCGTCGATCGTCGGCATGGGGCTCCGGAGGGCGTGCGGCCGCGGTCGGGCGGGTGCTGGGAGGCAGACCCGGGGGATGCGCCCGCCGCGCACTTCTGGCATGGAATCGGGGCGGCGGGGAAGATGCGGCGGATGTGGACGATGGACGGCGTCCGAAACGGCCACGCTCGCATCCCGGCCGGATCCGACTAGAGCAGATTCTCACCACTCGGGTTCATAGCCTGCGGCGGTGAAGAAGTTGGCGCACTCGGCTGGCGGAAAGGCTTCGATTGCCTCTGCGACCGCGCTCCAGAGGGTGTCGCGGGTTCGGGCAGC
>JBNPEA010000018.1:0-12315 GCA_051117315.1 Salinarimonas sp. | reverse complement strand
CGTAGCCGAGCACGAAGCGCTCGGCCGGGGGCAGCATGCGCAGGGCGACGAGGCTCGTGGCGAAGCCGACGGCGGAGAGGCCGAAGACGATGGCGAGCACGCCGGCGACGAAGCCCGGGCGCTCCAGCATGGCCGCGAGCACCCCGTCCATCGCGGCCACCGCGAACAGCGCGTAGAACAGGACGCCCAGCCCGTCGAAGCGCGCCTTGTGGCGGCGGATGCGCTCGGTGCCGAGGCTCGCCCGCAGCGCGATCCCCGCCGCCAGCGCGCCGCCGACGAGGAGCGCGAGTCGCTCCACCAGCGTGCGCACGTCGAGGTCCACCGCCGCGCCGGCGACGAGCTCGACGAGGAGCGGCGAGACGAGGGGCGCCAGCATGGTGGTGAGCAGGACCACGCAGACGAGGAGCGTCGGCGGCAGGTTCAGCATCATCGCCACCGCCGGCGAGGACAGGATCGGCGGCGCGGCGGCCCACAGCGCGAGTCCGAGCGCCAGGCCCGGGCCGAGCGCCTCGCGCCCGGCGAGCGCCAGGATCGCGAGCGCCACCGCCGGCGGGGCCGCGACGAGCCAGGCGGCCGAGAGCCCGATCCGGGCGGGGCGCCTCACGAGCGCCGCGAGGGCGGCGAGGTCGACCCGTGCGAAGGTCATCGTCAGGAAGGCGAAGATCGTCACGCCCAGCAGCGGCCGCGCCGCGGCGGCGAACTGCGGCAGGGCGAGCCCCACGAAGATCGAGAGCGCGAATCCTTGCGTGCCCCAGCGCCCGACGAGGGCCAGCGGATCGGCGAGAGGACCGGGCAGGAAACGCACGGGGTCTTCACTCCTCGGCATGCCGCCGTGCGGGAACGCAGCGTCCCGCACGGCGGCATGCGCGCGCGGGGGCATGGCGGGGCCGCCCGTTTTGCCTTAACCCGGACGGCGCGCGAAGAACACGGGCGAGGTTCGGTATCCATGCGTGCGGATGTGGTGGTCCTCGGGGCGGGCATCGTCGGGGTGTCGATCGCGCTCCATCTCCAGGCGCGGGGGCGCTCGGTGGCGCTCGTCGACCGGCGCGAGGCCGGCGAGGAGACGAGCTACGGCAATGCCGGGCTGATCGAGCGCGCCTCGATCGTGCCCTACGCCTTCCCGCGCGATCCCGCCAAGCTCTTGCGCTACGGCCTCAACCGCTCGACGGAGGCGCACTACCACCTCGCCCACCTGCCGCAGATCGCGCCCTGGCTGGCGCGCTACTGGCGCAGCTCCTCCAAGCGCGGCCTCGCGGAGGCGACCCGCGCGATGCTGCCGCTGATCGAGCTGTGCGTCACCGAGCACGAGAAGCTGATGAACGATGCCGGCATCGCGCCGCTCCTGCGCAAGACCGGCTGGATCAAGGGGTTCCGTTCGCAGCGCACCTTCGACAAGGCGCTGCGGGAGGCGGAGGCGACGCGGCCCTTCGGCATCACCTACGACGTCCTCGACCAGGCCGAGGTGCACGCCCGCGAGCCGCACCTGTCCGACGTGATCATCGGCGGCATCCACTGGCTCGACCCGGCGACGGTACCCGATCCCGGCGCCGTGGCGAAGGGCTACGCGCGGCTGTTCCTGCAACGGGGCGGGCGCTTCCTGCACGGCGACGCCCGCAGCTTCGCGGCGGACGGCGACGGATTCGCGGTCGAGACGGAGGGGGCGCGGCTCGTCGCGAACGAGGCGGTGGTGGCGCTCGGGCCGTGGTCGGACGAGGTGTTCCGGCCGCTCGGCTACGCCATTCCGCTCGCGGTGAAGCGCGGCTACCACATGCACTACCGGCCGCAGGGCAACGCGGTGCTCAACCATCCGGTGTTCGACACCGACGCCGGCTTCGTGCTCGCGCCGATGACGCAGGGCATACGGCTGACGACGGGCGCGGAGTTCGCGGCGCGCGACGCGCCGCCGACGCCGGTCCAGGTCGACCGTGCGGAGCCGCTGGCGCGCGAGATCTTCCCGCTCGGCGCGCGGGCGGACGAGACGGCCTGGCTCGGCGCGCGCCCGTGCCTGCCGGACATGCGCCCGGTGATCGGCCCCGCGCCGAAGCACCCCGGCCTCTGGTTCGCCTTCGGCCACAACCATCACGGCTTCACGCTCGGTCCGGTCACCGGTCGGCTGCTGGGCGAACTGATGACGGGGGCGGTGCCCTGCGCCGACCCCTACTGGTTCCGGGCCGACCGGTTCTGAGCCGAGGCCGGGGTGGCCTCGTCGTCGGGGGCGATCTGCGCCTCTTCGGCCTCGGCCAGCGAGCGGCTCGGGTCCCCGGGCAGGTCCACCTCTACCAGGCGCCCGCGGCCGGCGAGCGACTCGTAGGCGGCGACATGCTCGGGCCGGCCGGCCTCCACCGCCGAGTCGAAGGCCGCGAGAACCGCCTCGGCCTCCGAGCCGGCCTGCAGGGCGACCGCCTCGCGCCACGTCTGCGTCATGCGCTTCCTGGCGATGCGCGCCATCGGCGTCCTCCCGACTTGAACCGAACGATAAGCCTTCCCTACTTAGATGTGCCGCATTGATGTCGCTGGACAAGGATCGAGCGACGCGAGATCGGGTGGGGCGATGGCGCAGGGTGACGGAAGAGCCCCTCGGAGCGGGACGAGGGACACGGGCGGGGACGGCCGCACCGTGATGATCGTGCTCGCCGCCTTCGCCGCGCTCGGCTGGGGCGCGGCCTTCTACGCGCTCTGGCTCGATGCCGGCCACCGCACGCGGGCCGGCGTCGCCATCGAGCGGCTCGAGGCCGAGAACGCCATGCTGCGCCAGGTGCTCGCGCCGATCGAGGACCTGGCCGGGGCGCCCCTGCCGCCCCTGCCGCCCGCGCCTGCGCGCGCGGCGTCTTCTCTGCCCTCGTTCGCGGCGATGCCGCTTCCCGAGCCGCTGGAGACGGGCGTGATTCGGCTCGCGGAGGCGCGGGCGTCCGAGCTCGCGCCGGAGCGACCCGAATCGCTCGCCGTCGAGATCGCCCGCCTCGACGCCAACCGGGCGGCCGGCCAGTCCGCGCTCGATGCGCTCGCCGCCGCGACGCGCCTCGCGCAGGCGGAACTCGCGCGGACGACGGAGGATTCGGCGGCCGCGGAGGAGGAGCGCCGTGCCCGCGCGCAGGCGGTGCGCCTGCTCGAGGATCGCGTGCTCGCGCTGCGCGACGATATCGTGCGTCTCGAGCGCCAGGTCGCCGAGGCGCGACGGGCCCGCGACGCGGCGCGTACGGAGAGCGCAGCGCGCGTCGAGGAGGCGCGTGCCGCAGAAGCCGAGGCGAATGCCGCGCGCGAGGAAGTCTCGGCCGCGCGCGATGAGGTCTCCGCGGCTCGGGAGGGGGTCTCCACAGCTCGGGAGGACCTCCGCGCCCTCCGCGAGGAGGCGCAGGCCACCCGGGACGCGGCGGATCGCGCGTTGCAGGCTCTCCAGGATCGGCTCGAAGGCGCCCGGACCGCGCTCGCCGCCGCCGAGGAGCGCCGCGACACCGTCGGCAGCGAGATCGCGCAGCTCCAGGCGCGCCGCGACGCGCTCGCCGGCGAGCTCGATGGCCTGCGCGCGGACCTCGGCGGCGATCGCGATCGCGCGGAGGCGGACACGGCGGCGCGGGAGGAGGCCGAGGCGCGCCTCGCGAGGCTGCGCGCGCAGATCGACGCGGCCGAGCGCCGGCTCGCCGAGGTGACCGCGGCGGCCGCACGCACCCCGGCACCCACACCCGCTGCCGACCGCGCTCCCGCTCCCGCCGCGCGGCCGGCACCGGCGCCCGCGTCGCTGCCGCGGACGGAGACGCGTCCGGACGGTTCCCGGGTCATCCGGGTCGTGCCGTCGTTCCAGTAGGCCCGCCCGGCAGCCCGCGCCAACGGGCCGCGCGCCCGAACGCGAGCGCCCTCTCGCCGTTCTCCCTGCGCCCATACGCGCAGCGGAGGACACGGCCATGAACGCGATTGCGGATCTCTTCGACCTCGGCGGCCAGGCGGCCGTCGTCACCGGCGCCTCCTCGGGGATCGGCGCCGGCATCGCGCGCCTCCTCGGCCAGGCCGGCGCCGACGTCGTCGTCAACTATCGCAGCAGCGAGGAGGGTGCCCGCGCCGTGGTCGCGGAGCTGGAGGGGGCCGGGCGCCGTGCGATCGCCGTACAGGCGGACGTCTCGAAGGAGGAGGACGTCGCACGGCTGTTCGAGGAGGCGCGACGGGCCTTCGGCACGGTGCACATCGTCGTCGCCAATGCCGGCCTGCAGCGGGACGCGCCCGCCCACGAGATGAGCCTGGACGATTGGCGCAAGGTCATCGACGTGAACCTCACCGGTCAGTTCCTGTCCTGCCGCGAGGCGATCCGCGAGTTCCGGCGCCGCGGCATGGTGCCCGAGACCTGCCCGGCGCTGGGCAAGATCGTCTCGATCTCGTCGGTCCACCAGTTCATCCCCTGGGCGGGACGGGTGAACTATGCCGCGTCGAAGGGCGGGATCATGCTGATGATGCAGTCGCTCGCCCAGGAATACGCGCACGAGAAGATCCGCGTGAACGGGATCGCCCCGGGCGCGATCAAGACGCGGATCAATGAGGAATCCTGGCAGGATTCGACGGCGGAGCGCGCGCTCCTCGACCTCATCCCCTACGGTCGCGTGGGCGAGCCCGCGGACATCGCCCGGGCCGCCCTCTGGCTCGCCTGCGACGCGAGCGACTACGTCACCGGCGAGACGATCGTCGTCGACGGCGGCATGGCGCTGTATCCGAGCTTTCGCGAGGGCGGGTGAGGCGAGGCAGAGGCGGTCAGCTCCGTCCGCGTCAGGCCTCCGGCACCTCCGCGCCCTGTCCCCCCGGACCCGCGCCCGGCTGGCCGCCCTGGCCGATGGCGAGGCCCTTGGCGAGGCGCTCGATCCGGTCGGCCGCCTTGACGACGGCGCTCGCCACCTTGTCCTCGCTCGCCTGCCGACGCTCGTCGGCGCCGGCGAGGATCACCTTCAGCTCCTCGACCCGCGCCTCCAGCGCGCCGATCTTGGCCTGGGAATCGACGAGCAGGTCCGCGAAGGTGAGGGCCGCCATCACCTGCAGGCGCATGTCGCCGATCTCGCCGAAGGCGTCGCGCATCTCGCCGATCTTGGCGTCGAGCATGGCGGCGAGCCCTTCGAGCCGCTCCTCCTCGCCCTCGCCGCAGGCCATGCGGTAGGTCTTGCCGGCGATGAGGACGGTGATCTGGGGCACGGCGGCAGCCTCCTCCTCGGGCATCATCACAGGTGCGGCGCCACGCCGGCTTCCTCGAGCACGCCGCGCACCGCGGCGAGCGCGCGGCCGACGCGTCCCTCGACGTCCCGCGTCGTCGCCTCGAGCGCCTCGAGCCGCAGGCTCGCGCTCTCGAGATCGACGGCGAGGCGGGCGCGGTCGTCCTGCATGATCTGCAGCTCGGTCTCGAGATCCGAGCGGCTGCGCTCGGCCTCGAGCCGCCGCGTCACCGCCGCTTCCAGCAGCCCGAGCGACGTTTCGAGCCGCTTGAGCGCCTCGTCGAGCGGAACGGCCATGCCAGCGCTCCCCGCAGCTTGCGACAGGAGCGACGACGGTACGGCCCGAATCGAAAAGCGGCAAGCCGGAGCCCGCCGCTTTCCACCGGAATTCGATCCGTCTTTCCCGACCCTTATGCCGGGGCGCTCACGCGCGGTGTCAGGCCGCGCGGACCTCGACCCCCGTCACCGGCAGCGAGAAGCGCTCGGCGAGGTGCCAACGCAGCTCGCGCAGCGACTGGTAGGGGTAGGAGCGGTCGATCATGTGGCTGAGGTCGCGCTTGCCGGCCTGGCCGGCGGCGAACAGCCGGGCGACGGTGAAGATGTCGCCATCGGGGCGACGGTCGATCTGGGGATGAATCTCGAACTGCATGGTATGGTGTCTTCGTTCTTCTTGAATCGTCTCGACTGGACTGCGGCCACGTCTGAGGCGCGAACGTGCCAGGGTCTGGCGACAGGCGCGTGACGGGCGTAGCGACGCTCGGTCGTCGAGCAGGGTGCCGAATTGGCTTCGATGAACGCCGTGGGGCGAAGGCCGGTTCCGCTTCTGCGGAGACCTCGGCACGCGCTCGGCGCCTCCCGGCGCCGGCCACGGCAGGCGCGTCGTCGTGGACGTCGCGCTGACACCAAGATGGGTTGCGCCGGCGCGAATTGCAAGCGTCGTGCGCGGCATCCGGCATGATGCTTAGGGGCGCGGCCCCCATCCGGCCTCGCGGCCCTTGGCGCTTTCCCTTCCGGGGGCGACGCTGCTAGCATCGGCTCCCGCGGCGCGCGGCGTGCGCCCGGCAGCGAGAACGAGGGAAGGGACGCGGCATGGATACCGGGACGACGATGCGGGCGGCGAACGATATCCAGGCGCCCAACGACCTCTCATCCTGGTGGATGCCCTTCACGGCGAACCGCGCCTTCAAGAACGCCCCGCGCATGATCACCGGCGCGAAGGACATGCACTACACGACGCCGGATGGCCGCCAGGTGCTGGACGGCATCGCGGGCCTGTGGTCGTGCAACGCCGGCCATGCGCGCGACCCGATCGTCGCCGCGATCCAGCGCCAGGCGCAGGAGCTCGACTATTCCCCCGCATTCCAGTTCGGCCATCCGCACGGCTTCGCCGCCGCCGCGCGGATCGCGCAGCTGGCGCCGGGCGATCTCGACCACGTGTTCTTCACCAATTCCGGCTCGGAGGCGATCGACACCGCGCTGAAGATCGCGCTCGCCTACTGGAACGTCTCCGGCCAGGGGCAGAAGACGCGCCTCATCGGTCGCGAGCGCGGCTATCACGGGGTCGGCTTCGGCGGCATCTCGGTGGGCGGCATCGTCACGAACCGCAAGTTCTTCGGCACGCTGCTCGCCGGCGTCGACCACCTGCCGCACACCTACTCGCGCGAGCATCAGGCCTTCACCAAGGGCGAGCCCGAATGGGGCGCGCACCTGGCCGACGAGCTCGAGCGCATCGTCGCGCTGCACGACGCCTCCACCGTCGCCGCCGTGGTGGTCGAGCCGATGGCGGGCTCCACCGGCGTGCTGCCGCCGCCCAAGGGCTACCTGAAACGCCTGCGCGAGATCTGCGACAAGCACGACATCCTGCTGATCTTCGACGAGGTGATCTCCGGCTTCGGGCGCCTGGGCTTCGCCTTCGCCGCGGAGCGCTACGGCGTCGTGCCGGACATGATCACCTTCGCCAAGGCGGTGAACTCGGGCACGGTGCCGATGGGCGGCGTGATCGTGCGCAGCGGCGTGCACGACGCCTTCATGACGGGGCCCGAGCACGTCATCGAGCTGTTCCACGGCTACACCTATTCCGGCCATCCGCTGGCCTGCGCGGCGGCGCTCGCGACCCTCGACGTCTACCGCGACGAGGGCCTGTTCGAGCGCGTGCTGACGCTCGAGCCGATCTGGGCCGACGCGCTGATGTCCTTGAGAGAGCTGCCGAACGTGCTCGACATCCGCACCGTCGGGCTCGTCGGCGCCATCGACCTCGCCTCCCGGCCGGACGGCGTCGGCAAGCGTGCCTTCGAGGCGATGGATCGCGCCTTCCGCGAGCACGACATCGTCATCCGCATCACCGCCGACACGATCGCGCTGACGCCGCCGCTGATCATCAGCGAGGACCAGATCGGCGAGATCGTCGACAAGGTCGGGCGCGTGATCCGCGCCGTGGCGTGACGGCGCGGCGCGCATGCTGATGCGCCGCGCCAGGGCCCAGGTCCTCGTCGTCGACCTGCAGGAGCGCCTCCTCCCGGCGCTCCCCCGCGGCGCGGACGCGCTGGCGCGCGCCGAGATCGTCGTGCGCGCGGCGGGCCTGCTCGGCATCCCCGTCGCCGCGTGCGCGCACTACCCGAAGGGGCTTGGTGGGCTCGTGCATCCGATCCGCGCGGCGATGCCGAACGCGGCCACGGTGTTCGAGAAGCTCACCTTCAGCGCCGGCGCCGACGCGGCGATCGCCGGCTGGCTCGACGCCAACCGGGCGGACGGGCGCGATCAGGTTGTGCTGGTGGGGGCCGAGGCGCATGTCTGCGTCCTGCAGACGGCGCTCGACCTGATCGCGAGCGGCTTCACCGTCTTCGTCGTCGCCGACGCCGTCGCCAGCCGCGCGGAGGCGAGCCTGCACGCGGCCACCGCACGCCTGCTGCACGCCGGCGGGCATTGGGTCACGAGCGAGATGGCGGCGTTCGAATGGGCGGAGCGGGGGGACGATCCGGCGTTCAGGGAGGTGCTGGCGCTGGTGAAGTGAGAGCGGTCACGTAGCGCTTGCCGTACGGGTGCCACGTGATACCGTTGCGTCGGAGGGTTGCCATGACCGATGCGTCCCCGATCCTGGTCAGCCGGGATCACAAGGCCTTCGTCGAGAAGCTTGTCGAGACCGGACAGTTCAGCAGCGCCCAGGATGTCCTGGAGAGCGCTCTCGAGCTGCTGCGTGAGCACGTCGAGGAGACGTCGTGGACCCGGGCCGAGCTTCGGCGTGTTCTGCTCGAGCGTCTGGAGGGACCATTCGTCTCAGCCGAAGAGATGGATGAGCTGATCACCGACATGATCGCGCGGGAGCACGGCGAGAATGAACCGTAGGGTTCGCTACTCGCGTTCCGCCCTGACAGATTTCCAGATCGTCTACAGACATCTTTTCAGAAGCTACCGACAGTTTGGTGAGACGGCGGCAGAAGCGCGTGATCGCGCTACGCGCCGGGTCACGAAAATACGACAGGTTGCGGACGGCCTGAGCCGGCGGCCCTATCGCGGGCGTCGCGACGACGACCTGTTTCCGGGGCTGCGCCATCTCACCGCGGATAGAGCGATCGTCTACTTCAAGGTCGACGAGGACGATGATGCCGTCCTCGTTCTCGGGGTCTTCTTCGGCGCGGAGAACCACAGGCCGAAAATGGCACGACGTCTGCTACCCGACTGACCTCACCGCGGCCCGGTCTGGCTCGCCCCGCTCGGGTCCTCGCCCGACGAGGCGACGTAGCCCTTGAGCTCCTCGATCGAGCCGAAGACGAGGCGGCCGTCCGGGGTCTCGGCCTCGATCGAGCCGTCCGAGTACATCACGTAGCGATTGGCGCCGGAGACGTGGGTGCCGACGATGTGGGGCGGCGTGTCGCGGTCGAGCCCCGCCTCGTCGGGGCTCTCGCCGATCTCGGCGTCGTGCGCGTCCGGTGCGTCGGCGGGCGCGGCCTCGGCCGCGGCCGGCGCCAGCGCGTAGCTCGGCGTTCCCGGGGGAACGCTCTCATCGACAGCGCGGGAGACGGCGGCGCGTGCGCTGTCCGCAGCGGGGGAGAGCGGCCCCGCCTCGAGCGCGTCCGACGCCGGCGGCGCGGCCGGGGGCGGCACGGGGATCGGGGGCGCGCTCTCCTCGTAGCGGCGCGTCAGCGCCTCCGCCTCGGCCGCGATGCGGCCGGGTTCGCGGGGCGCCAGGACCGGCTGCTCGATGCCGGGAGCGGCGATCTCAGGCGCGCCCTCGTCGGCCTCGGGCTCGGTCTCTGGCTCCGGCTCGGTCGCGACCTCGGGCGCCGGCGGCGGCGCCCCGGCAGCGGCGGGGCCCGTCTCCGCGTGCGCGACGTCCTGCTCCGTGACGTCCTGCTCGGTGACGTCTTGCTCGCCGGCGTCCGCCTCGCCGACGTCCCCCTTCTCGTCGAGATCGAGGGGCGGCAGCCCGCCCTCCGGCTCCGGCGGCGTGTCCTGCCGGCCGGGCGCGAGCGCCTCGGTGGCGACTCCGCCGATCCCGAGCGCCGCGACCGGCGCCGGCCCCGCGGGCGCGGCCGGCTCCCTGGGCGGCAGCTTCGGCTCGATTTCCCGGCCGGGCGGCGGCGGCTCGGCGAACGGCGGCGCCTCCGCCGTGTCCGAGGCGGTCGCGGCGGGGCGGCGGGGGATCGGCGCGGGCGCGGGCCGGCTCGCGCGGACGGCTTCGGCGAGCGCGTCGAGCCGTGTCGCGAGCGCCCGCGCCGCCGCCGCGACCCCGCCGAGGACGAGCCCGCCGGTGGCGAGCGTCGCCCCCGAGATCACCATCGACCATCCGCGCTCGAGCAGCAGCAGCTCCCAGCCGGCGAGGATGGCGAAGGCGCCTCCCGCGACCATGACGACGGCAACGGCGTAGAGGACTGCGAACATGGGTTCCCTTCGAGACTCGTGGCATTGGCCGCGCGGCGCCGCCACGGTATGTCGAACGGACGCCGTTGCCAATCGAGCAGGATCGACGGGGTGCGCGATCGGTTCCATGCCGCGCACGCCCCAGCGACCCCCCGGCCCGGCACGGGCGCGGCTCAATCCTGCCGGAAGGCCCGCGCGAGATGGTCGCCCAGCGGCTTTGTCAGGTGCGAGAGCAGCGTGCGCTCCGAGGTGCGAACGAAGACCTCGACCGGCATGCCCGGGACGAGCGTCCCGGTCCCGAGCGTCCGCGCCACCTCGGTGGAGAGCACGATGCGGCCCTGGTAGTGCGCGACGCCGTCCGTGACCACGAGATCGGGCGAGACCCGCTCGAGCACGCCGGCGACCTCGGGCGTGGTGCGCTGGTCGAAGGCGGAGAAGCGCAGGAGCGCGGCCTGGCCCGCCGCCAGCTGGTCGATGTCCTGCGGCGCGATCCGCAGCTCGACGGCCAGCGGCCCGTCGTCGGGCACGATCTCGAGCAGCGTCGCGCCGGGCGCGACGACGGCGCCGGGGCCGCGCACGGCGAGCGCGTGCACGATCCCGCTCGCCGGCGCGCGGACGTCGACGCGGGCGAGCACGGCGCGGGCTGCGGTGCGCCGCTCGATCAGGCCGGCGAGCTCGCCCTCGATGGCGCGGATCTCGTCGGCCGCCTCGCTGCGGCGGGCCTGGTCGAGGCCGAGGATCTGCAGCCGCGTCTCCGCGATCCTGCCGCCGACCTGCGCCACCGCGGCGAGGAAGCGGCCGCGGTCGCCCTCGAGCCGCGTCAGGTCGCGCTCGAGCGCGGTCACGCGGGTCGTCGGCACGAGGTCCTTCTCGAACAGCGTCCGCACGCCGGCGAGCTCGGCGCCGACCAACGCCGCCTCGTTCGCCTTCGCTTGCGCCTGCAGGAGCAGGCCCGCGCGCTCCTCCTCGGACTGCCGCACGCGTTCCTCGAGCTGCGCCACCTGCCCGCGGCGGGTCTCCTCGCGCAGATGGAGGAGCCGGATCTCGGCGGCGAGCTGCGCGGCATTGACGCCTTCGATCGCGGCCGGCAGCGTGCCCGACCCGTCGCGCTCGGCCTCGAGCCGCGCCTGGCGCGCGGCGAGCGTGGCGATGCGGGCATCGATCACCGCGTAATCGGCCCTTGTCTGGGTCTCGTCGAGGCGCATCAGCACGGCGCCGGCGGCGACGCGGGTGCCGTCCCGCACGTGGATCTCGCCCACGATCCCGCCGGTCGGGTGCTGCACCGGCGAGGGCGCGCTCTCGACCACGACCCGGCCCGGCGCCACGACGGCCCCGGAGATCGCGGTCGTCGCCGAGAAGGCGCCGAGGCCGCCGAGCACGAGCGCGATCGCGGCGAGGCCGGCGAGAACGGGGCCGCGCAGGGCGCGTGAGGGCTGTGGTGTCTTGGTCATGGCGGTTTCCTCTCGCGGGACGTCAGCGGGCGCCGTCGGCGACGACTTCGAGGCTCGGGCGCGGTGTGCGCCGCGGCGGGGCGATGCGGGCGAGCACTTCCGCCTTCGGGCCGTAGGCGGCGATGCGCCCGCCGAACATGGCGGCGAGCGTGTCGACGCCGGCGAGCGCCGAGAGCGCGTGGGCGATGATCACGACGATCCCGCCGCGCGCCCGCACGCCGGCGACGGCGCGCGCCAGTGCGGCCTCGCCCTCCGCGTCGAGGCTGGCGTTGGGCTCGTCGAGCACGACGATGAAGGGCTCGCCGTAGAGGGCGCGGGCGAGCGCGAGGCGCTGGCGCTGGCCGCCCGAAAGCGCTGCGCCGCCCTCGCCGACGCGCGTCTCGTAGCCCTGCGGTAGCCGCAGGACGAGGTCGTGCACGTCCGCCGCGCGGGCGGCGGCGACGATCGCCTCGGCCTGGGCCTGCGGGTCGAAGCGGGAGATCGTCTGCGCGACGGTGCCCTCGACGAGGCTCGGGTCCTGCGGCAGCCAGCCGACGTGCCGCCCGAGGATCTCGGACGCGTAGCGCTCGAGTGGCGCCCCGTCGAGGCGCACCGCGCCCTTCTGCGCCGGCCACACGCCCACCAGCGCGCGCGCGAGGCTCGACTTGCCCGATCCCGACGGGCCGACGATGCCGAGCGCGTCGCCTGCGCGGAGGACGAAGCTCGCGCCCACGACGACGGTGCGCCGGGCGCCGGGGGTGGAGACGACGAGGTCCTCCACCCGCAGGTCGGTGTGCGGGGCGGGCAGCGCCAGAGGCTGTGTAGGCGGCGGCAACCCCGCGTCG
>JBNPEA010000126.1:0-12438 GCA_051117315.1 Salinarimonas sp. | reverse complement strand
TGCCTGAACGCCCCACCCCCGTAACCCCTCTCCGCCAGGGAGAGGGGGGCGCGGGGCGCCCGGTCAGCGGCCGCCCCGGCCCTCCCCGGCAGGGAGGGAGTCGGCTCGCAGAGCCGGCGGGTGGGGGCGAGCGGTCGCGGGTCAGCCTCCGACGTCTCGCCCCCGCCGGTCCGCTTCGCGGACTCCCGCCCCGAGGGGCGGGCTCGGCGTCGCGCGCCGCCACCCCCCCCCCCACCCCCTTCCCCCCCGCCGCGTTCCGTCCTAAACCCCGCGCACGAGAACGATCCCGCGCCGGCCGGCCGTGCCGGCGCAGAACGCACGGGCCCTACCCATGAACCTCTTCGCCCTCTTCGAGGCCCGCGTCGCCGAGGCGCTGCATCGGCTGGTGCAGGCCGGCACCTTGCCCGAGGGGCTCGACCTCGCCCGCGCCGTGGTGGAGCCGCCGCGCGATCCCGCCCACGGCGACCTCGCCACCAACGCCGCCATGGTGCTCGCCAAGGACGCGGGCACGAAGCCGCGCGACCTCGCCGAGGCGATCGCCGCCGACCTGCGCCGGGACCCCCGCGTCGCCGAGGTCGAGATCGCCGGGCCCGGCTTCATCAACCTGCGGCTCGCGCCGTCCGTCCTGCACGACGTGCTGCGCGCGGCGGTGCGCGCCGGCACCGGCTATGCCCGGGGCGGCGTGCCGGGGGAGGGCGCCGTCAACGTCGAGTACGTCTCGGCCAACCCGACGGGCCCGCTCCACGTCGGCCACGGGCGCGGCGCGGTGTTCGGCGATGCGCTCGCGAACCTGCTGGCCTTCATCGGGCGCGACGTGACGCGCGAGTACTACATCAACGACGCCGGCGCCCAGGTCGACGTGCTCGCCCGCTCCGCCTACCTGCGCTACCGCGAGGCGCTGGGCGAGGACATCGGCGCCATTCCCGAGGGGCTCTACCCGGGCGACTACCTCGTCCCCGTCGGGCAGGCGCTCGAGGAGATCCACGGGCCGGGCCTGCTCGAGCAGGACGAGGAGACCTGGCTGCCGGTGGTGCGCGACACCGCCATCGAGCAGATGATGGCGATGATCCGCGCCGATCTCGCCGCGCTCGACATCAAGCACGACGTGTTCTTCTCCGAGCGCTCGCTGTCGGCGGGGGACGTCGACGACATCGCCGAGGCGATCGCGGACCTGCGCGCACGCGGGCTGATCTACGAGGGCCGGCTCGAGCCGCCCAAGGGCGTCAAGGACGAGGAGTGGGAGGACCGCGAGCAGACGCTGTTCCGCGCCACCCGGTTCGGGGACGACACCGACCGGGCGCTGCTCAAGTCCGACGGCTCCTACACCTACTTCGCCGCCGACATCGCCTACCACCGCTCGAAGTACCTGCGCGGCTTCTCCGAGATGATCGACGTCTGGGGCGCCGACCACGGCGGCTACGTCAAGCGCATGAAGGCGGCGGTCGCCGCCGTCACGGGCGGGGAGGGGGCGCTCGACGTCAAGCTCTGCCAGCTCGTGAAGCTGCTTCGCGCCGGCGAGCCGGTGAAGATGTCGAAGCGGGCCGGGGACTTCGTGACGTTGCGTGAGGTGGTGGACGAGGTCGGCCGCGACGCCGTGCGCTTCATGATGCTGATGCGCAAGAACGACGCGCCGCTCGACTTCGACCTCGCCAAGGTGGTCGAGCAGTCGAAGGACAACCCGGTCTTCTATGTGCAGTACGCCCACGCGCGCTGCGCCTCGATCTTCCGGCAGGCGGCGGAGCAGCTGCCCGGCGTCGATTTCGGCTCGCAGGCGCTGGCGCGGGCCGACCTCGCGCTCCTGTCCGACGAGGCGGAGATCGATCTGCTGCGGCGGATCGCGCTGTTCCCGCGCACGATCGAGCAGGCGGCCTCGGCGCACGAGCCGCACCGGGTGGCGTTCTACCTCTACGACCTCGCCGCTGCGCTGCATCAATTATGGAGCAAGGGCAAAGACTTGCCGCAATTACGGTTTGTTAATCAAGCCGACCGAAAGTCCACCGAGGCGCGGCTCGCGTTGGCACATGCCGTGCGTTGCGTGATCGCCTCCGGACTTTCCATACTGGGCGTCGCGGCCCCGGACGAGATGCGCTGAGCGCATCCGGTCCGCCGCGAGGCGTGAGAGGCTGAGGATATCGGCGCGATGAGCGACAACGCGAAACGGCGGCTCTCGATCGATCTCGACGAGATCGAGCGCCAGCTGAGGCAGACGGGCGGGGACCCGCGCGCGGGCGCCCCGGGGCTCGCGTCCGGTCCGCCGGCCGGGCCGAAGGCGGACCCGCTGGCGGAGCTCGCCCGAATCGTCGGCCAGGACGACCCGTTCAGCGCGATGCTGGATGAGGACGCCGCACGCGCGGGCGCCCGCCCCGCGCCCGCCGCCCCGCAGGCGCGCCGGCCCGACCCGGAGGACCCGCGCGCGGCCTACGCCGCCCGGGGCTTCTCGGTGGACGATCCGCGGGTCGACCCCCGCCGGGATCCGCGCGACGATCCCGACGGCTACGACGACCCGGGCTACGACGACCCCGCCTACGACGAGGCCTGGGACGAGCCCGCGGCCTGGGACGAGGACCATCCCGCCGACGCCGCGGCGCACGACGACGCGTCGGACTGGGCCGGCGGCACCTACGACGACGAGCTCGACGAGGAGGAGCCGCGCCGGCGCGGGCCGGGCCGCAAGAGCATGGTCACGGCCGCCGCGCTGATCGTGGTGGCCGCCGTCGGCGTCGGCACGGCGCTGTGGTTCGCCGGCTCGGTCGAGCAGGCGCCCTCCGAGCCGCCGCTCATCGCCGCGGACAGCGAGCCCGCCCGTGTAGCGCCGGCCGATCCGGGCGGCGTCGAGATTCCCAACCAGGACACCGCGCTCCTCGATGCGCGCGACAGCGGCGAGGCCCGGGTGGTCGACCGCGAGGAGCAGCCCGTCGACATCGCCGGGCTGACGGGCGGCGACGAGCGGGCAGCCGGACGCGAGGCCCCGCGCGTCGTGCTGCCGCAGCCCGGCGGCGCGCCGGCGCAGGCCCCCGCCGCGGACGACCCGATCGGCCGGGCGCTGGGCGAGGACGGCATCGCCGGCCTCGACGCCGGCCTGCAGCCGCCCCTCGTGAGCTCGCCAGCCGTGGCGGCGCTCGGCGAGCCGCGACGCGTGCGCACGGTCACCGTGCGGCCGGACGGCACCATCGTCGCGCCCACCGGGCTGGAGCCGCCGGCGTCCCGCGTCGCCGCCGCGCCCGAGGCGCCCGCCGTGCCGCCGCCGCTCGAGCCGATCGCGCCGGTCGCCCAGCCCGCCGCGGACGATCTCCCGCCGCCGGCGGCCGACGACCTGCCGTCCGCCGCGGTGCCGGCGCCGATCATCGCCGCGCCGCCGCTGCCGCCGCCGGCTCCCGCCCGCGAGTCGCTGCCGGTGGCGACGCAGCCCGCGCGGCCCGCCGCGCCGAGCGGCCCGCTCCAGCTCTCGGCCCTGCCGCAGGTCTCGGCACCGGCGGCGCAGCCGGCCGCGCCGACGGGCGGCTACGCCGTCCAGCTCGCGATCCGCGGCTCGGAGGACAGCGCCCGCGCCGCCTTCGCGCAGCTGCAGGGGCAGTATTCCGGCATCATCGGCGACGGCCAGCCGATCATCCGCCAGGCGGTGGTGAACGGCAACACGATCTACCGGGTGCGCGTGGGCCCCTACTCGCTCGAGCGCGCCAACCAGGCCTGCGACCAGATCAAGGCCGCCCAGGGAGACTGCTTCGTCGCCGCCAACCAGTGATGCGCTCGCCCGCGCATCCTCCCCTAGGGGAGAAGTGCGCGCCTTCGGCGCGGACGATGGGGCCGTTCGGCATCCCGGCGCACCGGCATCGCCGCCCTCCCCACCCTCGGGCCTGCGGCCGTCGTTCTCCCCAGCGGGGAGGTGGCGGCCGTAGGGCCGCATCGCACCCTCGTCCGTGAGGTGATCCCATGCCCAGCGCCATGATCCTCGGCCTCGCCGGACCGACCCTCGCGCCGGAGGAGGCCGCCTTCTTCCGGGACGTGGACCCCTGGGGCTTCATCCTGTTCAAGCGCAACGTCGAGACCCCCGGCCAGGTGCGCGCGCTCTGCGCGGCGCTGCGCGAGGCGGTGGGGCGAGACGCGCCGATCCTCGTCGACCAGGAGGGCGGGCGCGTGCAGCGGTTGGGACCCCCGCACTGGCCGGCGCATCCCCCGGCGGCCGTCTACCACCGGCTCGACCGGCCGCTGGACGAGCGCATCGACCTGTGCCGGCTCGGCGCCCGGCTGATCGCCGCCGAGCTCGCCGAGGTCGGCATCGACGTCGATTGCGTGCCCTGTCTCGACGTCCCGGTGCCGGGCGCGCACGGCATCATCGGCGATCGCGCCTATGCCGACACGCCCGCCCTCGTCGCCCGCTACGGCCGCGCCGCCGCCGACGGGCTCCTCGACGAGGGCGTGCTCCCCGTCGTCAAGCACATTCCCGGCCACGGCCGCGCCGGGGTCGACAGCCACCTCGCGCTGCCGCGCGTCGAGGCGCCCCGCGCGGACCTGGAGGCGAGCGACCTCGCCCCCTTCGTCGCGCTCGCCGACATGCCGCTCGGCATGACCGCCCACGTCGTCTACACGGCGCTCGACGCCGATGCGCCGGCCACCACCTCCGCCCGGGTGATCGCCGAGGTGATCCGCCGCGAGATCGGCTTCGACGGCCTGCTGATGACGGACGATCTCGGCATGAAGGCGCTCGCGGGCGGCTTCGACGCCCGCGCCCGCGCGGCGCTGGCGGCGGGCTGCGACGTCGTCCTGCACTGCTCGGGCGCGATGGAGGAGATGCGCGCCGTCGCCGCCGTCACCCCGGCGCTCGCGGGAGACGCCGCGCGGCGGGCCGATGCGGCCTTGGCGCTGCGCCGGCGCCGGGCCGCGCCGCTCGATCCTGTGGACGCCCGTGCGCGGCTCGCCGCGGCGCTTGCCCCCGCGGGCTGAAGAGGCGATTCTCCTCGGCCAGCCTGAGGAGGGAATCGCCCGTGGCGTACGGCCGCACCATCGGCTTCGACGAGGAGGACCGCGCCCCCGTCCGCGAGGACGGCGAGCCGGCGCTCGTCGTCGACGTCGGTGGCTACGAGGGCCCGCTCGACCTGCTCCTCGACCTCGCCCGGCGCCAGAAGGTGGACCTGCGAGAGATCTCGATCCTGGCGCTGGCCGAGCAGTACATCGCCTTCGTCGAGGAGGCGCGCCGGATGCGGCTCGAGCTCGCGGCGGACTACCTCGTCATGGCCGCCTGGCTCGCCTACCTGAAGTCCCGCCTGCTTCTGCCCGAGCCGCCGAAGGGCGAGGAGCCCTCGGCGGAGGAGCTCGCCACGGCGCTCGCCGAGCGCCTGCGCCGGCTCGAGCTGATCCGCGCCGCCGGCCGCGCGCTGGACGCCCGCGCCCGGCTCGGCCGCGACGTCCACGCCCGCGGCGCGCCGGAGCCGATCGCGATCCGCACCCGGCCGCTCTACGAGGCGAGCCTCTACGACCTCCTGAAGGCCTACGCCGCCGAGCGCCAGAAGCAGGTCGCCTCCCGCGTCACCCTGCGCCGGCGGGTGGTCTGGTCGCTGGCGGAGGCGCGCGAGGCGCTGGAGCGGCTCGTCGGCCATGCGATCGACTGGATGGTGCTCGACGAGTGGCTGATGCGCTATGCCGTGACGCCGGCCGAGCGGGCGACGGTGCGCGCCTCGGCGCTCTCCGCCTCCCTCGAGCTCGCCCGCGAGGGGCGCGTGGCGCTGCGCCAGGATCACGCCTTCGGGCCGATCTGGCTGAAGGCGGCGCAGGAGCCGCGCCAAGAGGCGCGGCCGGAGCCTGTGTCATGAACGCCGATCGCCGCTTCGCCGCGCTCTCCGAGCGGCTCTCCACCGAGATCGCCCAGGCGCGGGTGCACGCCGAGCACGTGCGCATGGCCGAGGCGCTGCTCTTCGCCAGTGCCGAGCCGATGAGCGAGGCGGAGCTCGCCGAGAAGCTGCCGCCCGGCGCCCGCGTGCCCCGCCTGATCGAGGATCTCGAGGCCTACTACGCCGGGCGCGGCGTCACCCTGGTGCGGGTGGCCGGCGGCGTCGCCTTCCGCACGGCGGGGGACCTCTCCTGGCTGATGGCCAAGGACGTGGTCGAGCCGCGCAAGCTCTCGCGCGCGGCGCTGGAGACGCTCGCCATCGTCGCCTATCACCAGCCCGCGACCCGCGCGGAGATCGAGGAGATCCGCGGCGTCTCGACCTCGAAGGGCACGCTCGACACGCTGATCGAGGCCGGCTGGGTGCGCCTGCGCGGCCGCCGCCGCGCCCCGGGCCGCCCGGTCACCTACGGCACGACCCGCGCGTTCCTCGACCATTTCGGGCTCGACGCCATCGGCGACCTGCCGGGGCTGGAGGAGCTGAAGGGCTCGGGCTTCTTCGATGGCCGCCTGCCGCCGGGCCTGTCGGTGCCGCTTCCGTCGGACGACGACACCCTGCGCGAGGACGAGGAGCCGCTCGACGACGGGGAGCTGTTCATGCCGCTGCAGCCGGACAACGAGGACGACTAGACCTCCCCCTCGGGGAGGTCGGCCGCGCAGCGGCCGGGTGGGGGCGAATGGTGGTGGTTGGCCGCCATCCGTCTCGCCCCCACCCGTCGGCCTTCGGCCGCCGACCTCCCCGGGGGGAGGTGTCGGGTGGTGGCCTGCATCGACGTTCCTGCCCGCGCACGACATCGCCACCTCCCCCTCGGGGAGGTCGGCCGCGCAGCGGCCGGGTGGGGGCGAGCGGTGGTGACGAGCCGCCACCCGTCGACAAACGCCCCCCGATATCGCACATAGCGCATATCCCCACCCCGGAGCCCCGGTCCCGCATGAAGCCCGCACCGCGTCCCGCCAGCCTCGCAGATCGCCTCGGTTTCGGCCGGTTCGGGCAGCGCGGGACCGCGGGGGCGGCGATCCCGGCGCAGGTGGCGTTCGAGGACGTGCACGTCGACTACGGCGTCACCCGCGCGCTCGACGGGGTGACGCTCGCCGTCGAGGCGGGAGAGCTGGTCTGCCTGCTCGGCCATTCCGGCTGCGGCAAGACGACGCTTCTGCGGGTCGCGGCGGGGATCGAGCGGCCGACGCAGGGGCGGGTCCTGCTCGACGGGCGCGAGGTGAGCGGGGAGGCGGCCTTCGTGCCGCCGGAGGCGCGGGGCGTGGGCCTGATGTTCCAGGACTACGCGCTCTTCCCGCACATGACGATCCTCGACAACGTGCTCTTCGGCCTCAAGGGCCTGGCCAAGCCCGACGCGCTCGCCTCGGCGACGCGGGCGCTTTCGCGGGTGGGGCTCGAGCGGCTCGCCGGCGAGCATCCGCACGTGCTCTCGGGGGGCGAGCAGCAGCGCGTGGCGCTCGCCCGCGCCATCGCGCCGCGGCCCGGCGTGCTGCTGATGGACGAGCCGTTCTCCAACCTCGACCGGCGCCTGCGCGACTCGATCCGCGAGGAGACCGTCGCCATCCTGCGCGAGACCGGCGCCACCACCATCGTCGTCACCCACGACCCGGAGGAGGCGATGCGCATCGCCGACCGGATCGTGCTGATGCGCGCCGGGCGCATCGTGCAGCAGGGAACCGCCGAGGCGATCTACCGCCGCCCGGTGGACCTGTTCGCGGCCCGCTTCTTCTGCGACTTCAACGAGGTCGAGGGCACGGTCCGGCGCGGGCGCGTGGAGACGCCGCTGGGCGCCTTTCCCGCGCCCGGCCTCGCCGAGGGGGACGTGGCGATCGTGTGCGTGCGCCCGCAGGCGATCCGGCTGCGCGCGCCGGGCTTCTGCCTGCCGGGGCGGATCGTCGCGCGCCGCTTCCTCGGCGAAGTCGATCTCGTCCATGTCGCGGTCCAGGGCCTCGACGCGCCCCTGCAGGCGCGCTCCCGGGAGACCTGGGAGCCGGGGGAGGGGCAGGACGTGGGAATCGATGTGAACCCGGCCGAAGTTCTTGTTTTCGCCACGGGTCGCCACTAGGTTGGCGGTCGGTTGGAATAAGGTGGCGCCGCGGGCCGGCGCTGGAGGGGACGCTCATGACTCCGAGCTTGTGGCAAATTCTCGTCGTCGGCCTGCTCGTCGTGCTCCTGTTCGGTCGCGGCAAGATCTCCGCGATGATGGGCGACGTCGCCCAGGGCATCAAGGCCTTCAAGAAGGGCATGTCCGATGACGACGGCGAGGCCGCGCAGGCCCAGGCCTCGAACGAGCCCGCGCGCTCGATCGAGCACCAGCCCGGCCAGACGGCGCCGAGCGCGCAGAACACCAACGCCAACGCCAACAAGGCGGGCTGACGGCGCGGCGCCGCCGCGTCGACGGAGGTGCCGTGCCGCATCCGCTGCGGGACGCACCGAGGGGCTTGACGCAGCGTGACGCGGCCGCCGGCCGTGCGCGATCCCGGGGCAGGAAGCCATGTTCGATCTGAGCTGGGGCGAGATGATGCTGGTCGGCGCCGTCGCGCTGATCGTCATCGGTCCCAAGGACCTGCCCCGCACCCTGCGCGCCGTCGGCCAGGTTGTCGGCAAGGTCCGGCGCATGGCGGGCGAGTTCCAGGGGCAGTTCAACCAGGCCATGCGCGAGGCCGAGCTCGACTCCGTCCGCAAAGAGGTCGAGGGCATCGGCCGCGCGGCGAAGGCGGGGATGAACCCGGCCAAGGCGGCGCGCGACGAGATCAAGCGGGCCGTCGAGGGCAAGCCCGCGGAGACGAAGCCGGGCGCCGGGCCGAGCCTCGCCAAGGGGCCAGACGCCAAGCCGGACGAGGGCAAGGCGTCCGTCGTCCAGTCGGCCGACGGCAGGGTCTCCTTCGCCAAGGCGCAGGACGCAGCCGGGACGCAGGACGCCGGCGCGGCCGAGAACGCCGCGCCGCCCGCCGCCTCCGCCGGCGACGATCCCGGCGCCAGGGCGGCGCCCGCGGCCCCCGTGGCCGCGCCGCAGCCCATCCCCGTCGCGACCCCGGCGTCGGCCGAGAAGGAAGAGGTCAAGCCGTGACGCTCTCGGTCAAGCCCGACGACATCGAGGCGTCGCGCGCGCCGCTGATCGAGCACCTCATCGAGCTGCGCGAGCGGCTGATCCGCTCGATGATCGCCTTCGTGGTGCTGTTCGCCGCCTCCTTCGGCTTCGCCAAGTACATCTACAACATCCTCGTCCAGCCCTACGTCAACGCCGTCGGCTCGCCCGAGATGGCGCGGCTCGTCTACACGCACGGGCTCGAGTACCTGTTCACGCAGCTGCAGGTGGCCTTCTTCGGCGCGGCCTTCCTCGCCTTCCCGATCATCGCCACGCAGATCTACAAGTTCGTCGCGCCCGGCCTGTACAAGAACGAGCGCCAGGCCTTCCTGCCCTACCTCGTGGCGACGCCGGTTCTGTTCGCGACGGGGGCGATGGTCGTCTACTACGTCGCCATGCCACTCCTGATGCACTTCTCGGTCGGCATGCAGCAGCTCGCGGTGGAGGGCGCGCCGACGATCGAGTTCCTGCCGAAGGTCAGCGAGTACCTGTCGCTGATCATGACGCTGATCTTCGCCTTCGGCATCTGCTTCCAGCTGCCGGTGGTGCTGACGCTGCTGGCGCGGGCGGGGATCATCGATTCGGAGTTCCTGAAGGACAAGCGCAAGTACGCGATCGTGCTCGTGTTCATCGTCGCGGCGCTGTTCACGCCGCCGGACATCATCAGCCAGTTCGCCCTTGCGGTCCCGACCCTGCTTCTCTACGAGCTGTCCATCTTCGCGGTCCGGATGGTCGAGAAGAAGCGTGCGGAAGCCGAGGCCGCACGCGACGCGGCGAACGATTGAGGCTCGCTCGATCCGGCGCCGCGCACCAGACCCGGCACCGGCTCGAGAGACATGCACGACATCCGCGCCATTCGCGAGAACCCGACCGCCTTCGACGAGGGCCTGAGGAAGCGCGGGCTCGAGCCCCGCTCCCGTGAGCTGGTCGCGCTCGACGACCGCCGCAAGCAGGTGGTCGCCCAGGCGCAGGCCGCGCAGGAGCGCCGCAACAGCCTCTCCAAGGAGATCGGCGGGGCGAAGAAGGCCCGCGACGAGGCGCGCGCCCAGGCGCTGATGGCCGAGGTCGCGGGGCTGAAGGACGAGCTCGGCGCGCTCGAGGCGGCCGAGACGGACGCGAGTGCCGCGCTCGAGCGCGAGCTCGCCGGCCTCCCCAATCTCCCCGCCGACGACGTGCCCGAGGGGCCCGACGAGAGCGCCAACGTCGAGCGCGCCACCTGGGGCACGCCCCGACGCTCCAACGCCGCCCGCGAGCACTACGAGCTCGGCGAGGCCATGGGGCTGATGGACTTCGAGACCGCGGCGAAGCTGTCGGGCTCGCGCTTCGTGGTGCTCAGGGGCCAGCTCGCCCGGCTCGAGCGCGCGCTCGGCCAGTTCATGATCGACCTGCACACGCGCGAGCACGGCTACACCGAGGTGTCGCCACCGCTGCTCGTGCGCGACGAGGCCTTCTACGGCACGGCGCAACTGCCGAAGTTCGAGGACGACCAGTTCTGGGCGCTGAAGGGCGACGCGCTGGACGCACCCCGAGAGAACCGGCTGGGCCTGATCCCCACGGCCGAGGTCCCGCTCACCAACCTCGCCCGCGAGCAGATCCTCCCCGAGGGCGAGCTGCCTCTGCGCTATACCGCGCTCACCCCGTCCTTCCGCGCCGAGGCCGGCGCGGCGGGGCGGGACACCCGTGGCATGCTGCGCCAGCACCAGTTCTGGAAGTGCGAGCTCGTCTCGATCACGACGCCGGAGCAGTCGAGCGACGAGCACGAGCGCATGCTCGGCTGCGCCGAGGCCGTGCTGAAGGCCCTCGAGCTGCCCTACCGGGTGGTGACGCTGTGCTCGGGAGACATGGGCTTCTCCGCGCGCAAGACGTACGACATCGAGGTCTGGCTGCCGGGGCAGGACACGTATCGCGAGATCTCGTCCTGCTCCAATTGCGGCGACTTCCAGGCCCGGCGCATGCAGGCGCGCTTCCGCCGCGACGGCAAGCCGCATTTCGTCCACACGCTCAACGGCTCGGGCGTGGCGGTGGGCCGCGCGCTCATCGCCGTGATGGAGACCTTCCAGAACGAGGACGGCTCGGTCACCGTGCCGTCGGCGCTCGTGCCCTATATGGGCGGGCTCACCCGAATCGAGACAGCCCGACCCGAGAGGCCCTGAGACCCATGCGCATCCTCTGCACCAACGACGACGGCATCCACGCGCCGGGCCTCAAGAGCCTGGAGAAGATCGCCCGCCAGCTCTCCGACGACGTTACGGTGGTGGCGCCGGAGACCGACCAGTCCGGCGTCTCGCACTCGCTGTCGCTGAACGATCCGCTGCGCCTGCGCGAGACGGCGGAGGGGCATTTCGCGGTGAAGGGCACGCCCACCGACTGCGTGATCATGGCGATCCGCCACATCATGGCCGACCGCAAGCCGGATCTCGTGCTCTCGGGCGTCAACCGCGGCCAGAACGTCGCGGAGGACGTCTCCTATTCGGGCACGATCGCGGCGGCGATCGAGGGGACCATGCTCGGCGTGCGCTCCATCGCGCTGTCGCAGGCCTACGGCGCCGGCGGGCGCGGGGCGATCCAGTGGGGCTGCGCGGAGGCGCACGGCGCCGGGGTGGTCTCGAAGGTCCTGGGACTGGAGCTGCCGCGCAATACGCTCGTCAACATCAACTTTCCAGATTGCGCGCCGGAGAAGATCGAGGGCGTGTCCGTCACGCACCAGGGCCTGCGGAACCAGGAGCTGCTCAGCATCGACGAGCGCCGCGACGGGCGCGGCAACCCGTATTTCTGGATCGCCTTCGCCCGCGCCCCCTTCACCCCCGGTCACGGCTCCGACCTCTGGGCGCTGGCCAACCGCCGCATCTCGGTGACGCCGCTCAAGCTCGACCTCACCGACGAGCCGACGATGACGGCGCTGGCCGAGCTGTTCGATTGAGCGCGCCGGCGATCCGACGGGGACGCTCCGTCGGGTCTCGATGTGCCGACCCCGGACGGGGCGTTTCGTGGCGCCACCCTGCCTGCTAGGGTCGGCGGCGTCCGTCGTCCCGGCCGGGAGCACCCCATGCGCCGCCTTCACGTCTGCATCGCCCTGATCGCCGGGAGCATCGGCACCGCGGCGGCGCAGGAGCCCTGCGGCGGTCCCGAGCGGCCCTGCGCGATTGCGGACGGTGTCTACTACATCGTGCCACCCGGCTTCGCGGCCGGCGGCGGCGCGCCCTGGGTGCTCTACCTGCACGGCTACGGCGGATCGGCCGGCCGCATGGCGGCGAACGCGGCCGTCGTCGACGCGTATCGCGATCGCGGCTATGCGCTCGTCGTGCCGCAGGGCGTTTCCAACCGGCCGGACGGGCCGTCCTCGTTGTCGCTGCGGCCGGAGAGCCGCAGGGGCCGGCCGGGGCGCACGCCGCGCGACGACGTCGCCTTCCTGCTGGCGGTCATCGACGACGCCGTCGCCCGCTTCGGCCTCGACCGGGAGCGCGGCCTCGC
>JBNPEA010000114.1:0-12467 GCA_051117315.1 Salinarimonas sp. | reverse complement strand
CTATCGCCGCACCTGCAGATCTATCGCTGGACCTGGACGATGGCGATGTCCATCTTCCACCGGGCGACCGCGATCGTACTCTACGTCGGCACGGTCTTCCTCGCCTTCTGGCTGGTGGCGCTGGCGTCCGGGCCGCAGGCCTACGAGTCCGCCGCCTGGTTCTTCGGCTCCTGGCTCGGCTATCTGATCCTGTTCGCCTACACCTGGGCGCTGATGCACCACATGCTCGGCGGCGTGCGCCACTTCCTGTGGGACTTCGGCCAGGGCTTCGAGCCCTCGCAGCGCTTCCTGCTCGCCAAGCTCACCCTGGTCGGCTCGATCTCGCTGACCCTGGTGATCTGGATCGTGGCGCTGATCGCGCGCTGAGGGAGTTCAAGACCGAGATGGCCACCAAGAACACCATCCGCACCCCCCTCGCCCGGGCCAAGGGGCTCGGCGCCTCCGGCGGCGGGACGGACCATTTCTGGCATCATCGCATCACGGCGGTATCGAACCTGCTGCTCGTCTTCCCCTTCGTGGTGATCGTGGCGCTCGTCGCCGGTCGCCCGTGGGCCGAGGCGGCCGCGATCGTGTCGCACCCCCTTGCCGCGATCCTGCTCGCGCTCTTCGTCGTATCCATCACGGTCCACATGCGGCTCGGCATGCAGATCGTCATCGAGGACTACGTGCACGGCAAGGGCGCGAAGATCGCGGCCGTGATCGCGAATACGTTCTTCGCGATCCTGATCGGCGCGGCGAGCCTCTTCGCGATCGCGAAGGTCAGCTTCGGCCCCTTGCTCTGAGGGAGTACACGAGACAATGGCGAACGACACGTCCCCCGCCGCCGGCAACGGCGCCGCCCCCGCGGCGAACGGCGCGGCCTATCCCGTAACCGACCACACCTTCGACGTCGTGGTGGTGGGTGCCGGCGGCGCGGGCCTTCGCGCCACGGTCGGCTGCTCGCAGGCGGGCCTGCGCACGGCCTGCGTGACCAAGGTCTTCCCGACGCGCTCGCACACCGTGGCGGCGCAGGGCGGCATCTCGGCCGCGCTCGGCAACATGGGCGAGGACGACTGGCGCTGGCACATGTACGACACCGTGAAGGGGTCGGACTGGCTCGGCGACCAGGACGCGATCGAGTATCTCTGCCGCCACGCGCCGGCCGCCGTCTACGAGCTGGAGCACTGGGGCGTGCCCTTCTCGCGCACCGAGGCCGGCAAGATCTACCAGCGTCCCTTCGGCGGCATGACCACCCGCTTCGGCGAGGGCACGGCGCAGCGCACCTGCGCCGCCGCGGACCGGACCGGCCACGCCATCCTGCACACGCTCTACGGCGCGGCGCTGAAGAACGACACGAACTTCTTCATCGAGTTCTTCGCCATCGACCTGATCATGGACGAGGAGGGCCGCTGCCGCGGCATCGTCGCCCTCGACATGACCACGGGCACGATCCACCGCTTCCGCGCCCAGATGGTGATCCTCGCCACCGGCGGATACGGCCGCGCCTACTTCTCGGCGACGTCCGCCCACACCTGCACGGGCGACGGCAACGCCATGGTGCTGCGCGCCGGCCTGCCGCTGCAGGACATGGAGTTCGTGCAGTTCCACCCGACCGGCATCTACGGCGCGGGCTGCCTGATCACCGAGGGCGCCCGCGGCGAGGGCGGCTACCTGACGAATTCCGAGGGCGAGCGCTTCATGGAGCGCTACGCGCCGTCCGCAAAGGACCTCGCCTCGCGCGACGTGGTCTCGCGGGCGATGACGATGGAGATCCGCGGCGGCCGCGGCGTCGGCAAGGAGGGGGACCACATCCACCTCCACCTCGACCACCTCGACCCGAAGATCCTGCACGAGCGCCTGCCCGGCATCTCCGAGAGCGCCAAGATCTTCGCCGGCGTCGACGTGACCCGGGAGCCGATCCCGGTGCTGCCGACCGTTCACTACAACATGGGCGGCATCCCGACGAACTTCTACGGCGAGGTGCTCACCAAGAAGAACGGCGATCCGGACTCGGTGGTGCCGGGCCTGATGGCGATCGGCGAGGCGGCCTGCGTGTCCGTGCACGGCGCCAACCGCCTCGGCTCCAACTCGCTCATCGACCTCGTGGTCTTCGGCCGCGCCGCGGGCCTGCGCTGCGCCGAGATCGTCAAGCCCGGCGAGGGCCAGGCGCCGCTGCCGAAGGATTCGGCCGACAAGGCGCTCGCGCGCCTCGACCGCTTCCGCAACGCCGACGGCACGACGCCCACCGCCGAGCTGCGGCTGCAGATGCAGAAGACCATGCAGAACAATTGCGCGGTCTTCCGGACCGGCGAGGTGCTGTCCGAGGGCAAGACCCTGATCCACGACGTCTGGGGCGGGATCGCGGACGTGTCGACCAAGGACCGCTCGCTGATCTTCAACACGGACCTGATCGAGACGCTCGAGTTCGACAACCTGATCACCCAGGCGGTGGTGACGATGGAATCGGCCGCCAACCGCACCGAGTCCCGCGGCGCCCACGCCCGCGAGGACTTCCCGGATCGCGACGACAAGGACTGGATGAAGCACACCCTCGCCTGGTGCGACGAGGGCGCGGGCCAGGTCTCGATCGACTACCGCCCGGTCCACGCCTACACGCTCTCGAACGAGATCGAGTACATCGCGCCGAAGGCGCGGGTGTACTGAGGACCCGACCACATGGCTGAATTCAAGCTCCCCAAGAACTCCCAGTACCGCGACGGCAAGATCTGGCCGAAGCCCGTCGACGGGAAGGCGTTGCAGGAGTTCCGGATCTACCGCTGGAACCCGGACGAGAGCGAGAACCCGCGCATCGACACCTACTACGTCGACCGCGAGGATTGCGGGCCGATGGTGCTCGACGCGCTCATCTGGATCAAGAACAAGATCGATCCGACGCTGACCTTCCGGCGCTCCTGCCGCGAGGGCATCTGCGGCTCCTGCGCCATGAACATCCAGGGGCAGAACACCATCGCCTGCACCCGCGGCATCGACGAGTGCGGCTCCGGCGCGGTGAAGATCTTTCCCCTGCCGCACATGCCGGTGCTCAAGGACCTGGTGCCGGACCTGACCCAGTTCTTCGCCCAGCACGCCTCGGTGGAGCCCTGGCTGCAGACGCAGACGCCGGCCCCCGAGCACGAGTGGCGGCAGACGCCGGAGGATCGCGTCGAGCTCGACGGGCTCTACGAGTGCATCCTGTGCGCCTGCTGCACCACGGCCTGCCCGTCCTACTGGTGGAACGGCGACCGCTTCCTCGGCCCGGCGGCGCTGCTGCACGCCTATCGCTGGCTGGCGGATTCGCGCGACGAGATGACCGGCGAGCGCCTCGACAAGCTCGAGGACCCGTTCAAGCTCTACCGCTGCCACACCATCATGAACTGCGCCAACGCCTGCCCCAAGGGCCTCAACCCGGCCAAGGCGATCGCCGAGGTCAAGAAGATGATGGTGACGCGCCACGTCTGACGGGTGTCGCGACCGGGCACGTCCATGCGTCCGCGCGGGTGAACCCGGCGCGGCCGTTGGCGTTTCCCGATTCGCCACATTCGTGCTTCACTCTCTCGCAACCAAGATCGGCCAGGATGGGCTAGGAAGACTTGCCTCGCCCACGATGCGCGCCCGGGAGGCCGCATACGACGCTCGCCCAGGACGCTCGCCCAGGACGCTCGCCCGCGCCCGCCAACAGCCCCGGATGGACTCGATGACGCCGCAGATCGCAACCCGCCTCGCCCTGCGCACGACGGTGATCGCCGCGAGCGTGCTCGCCCTCGCCGCCTGCCAGTCCGCCCGCTTCGGCGGCGGGCCGCGGCCCGCCGTGGCCGCTTCGCCGGGGATCGTCACGACGACGCCGCTCGAGCCCGGCCTCGCCGCGCCGACCGGCGTGGTCGAGTCGCAGCCCCTGGCGCCGCCGATCGTCGGCGACGGCGTCGTCGCCACCGACCAGATCGTCTCGGACGTGCCCTCCTCGCCGCGGGTCGCCGCCATCCCCGCGCCGACGCAGTCCGCACCGCGGGCGTCGCGCACCACCTTCGTGGGCACCTGGCGGGCGAGCGAGCCCGGCGGCGGCTCCTGCCGCGTGACGCTGTCCTCCACCCCCTCGCTCGACCTCTACCGCGCCTCCAGCTCGGGCTGCCAGAACGAGGATCTCAGCCGGGTCTCGGCCTGGGATCTTCAGGGCGACCAGGTCTATCTCTACCGCCAGGGCGGCGCGGTCGCCGCGCGGCTCGGCGCGACACCGGGCGCCATGAGCGGCGCGCTCTCGCGCTCCGGGGCACCCGTCGCGCTCTCCCGCTGAGGCGGGCCGTCCGCCCCGCCGGAGCCGGCGCATCGTGAGGCAGGAGGACGCGGTGCCGGACGCGGCCCCGCCGCTGATCGTCACCCTCGCCCTCGACGAGGACTCCCACGCCTTCTTCCAGGCGCAGCGCCGGGCGTACTTCCCGCCCGCGCGCGACATCGTGCCCGCGCACCTGACTCTCTTCCACAAGCTGCCGGGCGATCTGGAGGCCTCCGTCGCCGCGACGCTCGCGGAGGCGGCGGCGGCCCGGGCGCCGCTCGCGATGTCCTGCAGCGGCGTGCGGTTCCTCGGACGGGGCGTGGCCTATGCCATCGAGAGCGGCGCGCTGGTGGCGCTGCGCCGGGCGCTGGCGGCCCGCTTCGCGCCCTGGCTCGGGCCGCAAGATAGGCAGGGCGGGCCCGCCCACGTCACCATCCAGAACAAGGTCGCACCACACGTCGCGAAGGCGCTGGCGGCACGGCTCGAGAGCGGCTTCGTGCCGTTCCCGGTCGTCGGCGAGGGGCTGCTGCTGTGGCGCTATCGCGGCGGGCCGTGGGAGGCGGCCGGACGCTTCCCCTTCGCGGGAGCCGGCTGACGCCGTCGCCTCACAGATCCGGGCGGCGGGGCGGCAATGGCGGCGCGCCGCCGGCGGGCCGCGCGGGCGCGTCCGGCTCCGCCGCGGCGCCGGAGCCGTCGAGCGGCTCCAGATCCGGCACGACCTGCGTGTTGGTCAGATCGAAGCTCGTATTGGCCAGCGGATCGAGCGGCGTGCCCTCGGAGGCGTCGACGACGTCCCGCAGGGCGGGGGCGCGGCCCGCCGCCGCCGGCGTCGCCGCGGGCAGCGCGCCGCTACGCGGCTGCGGCTCCTCGTCCGGAAGATCGTCCGGGTCGATCACGTCCTGCCCGCCGGAGGAGGCGCGGCCCGCCTCGATCTCGCGCCACCGCGCCACGGCGCGCCGGTGCTGGGCGTAGGTCTCGGAGAAGGCGTGACCGCCGGTGCCGTCGGCGACGAAGAACAGGTCGTTCGTCCGCGACGGGTTGGCCACCGCCTCCATCGCCGCGCGCCCGGGGTTGGCGATCGGCGTGGGGGGAAGGCCGTCGATCGTGTAGGTGTTCCAGGGCGTCGGCGCGCGGATCTCGGAGCGCCGGATGCCGCGTCCGAGGGTACCCTGGCCGCCCACCAGGCCGTAGACGATGGTGGGGTCGGACTCGAGCCGCATGCCGCGCTCCAGCCGGTTTATGAAGACGCCCGCGACCCGCGGGCGCTCGTCGGCCCGGCCGGTCTCCTTCTCCACGATCGAGGCGAGGACGACCAGCTCCTCGGGCGCCTCGAGCGGCAGCCCGTCGACGCGCCGAGCCCAGATGCGCTCCAGCGCCTCGGACTGGGCGCGGCTCATGATCTGCAGCACCTGGGCGCGCGTGGTGCCGCGCTCGAACTTGTAGGTGTCGGGCAGGAGCGAGCCCTCCGGCGGGATCGTCTCGATGTCGCCGGTGAGGATCGGGTCCTGCCGCAGGCGCTCGACGATCTGCTGGCTGGTCAGGCCTTCGGGGAAGGTGATCTCGTGCAGGACCGCCCGTCCCTCGGTGAGCGTGTCGACGGCGTCCGCGATGGACGCCTCGGCGCGGAACAGGAACTCGCCGGCCTTGAGGTTGCTCTGCTCGCGATTGAGCACGGCGTAGAGCTGGAACAGCAGCGGCTGCTCGATCACGCCCTCTCGCCGCAGGATGCGGGCGATCTCGCCCATGCCGCTGCCACTGGGAATGGAGACGACCGTGTCCGCGTCGAGCGTGCCCGGCTCGTTGGCCTGGCGGGCGAGCACCACGAGGGCGACGAGGGTGAGCAGCGCGCCGACCGCGAGGACGCTGAACAGGCCCGAGAGCGTCGACAGGAGGCCACCCCGGGGCGGTCGCAGGCGCCGCGGCGGGGGCGGCGGCGCCATCTCCGGCTTGATCGCCTCATGCGGGCTCTTCGGCGAGAGACGGGGCGCCTCGGGCGTCCCGGCATGGCCGGACGGGCCGGGCTGCGGCGTGGCGGGGGGCTGGTTCGTCTCTCTGCTGCGACCGAACATGGCTCACGTCTGGCGAGGGTGGCGGGGTCGGCCTCGCGGCGACCGCCGCTCGAACTGACCCACCAATGTGGCGAAAACGCGTGACCGAGCCCGACCCACGCCCGCGTCCTCAGGGGACGCGCGCGAAGACCAGGGAGGCGTTCGTACCGCCGAAGCCGAACGAGTTCGACAGAGCCACGTCGATGCGCTTCTCCTTCGCCACCTTTGGCGCGAGGTCGATGCGCGTCTCGATGGACGGGTTCTCCAGGTTGAGCGTCGGCGGCACCGTCGAGTCGCGCATCGCCAGGATCGAGAAGATCGCCTCGATCGCACCCGCTGCGCCGAGGAGGTGCCCCGTGGCCGACTTGGTCGCGGACATCACGAGCCCCGGCGCCGCCTCGCCCATCAACCGCTCCACGGCGCCGAGCTCGATCTCGTCGCCCAGCGGCGTCGAGGTGCCGTGGGCGTTGACGTAGTCGAGCGCCGCCGGCTCCAGGCCGGCGCGCTTGAGCGCCGCGCGCATGCAGCGATAGGCGCCGTCGCCGTCCTCGGAGGGCGAGGTGATGTGGAAGGCGTCACCCGAGAGGCCGTAGCCGACGAGTTCGGCGTAGATCCTGGCGCCGCGCGCCCGGGCGTGCTCGAAGTCCTCGAGCACCACGACGCCCGACCCCTCACCCATCACGAAGCCGTCGCGGTCCCGGTCGTAGGGGCGTGAGGCGCGGTGGGGCTCGTCGTTGTAGCGCGTCGAGAGCGCGCGGCAGGCGGCGAAGCCGGCCACCGAGATGCGGCTGATCGGCGATTCCGTGCCACCGGCCACCATCACGTCGGCGTCCCCGAGCGCGATCAGCCGCGCAGCGTCGCCGATCGCGTGCGCGCCCGTCGAGCAGGCGGTCACGACCGAGTGGTTCGGGCCCTTCAGCCCGTGAGCGATCGAGACGTAGCCGGAGGCGAGATTGATCAGCCGGCCGGGGATGAAGAAGGGCGAGAGCCGGCGCGGTCCCTTGTCGCGCAGGATGAGGGCCGCCTCGGCGATGCCCTCGATGCCGCCGATGCCCGAGCCGATCAGGACGCCTGTGGCGGCCTGATCCTCGTAGCCGGTCGGGTGCCAGCCGGCGTCGTCGAGCGCCTGCCGGGCGGCCGCCATGGCGTAGACGATGAAGGGATCGACCTTGCGCTGGTCCTTGGCATCCATCCAGTCGTCGGGATTGAACGTGCCGTCCGACCCGTCTCCGCGCGGGATCTGGCAGGCGATGCGGCAGGGCAGGTCGGAGGTCTCGAACGTCTCGATTCGAGACGCCCCGCTCCGCCCGGCGAGAAGCCGCGCCCACGTATCCTCGACGCCGCAGGCGAGCGGCGTGACCATACCCAGGCCGGTGACGACGACGCGACGCATCATCATGTCATGTGCCGTGGGACGCGCCCGCGAACGCCGCCCGAAGGCGGGATCGAGGGCGCGGCGCCCTCAGCCCGCGTTCTTCTCGAGGAACTTGATCGCGTCGCCGACCGTGACGATGGTCTCGGCGGCGTCGTCCGGAATCTCGACGTTGAACTCTTCCTCGAAGGCCATCACGAGCTCGACGGTGTCGAGGCTGTCGGCACCGAGGTCATCGATGAAGTTCGCGTTCTCGTTCACCTTCTCGGCTTCGACGCCCAGGTGCTCGACCACGATCTTCTTCACGCGCTCAGCGATGTCACTCATCGTTCGTGTCCTCGTATCACTCGTCGATCTTCGGGCGCGTCTTGCCGGAAGACGGCTCCCGTTGGGATGTCCGGTTCGCGCGGCTTGCCGCCGGGTTGATCGTGCCGACCTGGACGCGTGCTGCAAAAGCCCCAATCGCGCCCGTGGTCAAGCCCCCGTGAGAAGCCGACGACGAAAATGTCGCGGTGTCCTAACACACGGCCCGCGCCGTGGCGAGAGCCGCCGCAAGGCCTTTCCCGCCTTTTCGTGCGAGGCGCCGCGGCCCGGTCGCCCGGCGCGACGCCCGCGCCTCAGAGCATGGCCATGCCGCCGTTGACGTGCAACGTGTGGCCGGTGACGTAGGCCGCCTCGTCGGAGGCGAGATAGGTCACCGCCGCGGCGACCTCCGCCCCGGTGCCGAGGCGGCCCGCCGGTACCGTGCCGAGGATCGCGGCGCGCTGCTTGTCGTCCAACGCGTCGGTCATCGGCGATTCGATGAAGCCCGGCGCCACCGCGTTGACGGTGATGCCGCGGCTCGCCACCTCGGCGGCGAGCGCCTTCGACATGCCCACCAGGCCCGCCTTGGCGGCGGCATAGTTGCCCTGGCCCGCGTTGCCGGTGGCACCGACGACCGAGGAGATGTTGACGATACGCCCGAAGCGCCGGCGCATCATGCCGCGCACCGCCGCGCGCGAGAGCCGGAAGGCCGCCGTGAGGTTCACCGCCAGCACCCGGTCCCAGTCCTCGTCCTTGAGGCGGATGAAAAGGTTGTCCTTGGTGATGCCGGCGTTGTTGACCAGGATGTCGAGGCCGCCCATCGCCGCCTCCGCCGCCGGCACCAGCGCCTCCACCGACTCCGCCTCGGCGAGGTTCGCCTCCGCGACGTGCACCCGCTCGCCGAGCTCGCCGGCGAGCGCGTCGAGCGCCGCGCGCCTCGTGCCGGAGAGCGTCACCGTGGCGCCCTGGGCGTGCAGCGCGCGGGCGATGGCGCCGCCGAGACCTCCGGTGGCGCCTGTGACGAGGGCCTTGCGGCCGGCGAGATCGAACATCGACATCATCCTTGCTTCATGTCCGCGGCGAAAGCCGCGACGTCGTCCGGCGTTCCGACGGCGCGCACCTGCGCCCCCGCGGCGATGCGCTTGACGAGGCCCGAGAGCACCCGGCCCGCGCCGACCTCGACGAAGGCCTCGACGCCCGCGCCCGCCATGAAGGCGACCGATTCGCGCCAGCGCACGGTGCCGGTCACCTGCGCCACCAGCGCCTCGCGGATGGCCTGCGGATCGGACACCGGCGCCGCGGTGACGTTGGCGACGACGGGAGCGCGGGGCGCGTGCACGGCGGCCTCGGCGAGCGCGGCGCGCATCGCCTCCGCGGCGGGCGCCATCAGCGCGCAATGGAAGGGGGCGGAGACCGGCAGCAGCACCGCGCGCTTGACGCCGCGGGCCTGGGCCAGCGCGAGGGCGCGCTCCACCGCCGGCTTGTGGCCGGACAGGACGACCTGGCCGCCGCCGTTGTCGTTGGCGACGTCGCAGACCTCGCCCTGCGCGGCCTCCGCCGCGATCTCGGCGGCCGCGTCCACCTCGACCCCGATCAGCGCCGCCATGGCGCCAGCGCCGACGGGCACCGCCGCCTGCATCGCGTCGCCGCGGATGCGCAGCAGCCTTGCGGTGTCGGCGACGGAGAGGGCGCCCGCGGCGGCGAGGGCGGAATACTCGCCGAGCGAATGGCCGGCCAGGAAGGCGACGTCGCGGGAGACGTCGAGCCCGGCCTCGGCCTCGAGCACGCGCAAAGCCGCGAGGCTCGTCGCCATCAGGGCGGGCTGGGCGTTGGCGGTGAGGGTGAGGGTCTCGATCGGCCCCTCGAACATCAGCGTCGAGAGCTTCTGCGAGAGGGCGTCGTCGACCTCGTCGAACACGGCCCGCGCCTGCGGGAAGGCCTCGGCCAGCGCCTTGCCCATGCCGACGGCCTGGCTGCCCTGGCCTGGAAACACGAGTGCACGGCTCGGGGATGCACGGCTCACGGATGCACGGCTCATGGACGGGTCGGGCATGGAGCCTCCTCTACGGACGACGACGGCGAAAACGGCTGCGCCGCGCCTTCGCAAAGGGCGGGGCGGGTGTCAAGCGAGAGGGCGTGCGCGCAAACGCCCGCCGAGAGGCTCGGCGGGCGTCCGGCGGAGGCGTGCGCTCACCCCTGCGGCTGCGGCTCCAGGCCGGCATCCGGCTCGTCGCGGGGCGGACGGGGCTTGCCGGCGACCGGGACCGTGACGCCGCGCACCGGGGCGGGCGGCTCGGTGGCGTCGCGGCTCGGGCGCTTGCCGGCGATCAGGTCCCGAATCTCCTGGCCGGTGAGCGTCTCGTACTCGAGCAGGCCCTTGGCCAGGAGCTCGAGCTGGTCGTGCTTCTCGGTGAGGATGCGCCGCGCCTCCTGCAGGCCTTCCTCGACGAAGCGGCGGATCTCCGCGTCGATCTTCTGGGCCGTCTCCTCGGAGACGTGGGTCTGGCGCCCCATCTGCATGCCGACGAAGGGGTCGTCGTTGTTGTCGCCGTAGGAGACGGTGCCGAGCTCGTCGGACAGGCCCCACCGGGTCACCATCATGCGCGCCAGGCGGGTCGCCTGGTCGATGTCGGACTGGGCGCCGGACGTCACCTTGTCGTGCCCGAAGGTGATCTCCTCGGCGATGCGCCCGCCCATCATGATGGCGAGCCGCGAGGTCATCTGCTCGAAGGACATCGACAGCTTGTCGCGCTCGGGCAGCTGCATGACCATGCCGAGCGCGCGCCCGCGCGGGATGATGGTGGCCTTGTGCACCGGGTCGGTGGCGGGAACGTTGAGCGCGACGATGGCGTGGCCGGCCTCGTGATAGGCGGTGAGCCGCTTCTCGTCGTCCGTCATCACCAGGCTGCGGCGCTCGGCGCCCATCATCACCTTGTCCTTGGCGTCCTCGAACTCCTGCATCGTGACGATGCGCTTGCCGCGCCGCGCCGCCAGAAGCGCCGCCTCGTTGACGAGGTTCATCAGGTCCGCGCCCGAGAAGCCGGGCGTGCCGCGCGCGATCACCTTGGTGTCGACGTCGGGCGCGAGGGGAACCTTGCGCACGTGCACCCGCAGGATCTTCTCGCGCCCGGTGACGTCGGGATTGGGCACCACGATCTGCCGGTCGAAGCGGCCGGGGCGCAGCAGCGCCGGGTCGAGCACGTCCGGCCGGTTGGTGGCGGCGATGATGATCACGCCCTCGTTCGCCTCGAAGCCGTCCATCTCGACCAGCAGCTGGTTCAGCGTCTGCTCGCGCTCGTCGTTGCCGCCGCCGAGGCCGGCGCCACGATGGCGCCCGACCGCGTCGATCTCGTCGATGAAGATGATGCAGGGCGAGTTCTTCTTCGCCTGCTCGAACATGTCGCGCACACGGCTCGCGCCGACGCCGACGAACATCTCGACGAAGTCCGAGCCCGAGATCGTGAAGAACGGCACGTTCGCCTCGCCGGCGACCGCGCGGGCGGTCAGCGTCTTGCCGGTGCCCGGAGGGCCGACGAGCAGCACGCCGCGGGGGATGCGCCCGCCGAGCCGCTGGAACTTCTGCGGATCGCGCAGGAACTCGACGATCTCCTGCAGGTCCTCCTTGGCCTCGTCGATGCCGGCGACGTCGTCGAACGTCACCTTGCCGTGCGCCTCCGTGAGGAGCTTGGCCTTCGACTTGCCGAAGCCCATGGCGCGGCCCGCGCCGGACTGCATCTGGCGCGACAGGAAGATCCAGGCGCCGATGAAGATCAGGATCGGCAGCCAGTTGATCAGCAGCGCCAGCAGCCAGGGGGTCGAGTCCTGCGGCGGCTGCGCGTTGATCTGCACGCCGTTCTGCTGGAGCGTCGGGACGAGCGTGGCGTCGTCGGGCGCGTAGGTCGAGAAGGCCGTGCCGTCCTGGTAGATACCCGAGATCTCGCGGCCCGCGATGGTGACGGACGAGACACGCCCCGATTCCGCCGCCGAGAGCAGCTGGCTGTAGGCGATCTCCCGGCCCTGCGTCCGCTGGCTCGGCGACTGGAAGAGTGTCACCAGCGCGAGCACCAGCAGGAAGATGATGACCCACAGGGCGAAGTTTCTGAAGTTCGGGTTCATCGCGGTCCGTTCGTCGCCGGGCAGTGAGCGTCCCTGTCGGTCTCGCGCGCGAAGCACGGCGCACGGGGACGACGCGAACGCGCGCCCGACAGGAGGCGTCCGCGATGTTCAATCTAGGTGCGCGCGGCTTTCGTGCCAAGTGGAACGGGCGGTCGCGGGGCGCTGCTGCGGCGATTGTGCGGAGCCGGGCGGCGCCGGCGGGCCTGCGGGAGGGGATGTTCCCGCCCTGTTCGTGCCGGCGCCGCCGGTCGTCAGTGGACGCTGAGCGCGTCGAGCTGGTTCGCGCGGGCGTTGGCGAGCGCCGCCTCCCGCGAGCCGGTGAGCAGGATCGGCGCGCCGCTCGCCGACAGGAGCGCGTAGAGCGCGAGCCCCGGCTGCAGCT